>NZ_FOKI01000004.1 GCF_900111985.1 Clostridium frigidicarnis
CTTCTCTCCTTTTAAGGGGGTATTATTTTGTTTCGCAAACTTATTGTATTTCCTTAGGTTGAGAAGATCAATGTTCATATAACTTAACAGATCGTATTTATATATAGGGGGAAATAAAAAAATATATTAGTTTAATTAGAAGAAAAAAATGAAAAGTTATTATTGAAGAATATTTTATATGTAATATATAATTTTGATATAACAGATAGTTTTAGTATTAATAGCTAATTGTAAGAAAAAGCAGGTGCTGTAATGAGAAAATAATTACAACACCTGTTTTTATATGTATATAAACTTCTTAATGAGGAACAAATAATAGTGAGATTTATTTATATTTTAGGAGGGTTTATATGGAAAATAAAATGTTTTGTTATCAATGTGAACAGACAGTAGGTGGTAAGGGATGTACTAAGATGGGTGTGTGCGGAAAAACACCTGAAATAGCTGCATTGCAAGATTTATTAATATATCAGGTAAAAGGTATAAGTTGTTATGCTAAGTATATCTTAGATAATGGAGAAAAAGTCGATGAAAATATTGTTGAATTTGTAGAAAATTCATTGTTTACAACTTTAACTAATGTAAACTTTGATGCAGACGTTCATGTTGATTTACTTAAGGAATCACAAAAACTAAAGGAAGATTTAAGATCAAAGACTAAAGGATATGAATGTTCTAGAGAAGCAGCTTTGTATAACTTAAGTGACACTAAAGAACAAATGCTTAAAGATGCTGTAAAAGCGGGAATAATGTATGATCAAACTATAGATGAAGATGTACGTTCTTTGAGACAAACAATAATATATGGACTTAAAGGAATAAGTGCGTATGGACATCAAGCTAGAATATTAGGGTATAAAAGTCATGAGGTTGATAAATTTTATTTTATAGCTTTGGAAATCACAATTAATGATAAATGTACTCAAGAGGAATTAATTAGAACTGTTATGAAAACAGGAGAAGCAAGTGTTGATATTATGAGGGCTTTAGATGAGGCCAATACTACAATATATAAAAATCCTACACCTAATAAAGTCAATGTACATATTAAAAAAGGGCCATTTATCATAGTTTCAGGACATGATTTAAAAGACTTAGAAATGTTATTAAATCAAACTGAAGATAAAGGAATAAATATTTATACCCATGGAGAAATGATACCAGCTCATGGGTATCCAGAGCTTAAGAAATATAAACATTTAGTTGGTAATTATGGTGGAGCATGGCAAGATCAACAAACTGAGTTTGATGGAATACCAGGATGTATTTTAATGACAACTAATTGTCTTATGAGACCAAGGGAAACTTATAAGGATAGAATATTTACAACAAGTGTAGTAGGCTGGGATGGAGTTAAATACATAAAGAAAAAAGACGATGGGACTAAAGACTTTTCAGAGATGATAAATAAAGCTTTAGAACTTGGTGGTTTTAAAGAAGATGAAGAACCAAAGGAAATATTAGTTGGTTTTGGACATAATGCAACCCTCTCACATGCAGAAGAAATAGTCAGTTTAGTTAAAGAAGGAAAAATAAAACATTTCTTCTTAATAGGAGGGTGTGATGGTGCAAGGCCAGGAAGAAATTATTACACAGATTTTGCTAAAATGGTTCCAGAAGATTGCATTATTTTAACTCTTGCCTGTGGAAAATATAGATTTAATAAGTTAGATTTTGGGGAAGTTGCGGGATTACCAAGACTTTTAGATGTAGGCCAATGCAATGATGCTTATTCAGCAGTGAGAATTGCCACAGCACTTGGCGATGCCTTTGATACAGATGTTAATGGATTACCTTTGGCTATTATCTTATCATGGTATGAGCAAAAAGCCGTAGCCGATCTTTTAGCATTATTATCATTAGGAATAAAGGGCATTTACTTAGGACCATCTTTACCAGCATTTTTATCTCCAAATGTACTTCAATATTTAGTTGAAACATTTGATATAAAACCAATAAGTACTCCTGAGGATGATTTGAAAAGTATATTAAAACAACAATGCTAGTTGGGCGTTTTTGAAAATGTAATTATATAAAATAATAAAGTTGAATCTTAATGTAGATTCAACTTTATTATTTAAATTGTTATTTTACCTTTTCACAATCTATTAGGATTTTTAAACTCTACAAACCATATTATATTGCATATCGTTTACTCATCAATGATTTTATATACAAAATTTATAGTAAGCATTATAAAATAAGGTAATTAGTTTTCAAATAAGACAAGTAAGTTTTTATACCCTATAATATTTATAGGGTTATTAAACATTAAGCTAATATTAAGCTTAAAGAGATATAATTAAAGTAAAAGCTTATTATAAGGGGAGAATGTATATGATAAAAATATTACTTGTAGAAGATAATATTGAAATAAGTAAAAATATAGTAGCATATTTTAAAAATGATTCTTATATTGAGGCTGTGTATGATGGAGGAGATGCTATAGAATATTTAAATGCATATGATTATGATGTTGTTATTTTAGATTTAATGTTACCAGAGGTAGATGGTATGAGCGTATTAAATTATATATCTAAAAAAGCATTAAACACGGGAGTAATTGTGCTCACAGCAAAAGAAGAGTTAGGAGATAAATTAAAAGCATTTAATTTAGGTGCAAATGATTACTTAACAAAGCCATTCTTTATGGAAGAATTAAAAGTACGTATTAATGCAATACTTAAAAGTATGGGTAAAATAAAAAAACCTAATTTTCTAGAAGTTAAAAATATGCATATTGATATGAAAACTAAAACAGCTTATATAAATGATGAGCCATTGGAACTTAATGAAAAATTGTATAGATTACTTGAATATTTAACCATAAACAAAGGTGTGTTACTTTTTAAAGAACAAATTTTTGATAGCATATGTGGATATGATAGTGATGCATCAACAGAAATTATTGAAGTGTACATGAGTAGACTAAGGAAGCAACTTGCACCTTTTGGATATGATAAATATGTTGTAACTAAACGGGGAATGGGATATATACTTGATGAGAATGTAGGTGATTAAAACACATGAAGAGAAAAGATATTTTTTATAAGACCAAGAAGAATATAATTATCATAAGTGTAACAATAGTATTTTTATGTTTATTTATATTTACTGTAATAACTAAGACTTTATATTCATCTAGGTTATTTAATGATGTAGATAGGCAAATATTACAGCAAAAGGATATGCTGGAGAGAATTTCACCTAATAGTATAAATAGCAATGAAGGCAATATATTGGATGAAAAGGGCCCATCTAAGTCACCACGTATTCCTCCAAATATAATAGTTATTGTATATGAGCGGGGAAATATAGATTTTATTAGTCCCAATGCTTATTTTAATATAACTAGTCTACCAGATTTAGCGAAAATCGAGAAAAACAAGATATCGGTGATAGAACATAATGGATATACGTTTAGATGCACTAGTTTTGATAACAAACAATATAATATGCAAGTATTTATAAATGTTAATTCAGAATTAAAGTCAATGAAACAGCTTACTAATGCTATAGTTATAAGTTTAATTGTGCTTATAATAATCGCCATAATTCTTTCAGCTTATCTAGCATCGAGAATTATAAAGCCAGTTAGAGAAGCGTATAATAAACAGGTCTTTTTTGTACAAGATGCTTCCCATGAGATGAGAACACCATTAGCAGTAATTAAAGGGAAATTAGAGCTTTTAGCAAATTCATGGGGAGATACTATAGATACTCATTTTGAGCATATTTCAAAGATGATGAGTGAAGTGAGATCCCTTGAAAAATTAAATAGCGATTTATTATTGCTATCTAAGGAAGATGTAGATTCAAGCATAAATATTACAGAAGTGAACTTAAATGATTTTATAGAGGATTTAAGCGATTTTTATGAGGATTTAGCTGATATGCAAGATAAAAAATTTTATGTTAATAAAACTAAGGATAATATAAAATTACAATGGGATTATAATAAAATAAGAAGAGCTACAATAATACTTATTGAAAATGCATTCAAATATACAAGCTCAAAAGGAGAAATAACTTTAACTTTTGAAGATATAAATAAAAGTATTCTAATAAGAGTTAAGGACAACGGAATTGGTATTAAAGATGAGGATAAAAATCGTATATTTGATCGTTTTTTCAGAAGTTCAGATGTTAGAGGTAAAAATATAAATGGAAGTGGAATTGGATTAAGTTTATTGAAGTCAATTTGTAAAACACTTGAGATTGGCATCAAAGTGGGGTCACAATATGGAAAGGGAACAGAATTCATTTTAAATGTTCCAAAGGTAATGAAGTAAATATTCTATCCTAATAAGAGAGCTTACATGAGTTATATTGTGTAAGCTCTCTTTTATTTGTGTTTACAATGATTAAGCCAATGTTAAGGTTTCAGATTTAGAATAAGAATTGTTAAGAACAGGAGGTGAGATTTATGAGTGAAACAAAATTTAGACATGAAATGAAACACTATATAAATATGTGTGATTATGTGGCTATAAGTAATAGACTAAGAAAGATTATGCACTTAGATAAAAATGCTAATTCTCATAGAGAATATAAAATTCGAAGTCTTTACTTTGATAATTTAAGGGATAAAGTATTAATGGAAAAAATCAATGGAATAAATCGCAGAGAAAAATTCCGTATAAGATTTTATAATGATGATTATTCTTTTATTAGATTAGAAAAGAAATCTAAAATCAATGGATTATGTAATAAGGTTAGTGAAAAAATAAGTGTAGATCAGTGTGAAAGGCTAATTAAGGGTGATATAAATTTTCTAAATGATTCTGAAAAGCCACTATTTGTTGAATTATATTCAAAAATGAAAGGCGACTTATTAAAGCCAAAAACAATAGTAGATTATACTAGGGAAGCGTACATATATCCAGTGGGAAATGTAAGGATAACTTTTGATAAATCAATAAGAACGGGAATTAATAGTACAGATTTATTTAATGAAAATTTACCAACAATAGGTGTGGTAGATAGCAGGTGTATAGTTTTAGAAGTAAAATATGATGAGTTTTTGCCTGAAATAATACAAGATATAATACAAACAAATAATCGTAGGGCAACAGCAATTTCAAAGTACGCAGCATCAAGAATTTATGGATAATTAGAGGAGGAAAAATTAATGGGACAACAAGCAATTAATTTTGGAGATATATTTAAATCAAGTTTTATTGAAAAACTAAATTCAGTATCAATTTTGGATATGGCAATAGCATTAGCACTTGCATTTATAATGGGATTATTTATAATGCAGGTTTACAAAAAAACATTTAAGGGTGTAATGTATTCAGCAAACTTTGGGGTAGCTTTAATGGCACTTACATTAGTTACAACTTTAATTATATTAGCAGTTACATCTAATGTAATTTTATCACTAGGTATGGTAGGTGCTCTTTCTATAGTTCGTTTTAGAAGTGCAATAAAGGAACCTTTGGATATAGCATTTTTATTTTGGTCAATCAGTGTAGGTATAGTACTTGGAGCAGGACTTATCCCCCTTGCAATTTTAGGATCTCTTTTCATAGGTATTGTAATGGTTATTTTTGTTAATAAGAAAACTATAGATAATCCCTATATATTAGTTATTAATTGTGATGATGATATGAGTGAAGCTAAGGCTATGGATTTAGTTTCAAGCAACGTTAAAAAACATGTTGTAAAATCTAAAACGGTTTCTCCTTCCAATGGTATAGAGATGACAGTGGAGGTTAGACTTAAAGACACTACTACTGAATTAGTAAACGAGATTTCTAAGGTAAGTGGAGTATCTAATGTCGTATTAGTAAGTTATAACGGAGATTATATGGGTTAATTTAGCATTGAAATTTAACTGGCTGAAAAAAGGCAGGTGTAATAATGTGAAGTGTGAAAAACATGATAAAGGTCTTTTAATAACTACTACAATACTATTAATAGTTTTTGTAGTATCAATGATAAATTATCTTCCAAAGAAAGAAGAGGACAAGTTAGTTTTAAATTCTGAGTCTATTTCAACTTCTGGTGAGGAAGTATTAGACAAGGATTCAGTAATGGATGTAAATATTGATATAAGTGATGAAGATTGGCAGTGGTTATTAGAAAATGCCACAAAAGAAGAATATAAAAGTTGTAATATAACTATAAATGGAGAAACTTTTAACAACGTAGGTATAAGGCCTAAGGGTAACTCAAGTCTTACAGCCGTTGCAAATGACGATACCACAGATAGGTTTAGTTTGAAAATTGATTTTGGTCAATACATTGAAGGACAAACATATCATGGAATTGAGAAATTAGCGCTTAATAATAATATATATGATACATCTAATATGAAAGAATACCTTTCTTATGACTTATTTGAGTCTTTAGGAATAGCTACACCAGAATATGCATATAGCAACATAAAGCTTAATAATAGTCAATGGGGATTATATTTAGCCGTTGAAGTTATTGATAAAAATTTTTTGCAAAAAGAGTTTGGAACTTCAGAAGGCAATTTATATAAACCAGAAACTATGGGAATGGGTGGAGGAAATATGAAAAATGGTAATAATGGTATGATGCCTAAACAACAAGGTGATATGCCACAATTACCAGAAGGAGTAAATAAAGAGGATATAGAAAAAAACATTAATAATGGAGAGGGAATGCCTCAGCAACAAGGAAATATGCCACAATTGCCAGAAGGGGTAAATCAAGAAGATTTAGAAAAAAACATTAATAATGAAGAAAGAATTCTCCAGCAAGAAGGCAATATGCCACAATTACCAGAAGGAGTAAATCAAGAGGGTAAAGGAGAAAACTTAAAAAATGGACAGGGAATGCCTAACATGGGAAAAGACAATGGGGGGGCAAACCTAAAATATAGTGGTGATAGTCTTTCAGATTATTCTACTTTAAGAGAAAGTGCATTATTTAAGAGTACAACAGACAAAGAGTTTGAAAAAGTAATTGATATGATTAAAAATTTAAATGATGGAACCAATATAGAGAATTACTTAGATGTAGAAGAAGTACTAAAATACTTTGCAGTAAATACATTTTTGGTGAATTTAGATAGTTATTCAGGAGGAATGTATCACAATTACTATCTTTATGAAAAAGATGGAGTGTGTCAGATTATACCTTGGGATTTAAATATGTCTTTTGCAGGTTTTGGAATTAATGAAGGAGAAAAGGCAGTAAACTTTCCAATTGATACACCAGTAACAGGAAACCTGGAGGATGCACCTTTAATAGGAAAGCTATTAGAAGTTGATGAGTATAAAGAGATGTATCATAGTTATCTAGAAAAAATGGTTTCAGATTATGCTAATAGTGGAGTTTTTGAAAGTAAAGTAATTAAAATACAAAATCTTATTAATGATTATGTAAAAACAGATCCAACAGCATTTTATACCTATGATGAATATAAGAATTCTATAAATGAATTAATTACATTTGTTAATGATAGAACTGATAGTATTGAAGCTCAGCTTAATGGAGAACAACCATCTACAGAGTATGGAACAATTAGTACAAATCTAAATCTATCAGCTTTAGGAGGAATGAATATGTCAAAGGGTGGCAACAAAGGACAAGAAGAAAAAGCAGTTGACAATAAAGAAGAAGGACAAAAAGCACCTGGACAAAATAATTTCAAACCTATGGATAATTCAAAAAATACTAATAATAGTTTTGATAAGAAATATTTTATTGAGTTATTTGCAATTACATTAATTAGTATATTAGGAATAGTGTTTACAGCAAGATATAAACGAAAACGATATTAAAAATTTATTTAAGTGACAAGTTGAAGCTGATTTTTATAAACAGAGTGAATAAAAACATCACTAACTTGTAACTAAAAAAATAGAGCTGTATCAAAAGTTATTTTGATACAGCTTTATTTTTTAATTTTAATAAATAACAATTAGGAGTATTAACCTTAATTGATTTAAAATATTGATACATAATTAGTTATTTATAACAAGATTTTTAAATGCTATAAAATAATAAATGATTGAACTTGAATGATAAAGTGAATGGTTTTGAGTGTTTTTGAATGAAAATGCTTGATTTTCTTTTTGAAAAGGTTTAATATATAAATATAGACAAGGAAGTGATTTTAATGTTAACAGAAGAAAGACATGAAATAATTCTTCAAGAACTTAAAAAAAATTCTGTAGTATATGTAAGCGATTTAGCTGAAAAACTAAACTCATCAGAATCAACTATTAGAAGAGACTTAAATACCCTTCATAAGGAAGGCGAACTTAAAAAAGTTCATGGGGGAGCGACTATATTAGATAAAATCATAAAGACAAGTGAAGATAAAGTTTCAGTAAGACAAACTCTTAATATAAATGAAAAGATAGAAATTGCAAAATATGCAGCAGGCCTTATAGAGAAGGATGATTTTGTATATATAGATGCGGGGACGACTACTGAACTTATGATAGATTTTATTCGAGAAAAAGGAGCAACCTTTGTAACAAATGGAATTGAACATGCTAAGAAACTTATTGAGAATGAGTGTAAAGTTTTTATACTTGGTGGAGAAATAAAATGGACAACAGAAGCAATAATAGGAGTAGAAGCTATAAATAGCTTGAAAAAATATAATTTCACAAAAGGTTTTTTTGGAACTAATGGTATTTCTATAGAGAGAGGATATACAACTCCTGATATAATAGAAGCTTTAGTAAAAGAAGAGGCAATTAATAGATGTAGAAATGCATATATTTTAACTGATAATTCAAAATTTGATGAAATAAGTTGTGTTACATTTGGAAATATAAACAAAGCAGCAATAATTACAACAACAATTGAAGATAATAAGTACAATGAATTTACAGAAATAGTGGAGGTGTCAAAATAGTGATATATACTATAACATTTAACCCAGCACTAGATTATATAGTCAGGGTTAAAGATTTTAAAATAGGATCAGTTAACAGAACAAGCTACGAAGAGATTTATCCAGGTGGAAAGGGAATAAATGTATCTATAGTTTTAAATAATTTAGGTGTAAATAATAGAGCCCTTGGGTATGTAGCAGGATTCACTGGAAGAGAAATTGAGAGAAGAGTTAGTGAGTTTGGATGTGAAACTGATTTTATTAAGTTAAATGAGGGTATGTCAAGAATAAATGTAAAATTAAAATCTGGTGAAGAATCAGAAATAAATGGTATGGGACCAGATATAAACAATGAAGCACTAAATGCTTTATATGAGAAGTTAGATAAATTAAAAGATGAAGATATTCTTGTATTAGCAGGAAGTATCCCTAATACTTTACCAAAGGATATATACGAAAACATAATGGAAAGGCTTCAAAGTCATAAAGTAAAATTTATAGTTGATGCAACTGGAGATCTTTTATTAAATGTATTAAAATATAAACCTTTTTTAATAAAACCTAACCACAATGAATTAGCTGATTTATTTAAAGTAGAAATAAAAAGTGAAGAAGAAATAATTTATTATGCTAAAAAGCTTAGAGAAATGGGAGCAGAGAATGTTCTTATATCAATGGCTGGGGATGGAGCAATCTTTGTAACATCCAGAGGTGAAGTTTTAAAAACTAGGGTGCCAAAAGGGATTTTGAAAAATTCTGTTGGTGCTGGAGATTCAATGGTAGCAGGATTCATAGCTGGTTATTTAAATAATTTTACATTAGAAGATGGATTTAAAATGGGAGTAGCTACAGGAAGTGCTAGTGCATTTTCAGATGGATTAGCTACTAAAGAAAAGGTAGAAGAATTATTAAAGGAAATTATCTAAATAAAAAGTACAGAGGAGGAAGGATTATGAAAATTACCGACTTATTAAACAAAAGCGGAATAGAATTGAGTAATGGTATAAAATCAAAAGAAGAAGCTATAAATAAATTAGTAAATTTAATGGACAGTACAGGAAATTTAAAAGATAAAGAATCATATAAAAAAGCAGTTTTAGAGAGGGAATCATTAAGCACAACAGGTATTGGAGATGGTATAGCTATACCTCATGCAAAAACTACAGCTGTTAAAAATGCTGGGTTAAGTGCTATGGTTGTTAAAGATGGTGTGGATTATGATTCTTTAGATGGGCAGCCAGCAAAGTTGTTTTTTATGATTGCAGCACCAGAAGAAAAAGGTGATGTACATCTTGAGGTTTTAGCAAGACTTTCAACTATACTAATGGATGAAAAGTTTAGAGAAAGATTAATAAATGTAAAAGATAAGAACGAGTTTTTAAAACTTATAGATGATAAGGAAAATGAAAAACTTAATGAAGAGAATAGTAAAGAACAAAAATCAGGATATAGAGTATTAGCAGTTACAGCTTGCCCTACAGGAATAGCCCATACATTTATGGCGGCAGAAAGCTTAGAAAACAAGGGTAAAGATATGGGAGTATCCATAAAGGTTGAAACTAATGGCTCAGGAGGAGCTAAAAATGTTTTGACTAGAGAAGAAATAGAAAATGCAGAATGTATTATAGTAGCTGCAGATAAAAAAGTGGATATGGCAAGATTCGAGGGTAAGAGAGTTATACAAACAAAGGTAGCTAATGGAATACACAAGGCGGAAGCTTTGATCAATGAAGCCCTTAGTGGAAATGCACCAGTATATCATCATAGTGGTAAAGGTGAAGAAATACAAGAATCAAATGAAAAAGAGAGTATAGGACGTCAAATATATAAGCACTTAATGAATGGAGTTTCTCATATGCTACCATTTGTTATTGGTGGAGGTATATTAATAGCCTTAGCATTCTTATTTGATGATTATAGTATAGATCCAGCAAACTTTGGAATGAACACTCCTTTTGCAGCTTTCCTTAAAACAGTAGGTGGAACTGCATTTGGATTTATGTTGCCAGTATTAGCAGGATATATTGCGATGAGTATAGGAGATAGACCAGCTTTAGCAGTAGGTTTTGTAGGTGGTATGCTTGCAAATGAAGGTGGGTCAGGATTTTTAGGAGCACTTTTGGCAGGTTTTATTGCAGGATATTTAGTTGTAGGATTAAAGAAATTATTTTCAACATTGCCAGATAGTTTAGAAGGCTTAAAACCAGTATTATTATACCCTTTCTTTGGTATATTAATAATAGGAGCACTTATAGTGTTCGTAATAAACCCTCCGGTTGCGGCACTTAATAATGGTATTACTAATACGTTAAATGGAATGGGAGAAAGTAGTAAGATATTATTAGGAGCAGTTTTAGGTGGAATGATGGCTATAGATATGGGTGGTCCTATAAACAAAGCAGCATATGTATTTGGTACAGCTTCTTTAGCTAATGGACAATTTGAATTCATGGCAGCAGTTATGATAGGTGGTATGGTACCTCCATTAGCAATTGCATTATGTACAACATTCTTTAAAAATAGATTTACAAAGAGAGAAAGACAATCAGGATTAACTAACTATATAATGGGATTATCATTTATAACAGAAGGTGCTATTCCATTTGCAGCAGCAGATCCTTTAAGGGTTATACCAGCTTGTGTTGTAGGATCAGCAGTGGCAGGAGCTTTATCTATGGCATTTGGATGTGCATTAAGAGCTCCACATGGTGGAATATTTGTATTACCTGTTATAACTAATCCATTAGGATACTTTGGAGCTTTAGTTATAGGTTCTTTAGTAGGAATGATTGTATTAGGTTTATTAAAGAAGAAAGTAGATTAATAAAAAAAGCCGCATTTAAAATGCGGCTTTTTTGAATTTATATTGAAATTAATGATGTTTTATTTATGTTGTTAAAAAATGTTAAGTGTGTATATTAAAAGTGTGAGGATATAAGCGTTAGCAAACTATTTGGCGAATATTAATAATTTTTGTTATAAAAAAACATTGATGACGTTAAAAATTCCAATTTGTCTGAAGTGAAGCAAGTTATTGGCATTTAACCATATGAAGTTTTTATACTTTAAAATATTTCATGTTGCTTAACTCCTTCTTTTCGATTGTATATTATTATAATAATAAAATTCTTTAATGAAAATAGAATGATAAGTGTTGGTATAAAAAAATTATATGGAGTTGAAAAATCTAATTATTGAACGTATTCATAAAATTAATGATGTTAAAAAATGTTAAGTATATATATTAAAAGTGCGGGGATATAAGCGTTAGCAAACTATCTGGCGAACATTAATCATTCTTGTTATAAAAAACATTGATGACGTTAAGAATTCCAATTTGTTTGAAGTGAAGCAAGTTATTGGAATTTAGTCATCGATGCTTTTTTATAACTTAGAATGATATGTGTAGCCAGCTAGTTTGTGTTGCTTATATTCCCACACTTTTTCATTTTTATATGACTTTCCTTATTAAATAGTATATCCTGTGTTTTCTATACAAGACTTAATTTCATTTTCATTAGCTGGTTCGTTAAATCCAACTTCTATTGTGCCTCTTGCCAAATCTACATTAACCATTTGAACTCCAGTTATTTTATCTAATGCATTTTTAACTTTAGTTTTACTTTCATTATTTGCTAAACCTGCTACATTATAATGGACTCTATTCATAAATTTAATCCTCCTTAATATAAGTTTATTCAAAGTTAGTATTGAGAATAAAGTCTCATTTTATACTAGGGATTAGATGTTTATAAATTAAGATTATTGTTAATAAGGTTTAAGATATTCTTCAGAATAACTTAATAATTGTATATTAAAATTAAATAGACTAATTAAGGCACATTCAAAAAATAACAAGTCAGTATGCCAGTCTATTTCGTGTAATCTTACCTCCTTGTCTAACTCAAAACATACATTGCATCTTTGACTTATTATTTTATTTCATTTCATGTGCCTAATATAAAATCAAAGAATTATATGTATTAGAAAGTTACATAAGCTTAATATAAAAAATATATTGTTTTGTGAAATTCATGTGATATAGGTATAGTATATTATTTTTAAAGGCTAATTAATTTATATAATTAGTTAGTATACATAAGAATAGGAGTATGGAATTATGAAGATTATCAAAAGATTAACTTTAATAATATTGTGTTTTTTAGTAGTTGCATGGGTATATTCAATAAAAATAGAACCTAAAATGCTTATTAAAAAAGAAATTAAATTAAAAAATGATATAAATTATAATAATGGTAATGTGAAAATTATTCAATTTAGCGATGTTCATTTAGGAGATTTTTTTTCTTTAAACCAGCTAGAAAAAGTAGTTAAAAAGATTAATGAAAATGAACCTGATATTGTTGTATTTACAGGAGATTTAATAGATGTAGCTTCACAATATGAAAATATAAATGAAATTTCAAATGTTCTTTCTAAAATAGATGCTAAGTTAGGAAAATATGCGGTGTATGGAAATCATGATTATGGTGGAGGCGCTGTAAGGGTTTATGAAAATATTATGAAAGAATCAGGATTTAAAGTTTTGGTTAATGAAAACCATAGTATAAAGGTATCTCCAAATAAAAATATTAATATTTTAGGTGTAGATGATGTGCTTTTAGGAAAACCTAATATAGAAAAAACAGTTAAAAATATAAGGCGTAATGATTATAATATACTGCTTTCTCATGAGCCAGATTATGTAGATAAGTTTAAAGATTATAATATAGATTTAGTTTTATCAGGACATAGTCATGGTGGACAAGTATATATACCTTTTTATGGACCGTTAAAAAGCACTACTTATGGGGAAAAATATACAAGAGGGCTATATAATTTAAATAACCAGAGAGATACAAAATTATATGTTAACACAGGTCTTGGAAATACAAAATTACCAATAAGACTTGGTAATGTACCTAATATATCTTTATTTGAAATAGAGTATTAATATATATAAATTAATTATAATAATTAGTTATTAGATTTATTATTGAAAAGAAATAATAATTTTAAGACATTAGGTATAAGATTAAATTAAAATGACTTTATAGTGTTTTAATTTAAATTTTCAATTAACTTAGAATAACTTTAAATTAAGTATGTAAGATGAGGAGATAAGTTATGAATATATTAATAGTAGATGATGAAAAATATATGACATCTATACTTAAAACATATTTTCAAAAAGAGGGGTTTAATGTTTTCGCGGCTAATAATGGAGAGGAAGCATTAGATATTTTTTATAATAATAAAATAGATATATCAGTATTAGACTGGATGATGCCTAAGATAAGTGGAGTAGATGTTTGTAAAGAAATTAAAAACATAAGTAAATGTAAGGTTATAATTTTAACAGCTAGAAGTGAGAATGAAGATGAACTTAAGGCATTAAATATTGGTGCAGATGACTATATAAGAAAGCCTTTTGATCCTAGAGTAGTTATATTAAGAGCTAAAAAAATGCTGAGAGTGGAGAAAATATTAAATTTAGATACATTAAAAATAGACTTTCAAAGTAGCAAAGCCTTTAATAATGGTGAAGATTTAAATTTAACAAAAATAGAATTTCAATTAATAAAGTGTTTTTGTAATTATAAAGGAGAAATTTTATCAAGACAAAGATTAATAGATCTAGTTTGGGGATTAGATTATATTGGGGAAGAAAGGACTGTAGACACCCATATAAATAGATTAAGAGATAAAATAGGTAGGGATTTAATAAAAACCCATAGAGGAATGGGGTATAGTTTTGAATATGAAGATTAATAAAATACAAAAAAAGTTATATGTTATGGTAACAATGGTGATGATATTTGTATTTGGAATTTCGTTTTTTTTAAACAATTATTTATTATCAAATTATTATTTATATAAAATGAAAGGTAAGTTATCTTACGTTTATGATTACTCAAAAGAGATGAATTTAGAGGATTTCAAAATAAATTCTAAAAGCTTTGAGGACAATAAGAATATAACAATGCTGTTTATTAAGAAAGACAATGATATAGAAAGTCTAAACGAGAATATAAAGAATCAATTAGCAAAGGAAAAAATAACTCTTAGTAAGTTCTGGATTACTGAAGAGGTTTTACAGGATATTGAAAATAAAGAATATGTAAATAAACTGTATTATCAAGAAAAATTAAAGTCTAGTTTTCTAGTTAAATTTTTTGATAAAGAGGATACATTAGTGGTAGTTGGAACAACTATTAGCCATAATAATGATGCTGTACAAATAATTAACCAGTTTAATGTTTATCTTATAATAGGTTCACTTATAGTGAGCTTAATTTTAGTTTTAATTTTTTCAAAGAGAATAATATCTCCATTGGAAATCTTAAAAGATTTATCTAAAGATATTTCTAATTTAAATTTTAAAAGAGTTAATATAAAGACCGGGGATGAAATTGAAGAACTAGCGGAAAGTATAAATATAATGAGTGAAAATCTTAGGATAGCACATGAAAATTTAGAAGAAAAAAATGAAAATCTTAAAATTTTAATATCAAGTATATCTCATGAAGTTAAAACACCATTAGCTTTAATTAAGGCATATTCCATAGGAATAAAAGATGGTTTAGATGATGGTACATATACAGATGTAATATTAGAACAAGTAGATAGTACATCAAAAATGGTGGATAATTTATTGAATCTATCTAAAATTGAAAGAGTGAAAGTTAACAAAACCTTATTCAATTTAAATGTATTATTAAATAAAGTTTTAGAAAAATACAATATTATTTTAAAAAATAGTGATATAAAGATAAATATAGACTGTGATTGTTTAAATCAATGTATAGTTAATGCAGATAAAGAACATATAGAATTAGTTTTAAACAATTTAATAAGTAATGCAATAAAATATAATGATGGAAGTTATATAAATATAAAAATAAATCATATAAATAAGGGAAAAATTTCATTTTCTATAAAAAATAAAACTTATAGGATAAATGAAAATAATATAAAAAAATTATGGGAGCCGTTCTATGTAATTGAAGAGTCAAGAAATAAGGAGCTATCGGGAACGGGAATTGGATTATCTATAGTATCAAGTATTTTAGATAAAAATAATATAAATTATGAGGCAAGTTTAAATGAAAATGAAATAGAATTTTATATTGAATTTGTAAAAGGCTCTTTTATTAGTAAAAGTTGTTAGCATAATTTATAATGATAAATAGGAAGAAAATATATAATTATTAATTGAGGTGCTTAAGATAATGAATAAAACAATTGGAATATTAGCACATGTGGATGCAGGAAAGACTACGTTTGCAGAGCAAATACTTTATCACACAAATAGTATTAGAAATAAAGGAAGAGTAGACCATAGAAATGCCTTTCTGGATAATCATAATATAGAAAAGGAAAGAGGAATTACTATATTCTCAGATCAAGGTATGTTTAATTATAAAGATTCAGCTTATTATCTAATAGATACCCCTGGCCATGTTGATTTTTCTACTGAAATGGAAAGAGCTATGGAAGTTATGGATTATGCAATTGTTATAATAAGTGCAGTTGAAGGAATACAAGGACATACAGAAACAGTTTGGCGTTTATTAAGAAAAAATAAAATTCCAACATTTATATTTATTAATAAAATAGATAGAGTTGGAGCAAATATTTGTGATGTTTTAGAAGATATAAATTCAACTTTAACAAAGGATGCTTTTCTTATAAATGAAGAGCTCAATAATGGAACAATGAGTAAAGATTTTATAGAGTTTATTGCAGAACGTGATGATATGCTTTTTGAAAAATATATGGAAGATGGCTATAATAAAGATTTATGGATAAATTTTATGAAAAAAATGATTAAAGAAAATAACTTTTTTCCATGCTTTACAGGGTCAGCATTACAAGATCAAGGTATAAGGTCATTTTTAGAGAGTTTACATAGTCTTACTTATACTGAGTATTGTGAGGATGAAGAATTTAGTGGGAAAGTTTATAAAATAAGAAATGATGAACACGGTAAAAGGATAACTTATATAAAAGCAATAAGTGGAAAATTAAGAGTGAGACAGGAACTAACATTTGGTGAAACCAATGAAAGTGAAAAAATTACGCAAATAAGGGTTTACAATGGGAATAAATTTAAGATAGTAGAAGAAGTAACTGCAGGAGAACTATTTGCAGTAACAGGATTATCAAGCTTAATCGCTGGAAATGGGGTAGGAAATTTAAAAAATAGCCTAATTTATGACATGGTACCAACTTTAAAATCTAAGGTTATATTTGATAAAAATATTAATGCAAAAGATGTTTTAAGTTATTTTAAAATACTAGAATCAGAGGATCCAGCTTTAAAAATAACTTGGGATAATAAATTACAGGAAATTCAGGTTAATATAATGGGGGTAATACAATTAGAAATTTTAAAAGAAGTTATAAAGGAAAGATTTAAAGTATCAATAGATTTTGGACCATGTAAAATTTTATATAAAGAAACTGTATTGAATAAAGTGGTTGGATATGGACACTTTGAGCCTTTAAAACATTATGCAGAAGTACACCTTAGCGTAGAGCCATTAGAAAGAAATAGTGGAATTATATTTGAAAATAAGTGTCATGCAGATGACTTAACTACAGGAAATCAAAATTTAATAGGGTATCATATATATGAGAAGGATCATAGAGGAATATTAACAGGGTCACCTATAACGGATTTGAAAATCACTTTGTTAACAGGAAGAGCACATAATAAGCATACATGTGGTGGCGATTTTAGAGAAGCAACTTTTAGGGCTTTGAGGCAAGGGTTAGAACAAGCACAAAATACATTGCTTGAGCCTTATTATAATTTTAAAATAGAGGTAGAATTAGAATGTATGGGAAGGGTATTATCAGATATACAAAAATTAAGTGGATTTTTTGATACGCCTAAAACAATAAATAACAAAGTGATCATAATAGGAAGAGGTCCGGTAGTAACTTTTATGAATTATGGCATGGAGTTTGTTTCCTTTACAAGGGGCAAAGGAAGCCTTAGCCTTGCTTTTGGTGGATATGATTTATGTCATAATGAAGAAGAAATTATTAAAAATAAAAATTATGATAAAAATGCGGATATAGAATATACATCAAGTTCAGTGTTTTGTTCAGAGGGACAAGGATTCATTGTAAGAGGTATTGAGGCAAAGGAACATATGCATTGTTTATAAAAAAAGCTTAATAACAGTGGTTTTAGTATTTACAATTGCAGTATAAATGATAAATATTAAAACTATATTATTTATTTTAATATTGTAAAAATATTAAGAAAACATAGAGGCTTTTTTATATATTAATGTAAAAATTGATAGAAATATGGTATAATTATGTTCAATTACTACTAAATAAATAATCTAAAATAGCCATTAACTGGGGTGGATTTTATGAATTTAAATTTATCAGGGGATGAACATAATATTTATATGAAAAAAGTAATTAAAATAATTTTAATTTCAACTGTTATATTTTCGTCGTTGTCAATTATTGGGTTATTTTTTTCATATAAAATATATTTGCCAAGATGCAAATTTTTATATGATATAAAAGCTATAAATGGAACTTTATCAATAATATCAGTAGCAAGTTGTTGGATTTATTATTACATATATAAAAAACAAGAATTCTTATTAGTAACTTTGCTCTTTTTAAGTCTTGCAGCTGAAAATATATTTATGGGCCTTATGCAAACTAATTTTAGAATTTTAAGAAATATGTTTTGTATTTCTATGACAACTCCGTATATTTTAAGAACATTTCTTATTACACTAACAGTTATAAAAAACAGTAAAACAGCGGAATTTATAGAAACCAACAAGATAGTTACATCTATAGCTATAATATTTTTTAGTATTGCATTATCAGGAATAGAAGTAGTGTATAGACTTAATCAAGACGCAGAATTTAGTCGAAAAATAACTGTAATTATAAATATACTTATAATTATATATTATTTTATTATACTAGGATTATTGGCAAAAAAAAGTGTAGTTCAAAATGAAATTATATATACAATAATTATAGGTAGTATAAATTGTTTTACAATTAGAAGAATGTATGCAATAAAAGAATATTTCACGGGTTACAACATTAATTTACAACAAGTATGCAATATATTTACTTTCATTGGTTTTTCAGTGTTGGTAATAGGATTATTTAGTGAAACAAAGAGAAAAGTACAAGAAAATGAAAAAATCAATAAAGAACTGGTTATGAATGAAAATAAGCTTCTAAGTGTAACAGAAAATATAAAGGATTTAATAATTACCATAGATATACATGATAAAATTGTATACGTAAACAATGCAGTTGTAAAAACATTAGGGTATTCTAAAAAAGAACTTATAGGTGCAACTTATAGCCATATATTAAAGTCTGAGGAGTGTTATTTGGATATAGCAGACTTTAAGAGAAATCGTTTTATAGAGCATAAAATAAAATGTAAGAATAATAATATATTAAACATGGAATCAATACATAGTGTAATTTCTAATGAAAATGGAAATGTAGTTGGGCATGTTGTTGTTTCAAGAGACTTAAGTTATAGGCAAGAGTTTGAAGTTATGAAAGAGAAATATAACGAAATTAAAGAGTATGATAAGATAAGAACAGATTTTTTTGCAAATCTTTCTCATGAAGTTAGAACTCCTATACATATAATATATTCTTGCGTGCAACTCTTAAATAATTCTAAAACATCAGGTCATAATGAGTTATGGAATTGTTATAATAAATATGAGAAAACAATAAAGCAAAACTGTTATAGAATGCTAAAACTTGTAAATAACTTATTAGATATTACAAAATTAGATTCAGGTTTTATCAAGACGGATTTTAAAAATTATAATATAGTGAATCTTGTAGAGGATATAACATTATCAGTAGTGCCATATGTAGAGGTAAAAAAGATAAATATAGTTTTTGATACAGAGATTGAGGAACTATATATAAAATGCGATAAAGATAAAATAGAAAGAATAATTCTTAATCTTTTATCTAATGCTATAAAGTTTACCGAAGTAGGAGGTAATATTCTTGTATATATATCATTAGAAGGAGAGTATGTAAAAATAAGAGTAAAGGATGATGGGATAGGAATACCACATAATTTTAGAAAATTTATTTTTGAAAGATTTATGCAAACAGATAAGTCTTTTAATAGGAAAAAAGAAGGTACAGGCATAGGTTTAGCCTTGGTTAAATCATTAGTAGAATTACATAATGGTCAAGTATATGTAGAGGATAATGAAACAGAAAATGGAAGTGAGTTTGTAGTAAACCTTCCAAATATTAAAATAGAATATACTGAGGAAGATTCTAAAGGTGAAGAAATAGAAGGTGATGACAAAAAGAAAAGAAATGATAAAATTCACCTGGAATTTTCAGATATATATGATTTAGTAGAATAATAATCAAAAGCATTAGTTGGATATTGTATCATGAGTTAATAACTGATATCTATATACTAATACTTTTCATATGTTTAGAAATAAATTATATATTATTAATATCCCCATATTATAGGATATTTTAGAAGTCCTATAATATGGGGAATTTAAAGGTTTGAAATTGTAATATAATATTCTAGAGATGGGTACTTAATTGTAATGTAAATTAACACTGAAAATTATTGACAAGTTTTTTTCCAATTTTCAGCCAAATTTTCTAATATGCTTTTAAGTACAGAACCTATTTTAGAATATGATTCATCCTCGAGATTAGCTAGGGATATTCTAATAGACCATTCAGGACCGTGAAAGCCACCACCACTTAGCAGTACTATAGAAGATTCTTGAGCTAATCTATATAAGATATCTACAGGTTTATAGTTAGACTGCAAGTAAGTAGCAAAATCTTTTCCGTAATTAATATAAGCCCATTCCAATAGATCAAATTGAGTATAATAAGCAGCATCATAAGGATTAATCTTAATATCTATACCTAAACCATCAAACAATAGTTTTTGTCTTTTATGACATATGTTTATTGTTTGATTTTTATATTTATTATCTTTATCTAATAGTGCAAAGGCACAAAAGAAGGCCATTTGTACTTGTTGAGGGGTGGACAATCCTGCAGTATGATTAAGAGCAACCTGCCTGCTATCAGCTACAATCCTATCAATAAAAGGTAGGGATTCAGGGTCTGAGGAAAGTGCACCGTATCTTCTATTTAAAACATCTTTTTCAGAGTTCTTAAATTTACTTAATAATTTATCAAAAACATTATTTTCATGTAAAGCTAATGTACCAAGCCTCCAACCTGTAACACCAAAGTATTTTGAAAATGAATAAACACCAATACTGTTAAAAGGCAGATATGAAACTAAAGATCTAAAATTATTTACAAACGTACCATAAACATCGTCAGAAATAATCATTAAATCTGGATTATTTTCTTTTACAATGTTAACAAGAGTATTTATACATGTTGGGTTCATAGCCATAGAAGGAGGATTACTAGGATTAACCATAAACAGTGCTTTAATAGCTTTATCATTTAACTTTTCAAGCTCACTTTTAGGGTATTGCCAAGTATGAGTACCATCTTCAGATTTTTCACTAGCACTTATAGCAACTATGTCTAAATCATATCTTGGTAAAAGAGGGATTTCAAGATATGGTGTAAAGATAGGAGTCATTAGAGCTATTTTATCACCTTTATGGATTAGATTATTAGCTATTAATGAATCAAAGATATAGCACATGGCAGCCGTAGCGCCTTCCACGGCAAATAATTTAAATTTCCCACTAGGTGGTTTATCATAACACATTTCTTGGAGAAGATAATCATGAACTACTTTTTCAATATGTGGTAGCATTCTATCAGGAAAAGGATAATTGTCACCAATTATTCCATCAGCTAATTCATGAATCCAATCATCACCATTAAAACCTTGCTCATTTATGCCATAATCAATAATATTTTTAAGAAGGTCTACTCCAGGAAAGTTTAGGTTTTTATCTAAATATTCATAAAATCTATTACAGATACCAGTTTTTTCAGGCATACCTGCTAAATCACCATCATCCTGAACTCTACGAGTTTCAGATACAGCAAAATGACCAAAAGTGAAGAATGCATCACGGGGTGTTGAAGCAGTCCAGTTGGGATTTCCACGACCAGCATCAAGCAAGGTACGAGCACTTTTTTCTTTTGGGTCTTTTGCTAATTGAATTAATTTATTTTTAAACTCAAAAGGGCTAATTTTACCATAGATTTTTTCCATTTCTTTAAGTTCAAGATTAACAAAATCCATTAAAATACCTCCAAATATAACAAGTATTTTTATATATTAATAAACTGAATTTATTAATATTCATAATAATCATCAATTTAGGTTATCCAAGTTTAGAATCAGGTATTCACTAAGTAGAATAAAGGAAAATATAATTATTTATAAAAAATAGAGCTTTTAACATCTTATTCATGTTAAAAGCTCTATTTTAAATTAGATTAGAATATCTTTTTTCTTAAATATAAAGTGAGCTATTAGATAGCAACCAACTATCCAACATAGCATAACTATAATTCCAAAGCCCAGAGTTATAAATGGCTTATTATAGAAAATGGCTATTTGTCCAGTTAGTAAGTCACTTGGGGTTCCAAAGCTTGTAAATAACAAGAATGAAATTTTTCTAAAGAAAGCAAATGCAGTATTAAATATATTACAAGCAATAAGTACAGATGTAGCTATTGCCATTGAAGTCATACTGGATTTAACTAAGGATGATACCATGAAAACAAATGAACAACAAGCAATTATATAAAGGGCTTGAAGTAAAAATGATCTTAAAGTAAATTGAGATAATGAAATCATGGTTGTACTATTAGCAATTTCGATTAACGGATGTATTCCATCTTCAATCTTACTTAAATCATATTGGAATTTGGTTCCAATAGTCATTGGATAATTAGAATTACCAAAACCTTTAAATAAACCAATAATTATAAACCCTAAGATTTCAGTACTAAGAATCATTGTAACAGAGGTTATACAAACTGCAATAAATTTTGAAAGAATAACTTTACCACGTGATATTGGTTGAATAAGTAAAAATTTAAGAGTAGCAGGAGTACACTCTCCAGAAACTATGTCACTCATAAATAGTGCTATACCAATTCCAAGTAAAAATACTCCTAAAATCTGCATAACAGATTTTAGATAATTATATGAATTAAGTTCCCACTCATTAATCGGTTTTATATTATTATCTTTTAAATAATTTAACTGAGTTAATTGAGTTTTCATTTGACCTTTATATCTTTCAGGCATAGTATCGTCTTTTAGTTGATTTTCAATGTCTTTAATTTGTCCATCTAATTGAACCTTCCAAAGATCCTTTGATTTTGATGGATCTTTTATAGCATTTTCTAAAGATGTCTTTTCATTTTTAAGATCATTAACTCTATTTGTCATCTGTTCATATTTTTCAGGGTCTTTATTTTGTAGGTCTTTAGAAGAAGAAAGATAATCTTTTTCAATATATTCAACTTCGTTATTTATATTTTCTATTTTAAATTCTGGAGAATTATATTTTTCCATAGATTTTCCACTAAAATAGTCACCAACGCCAATAAGTAAAAGGGCTGCTATAAATAATCCAAATATAATCCATGTTTTGCTACGTCTAAGTAATTTTCTAAGTTCATTTTTTACTAAAATACCAATCATTATCTAATTCCTCCTTCAACAAGTTCCATATATCTTTGTTCAAGGCCCACATGTTTTTTATAGACCTCAACAACACCTATATTATTTTGAACTAAGGCTTCAACAAGCTGTGGTGTTGAATTTGGATTTAGATTTACGGTTAAAGCTCCAATATCTTCTGAAATGTTATTTACAAATTCTAGGTTCTTTATTATGTCTATAGCATCATTATTTTCAGTGGTTATTACTATCATTGTATCTGTTTTAGTTTCTATGTTAGAATCACATAGATTTTCGATAGATTGGATTTCTCCATTGTTAATAAATGCCACTGTATCACATAATTGTTGAACTTCACTAAGAATATGAGATGACACAAACACAGACATTCCATCTTCTTTAGCTGCTTTTTTTACGATATTTCTAAAGTCTAGAATACCAGATGGATCTAAGCCATTTGTAGGTTCATCAAGAATCAAAAGTTTAGGGTTGTCAAGAAGAGCAGCACCAAGACCTAATCTTTGTTTCATACCTAAAGAATATTTTTTGAATTTATCATTTATTCTTCCTTCTAAACCTATAAGTGATATTACTTCGTCCACACGTTTTTTTGGAACTTTTCTTATTCTTGCTATCTGCATTAAGTTTTCACGGCCTGTTAAATATCCATATAATTCAGGATTTTCAACTACTGCTCCTAAGCAAGATAAAGCTTTTTCTCTATCTTTTTTTAAATCATGTCCCACAATTTTAATTGAACCTTCATTTGGAGCTATTAGTCCAACAAGCATTCTTATAGTTGTTGTTTTACCTGCACCATTTGGTCCTAGAAATCCAAAAATTTCTCCCTCTTTTACATTAAAGGAAATACCTTTAATTATTTCCCTTTTTCCCAAACGCTTTTTAACGTTGGAAACTTCTAAAATATTCATATAATACCTCCAAGTTTTATGGTTAAGTTTTCTTTGAAATTTTTTGATACCTTTATATACCATTATAACTTGTAAAACTTTAGATTTTCATAAAACAATCTTAAATATTTCTTAAGAAAATGTAAGAAAAGTTAATTAAGCTTACAATTAAGTATCTTAAGTTCAAGTATTATTAATATATTATAGATAAAAATAAAAAACTTTTCCTCTAAAGTTAAAGAAAAAGTTTTTATGATTTTATATAGTTTTTAAATTTCATGAAATTTTTATAAACATTGAAGGGATATAAGTAAATTTAATTATGTAGGTTAATCAACTTTATAAAGTCCAATACTATCAAGAAAAACTTTATCTATTTCTTTTCCATAAGGCAGGTCATGTTCTTCTCTATACTTCAAAACAGCTACCTCTAAAGAATAGTCATAAATACCGTTAACAGAGTCATTAAAATAACCAAGGGATTTGAGCATTCTTTGGACAAAATAAACGTCAGTACCTTTGTCATTTGGATGTATAGTCCTATTGTATGATGTGAAAAGCCAAGTAGGACCTGGATATACTATAACTATAGTATCATAATTTACCAAAGAAAAGACTTCTTCTATATGATAATTGTACATCCTTATACATCCACTAGACGCCATACTTCCTATGGAACCTGGATTATTAGTTCCATGAATACCAAATGTATCCCAAGGAGTATTAAGGCCAAGCCAATAACCTCCAAAAGGTCCAGGAAGATGAGCTTTGCTAGTAATTTGCCATGTACCAATAGGAGAAGGGGTTTCTTTCTTACCTATGGCTATTGGATATGTTTTCTCAAAGTCATAATTTTCTTTGTTTACTAATGATAGGGTTAGTTCATTAATATCTACAAAAATTAAATATTCTTTAGTGTTTTTAACCATAGAAGAGTCTTTAGCAATAACTAAATGAGTATTAAGAATATTAAATATAAGAAATACTATAAGGAATTTAGTTGTTTTTTTCATTTCATCACCTATGTATCTTTTTAATAGTTATTTTTATGAAAATATAAAAATTTTTTAAATTGAGAATTGAAGATGGACAATTGCAAACTGTCAATTATCAATTAAGCGTGGTGTAGCCACTTTATTAAATACTAATTTATATTGTCCCAATTCTAAAAAACTATGTATTTTTTAGAAAATCAGAGAAAAGAGAATATAAAATGAGCTGATTTACTTAATAAGAGGAAAATAAAAGTAACATTTTTAAAAGTATTAGTGTATTATATAACTAACACACTAATACTTTGGGATAAGAGGTGAGAAAGAATGGAATTTGAATTGAACTCCAAGGAGCCTATATATATACAAATCAAAAAACATATAGAGATGAAAATAGTTTCTGGAGAATTTAAAGGGGGAGAGAGAATGTCATCAGTAAGGGAATTTGCAAACTCATTAAAGGTAAATCCTAATACAATTCAAAGGGTGTATATGGAGCTTGAAAATGATAATTTAATATATACCCAAAGAGGAGTAGGAAAATTTGTTACAGATGATAAAAGTGCTATAAAACAATTGAGAAAGAATATATCAAAGGAAAAATTAGAGGAATTTATAAAAACTACAAAGCTTTTAGGGTTTACAAAGGAAGAAGTTGTAGAATCAATACTTGAAATGTATGAGGAGGTATAAGAATGGATGAGATTTTAGAAGTAAGTAATGTTTTTAAAAATTATGGAAATAAAGAAGTTTTAAAGGATATAAATTTTAAGTTAAAAGAGGGAAAAGTAGTAGGGATTTTAGGACCTAATGGACAAGGGAAAACTACCCTTTTAAATATTATAGGTGGATTGATAAAACCTACCAGTGGTGTTGCTAGTATAGATGGAATAAATGTGAGTTATGAAACAAAAAAAGTTGTTTCCTTTTTACAAGAAAAAAATGTTTTATACAACTGGATGAGTATAAAGGATGCAATTAATTTTTATAAGGATTTTTTAAAAGATTTTGATAGTAATAAGATGAGTGATTTACTTAAATTTATGAAATTAGAGGAAAATATGACGGTAAATAAGTTATCAAAGGGTATGCTTGAAAAACTTTCATTGAGTTTAACATTAAGTAGAAAAGCAAGATTGTATATTTTAGATGAACCTATATCTGGGGTAGACACTGTAACAAGAGATAAAATTGTAAATGTAATAATAGACAATATAACAATAGATTCATCAATGATTATAACAACTCATTATATTGGAGAGTTAGAAAATATATTTGATGAGGTCTTATTTTTAGGAGAAGGAAAGATAATTGAACATGGAGATGCTGAAGAACTTAGAGAAAAATATGGTACATCAATAGAAGAAATTTATAAAAAAATTTTTAATGAGTAGGTGAAATTTATGGAAAACATTATTAATATAATAAAATATACATTGAAAGAGCTTAAAAACTTATATTTTGTTGAAGTTATAATATTATTGATAAGTCTTTTTATTGGACATTTTATATCAATATTTACTGTAGGATTTGAAGCGATACCAATAATATCTATAATTTTAACAATAAACCTAGTAAATCATATGATTGAATTTTCTAAGCAAATATCAAGGTCAAAAGGTGGTCTATTATTTTTAGCTCCTATTAAAGGGTATGAGTTTGTTATATCGAAAATCTTAGAATTTATAATTAGCCAAGGTGCACTTGTTGGATTATATAGTTTAGGAATAGCTATATTTAACTCAAGCTTTAGTGAAGGATCTGTGTTAATTTTAGTGAAAATTTTATTTGGAATGATTTCATCATATACGTTTATAATTTTATTAATTCTTATATATTCAACATTTTTTAATAAAACAAAACAGGTTGTAATATGTGTCATAGGAACAGTAGTTGTAGGACAATGGCTAGCTGATAGTATTTTTGAAAAGTTATTTAACTTAATACCATATATTTATTTGAGAATTGGTACAGTTATAGAATTTAATTTATTTAAAATATTTATAGAGTTGTGTGTAGTTGTAGCATTAATTTTCTATGGAAGCTTAAGATTAGATAAAAACAAAGATATTATATAAAATTAGATAGAAACTACAGTATTACTAAAATAATAAAGAGGAGAATTGGTAGTATGAAAAAAAGATTAGGTATGGTTGTAATGGGTGCTCTTCTTATAGGGGCGTTGACGGGATGTGATGTAAGTGTAGGTATTAATCATCCGGATGAAGTTCAAAAAGATAGTGGATTAAACAACAATGTAATAGAAGATATCGATGAGAAGGTAAAAATAGAGGAGTTAAATAGAATTAACATATCTATGAATTTTGCAAAAATAGATATTATACAAAGTGATAGTAATGAAGTTGAAATAGTAAGTAAATCTAATAGTAATGTTAAAACAAATATTAATATTGAAAAAGATAAAGATTTGTTAAATATTGAGGAAGAGAAGAATAAAGTAGCTATTAATAGTTCTAACGGAGGAAGAGAAATAAGTATAAAAATTCCTAAACAATATAAGGGTGATGTAACTTTAAATTATGGAGCAGGGGAAGTTCATGTTAGTGATGTATCTATGAATAATTTCAAAATAAATGGAGGAGCAGGAGAATTATCCATAGATAAAGCTAAGTTCAACAATATGGAATTAAATCAAGGGGTTGGGGAATCAAATATTAATCTTGAAGAAAAATGTGGAGATATAGTTATAAATGGAGGTGTGGGAGAAATTAATTTAACTATGGAAGAAGTAGGTGGAAATTTAAGATATAAAGGAGGAGTAGGGGAAGCTAATATAAGTATACCTAAAAACTCTCCAGTATATTTCCAAACAAAATCAGGAATAGGAAGTTGTGATGTTAAGGCGATAACATCAGGAGAAAATAAATATTTGTTTGACTTATTAGTTTCAATTGGAAGTGTTACTATTAATAACAGTATTTAGGCACATTCAAAAAAATAACAAGTTTTTTCTTCATGTGCACTAATATAATATAAAAAGGTTCTATATAAATATAGAACCTTTTTTGTGGTTGCGGGGGCAGGACTTGAACCTACGACCTTTGGGTTATGAGCCCAACGAGCTACCAACTGCTCCACCCCGCGTCATTGTGTTATTAGCCTACTAATTGAAGCTTTTTTAGTATAATACATTAAATAAGTTAAATTCTTAATTTAATATAAAAGCTTTGGTTGCGGAGACAGGACTTGAACCTATGACCTTTGGGTTATGAGCCCAACGAGCTACCAACTGCTCCACTCCGCGTCATTGTGTTATTATAGCCTACTAATTGAAGCTTTTTTAGTATAATACATTACATTAAATAAGTCAAATCCTTAATTAATATAAAGGCTTTGGTTGCGGAGACAGGACTTGAACCTATGACCTTTGGGTTATGAGCCCAACGAGCTACCAACTGCTCCACTCCGCGTCATTATGTTATTAGTCTACTAATTGAAGCTTTTTCAGTATAGTACATTACATTAAATAAGTCAAGTTCTTAATTTAATATAAAAGCTTTGGTTGCGGGGGCAGGACTTGAACCTACGACCTTTGGGTTATGAGCCCAACGAGCTACCAACTGCTCCACCCCGCGTCATTATGTTATTAGCTTACTACTTAAAGTCTTATTAGTATAATATATTACATTGAATAAGTTAAATTCTAAGTTATTAGCTTACTATTTGAAGCCTTGATTAGTATAATACATTATATTAAATAAGTCAAGAAACTTATTCTATTATTACCAAATTCATCATTAATATAACCTTATAAGTTAAACATATTAAAATAATATAGATGTTAGAAGTCTAAGAGAAAAATATATTTAAAATTTTATCATTAAGTCAATAAGAATAAAATGACAAGTTATTACAAATTAGTTATAATAACTAAAAAGAGAGAAATATAAGATGGGGATTTTAGAAAAATATGTTTTTTAATAAGGAGAGAAAAATGAGGTATATTGATTTAAATTCTGATGTAGGTGAAGGTTTTGGACAATACAATTCCTTTGAAAAAAATGAACTCTATAACACAATAACTTCAGCCAATATAGCTTGTGGCTATCATAGTGGAGATCCAAATATAATGGATTATACGTGTGGACTTTGCAATAAAGCTATGGTTGAAATTGGTGCTCATCCTGGATTTCCAGATCTTTTAGGTTTTGGTAGAAGGAAAATGGATGTTTCTTTTAATGAAGCTGCCAATTACTGCTTATATCAATTAGGGGCATTAAATGCAATAGCAAAAACTCATAAGAAGAAAATTCAGCATTTAAAGTTGCATGGCGCCTTTTATAATATGGTAATGAAGGACTATAAGCTATCCCAATATATTATTAAAAGAGTAAAAGAGTTAGATAATAATCTAATATTTCTTGGATTATCAAATAGCAACTTTATAAGTGCTTGTAAAGAAGAAAAAGTTAGAGTTGCTAATGAAATTTTTGCAGATAGAGCTTATGATAAAGATGGGAATTTAGTATCAAGAAAAATTCCAGGTGCAGTAATAATAGATAAAACCAAAGCAATAGATCAAGTGAAAAATATCGTTCTTTATGGGGAAGTTAAAACAATAGAAGGAAGTAAAGTGAAATTAAATACAGATTCAATTTGTATACATGGTGATAATAAAGAGGCGTTAGACTTTGCACAGGAAATTAGAAGAGTTCTTGAAGGAGAAGGAGTTATATTTAAACCTCTTAAAAGCTTTGTATAAAAAATATCAGTAAGACTTTATTTAGTGACAAAGTAAATTAGATTGTTGATAAGATTATGAAGTGATTCTGATCTAAAATTTAAAAAATACAGGGGGGGAGGATTGATAAAAATAAAATATATACAATTAGAGTATATACTTTTAGTTTTTATCAATTGCATAATGTTTAATAAATTAAGATTTTTATATTGTGGGGATACAGCAATTACAGTGGAAATTGGAAGTGAAATAACTACAGAAATAAATAGTAAGGTTATAGCATTATATGAATATTTAAAAGAAAGTAAAATAAAGGGTATAAACGAAGTTATGCCAACATATTGTTCAATTACAATATTCTACGATCCTATAGAGTGCGATTTAATAGGATTAAAGATGGATATTGAAAATAAATTTCAGAATATTAAAAATAAAACATCCAACATGAAAGATGTTATAGATATACCTGTCATATATGGAGGAAAATATGGTCCTGATTTAGAAAGAGTGGCAAAATATAATAAGTTAACTAAAGAGGATGTTATTAAAATTCATTCTATGGAAACATATTTAGTTTACATGATAGGGTTTACTCCGGGTTTTCCATATTTAGGAGGAATGAATAGTAAAATTTCAACACCACGCTTAAATGTGCCAAGAAAAAGAATATTATCAGGGGCAGTTGGAATAGCTGGTAACCAAACGGGTATATATCCATTAGAAAGCCCAGGAGGGTGGAATATAATAGGACAAACTCCTATGGAATTGTTTAAACCAAATTCTAATTCACCTGTACTTATTACTCCAGGAAATTATGTTAGATTTAAGCCTATTGAGGAAAAGGTCTATATTGAATTTAAAAATAAAAAAGGGGCATAGGAGTATGGGGAAAATTAAAATATTAAATCCAGGTTTTTTTACTACAATTCAGGATAAAGGCAGGTTTGGGTATAGAAGTTTAGGGATTGCATCATCAGGCGCTATGGATAGATTTTCATATGAAATTGCAAATTTTTTAGTTGGAAATAAAATGCTTATGCCATCACTGGAAATGATGATTAGTGGACCAGAAATCCAATTTTATAATAAGGAGTTAATTTCTATATGTGGTGGAAATTTAAATCCAAGGATAAACAATAAAGAAGTACCTTTGTGGACAGCTATTAAAGTAAATTCAGGAGATGTTCTTTCATTTAAGGGAGATAAAAATGGAATGGTTGCATATTTAAGTTTTGCTGGAGGGCTTCATGTAAATAAAGTGCTTAATAGTTATTCTACAAATATAAAAGGACATTTTGGTGGAGTTTGTGGAAGAAATTTAAAATTAAATGATGATATTGAAATATTAACTAATGAGACAAACATAAATCAGTATATTAACAATAAACTACCAAATCAGTATGTGCCAATTTATAAAAATTCAATTAATGTAAATGTAATTTTAGGACCTCAAGATGATTATTTTTCAAAAGAAGAGATAAATAAATTTTTAGATGAAACTTATGAAATATCTCCTTTAATTGATAGAGTTGGATTTAGATTAAGTGGAGAATCTTTAGTTCATAAAAAAGGTTCAAATATAATATCAGATGCAAACAATATTGGATCAATTCAAGTTCCAGGAGATGGAATGCCAATAATTTTAATGAACGATTGTGGGACAACTGGTGGATATCCTAAAATAGCATCTGTAATTTTTAGTGACTTAGATAAGGTAGCACAACTTAAACCTGGTGATAAAATAAAGTTTACAAATATAAGTTTAGAGAAATCACATAACTTATATAAGAAATACTATGAAAAACTAAACCAAATAAAAGGCATACTATTAGACAGAAATTTAAGTGATAATTATTATAATGTAAAAGTTAATGGTAATACCTATGTTATTTCTATAGAAGAACAATAGTGATCTGTAAAGGTTTAGTTGACAAAAACATAAAGAGTAATATAATAAAAGAATAAAATAGAATATTTAGCTAGGGGTGCCTAATAGGCTGAGAGATAAATTTTTTATCAACTCTTGTACCTGATCTGGATAATACCAGCGTAGGAAAGCTTATTATATATAAGAATAATTTTTATATATTTTATGAAATAGTTATCAAAGAGCTATATTCCACGTTGGAATATAGCTCTTTTCTTTTTTCATAATATAGTTATTTGTTCAATAAAAAGGAGGATAAAAATATGTATAACTTAATAAATGATGTTAAGAAAAAAAATCCATTAGTATTACATTACACAAATGAAGTTACAATAAACGATTGTGCTAATATAACTTTGGCACTAGGAGCTAGTCCTTTAATGAGCTATTCAAAGGAAGAGGTAGAAGAGGTTGTAAGTATTGCAAACGCTGTGGTTATAAACATAGGAACTATGAATTCATCCTACTTAGATTTGTTTATAGAGGCAGGTAAGATGGCAAATAAGTATAATAAGCCTGTTATATTAGATCCCGTTGGAGTATTTGCAACTAAAACTAGGAAAGATTTTATAAATAGATTACTTAATGAAGTTAAATTTCAAGTAATAAAAGGAAATTCATCAGAAATAAAGTATATAGGAGGATTTGATGTTAGGGGAAAAGGTGTAGATTCTTTTGATGATGAGGAAGATCTACTAGAAATTATAAAAAAAATAGCTATTAAATTAGAATGTGTGGTGGCTAGCACTGGAAAAATTGATATTATAACTGATGGAAAAAATACTACGAAAGTACATAATGGAACACAAAAACTTAAAAGTATAACAGGAACAGGATGTATGACAGCAAGTCTTATAGGAAGTTATTTAGGATGTACAAATAATATATTACAGGCAGCTACTATGGGTGTGATTACAATGTCTTTAAGTGGGGAGCTAGCAGATAAAGAAGAAATACCAATAGGAAGTTTTAAGGTTAAGTTAATGGATAATGTATACAAGTTGAATGAAGAGACAATAAAAAAATTTGGAAGGGTTGAGATGTAATGAAATTTACAGAATATTTATTTGAAGAATCAAAAGAAATATGGGAGGGCTATTTAAATCATCCATTTATAAAAGAATTAGCAAATGGGACTCTTCCTAAGGAGAAATTTAAAAATTATTTAATACAAGATTATTTATATCTTAAAGAATATTCAAAGGTATTTTGTTTAGGAGTAATAAAGGCTTCAACTATGGAGGAAATGAGATTTTTTTATAATGCTATAAAAGGGTCAATGGATGATGAGACAGCAGTGCATATAACATATTTAAAGAATTTTGGAATAAAACCAACAGATCTTGAAAGATGTGAATCAACGTTAATTACTAAAAGTTATACAAGCTATATGAAAGGAGAGGCTTTAACTGGAGAACTTAAAGAAATAGCAGCAGCTGTATTACCATGTACATGGAGTTATAACTATATAGGAATGGAGATAGCAAAGAGATATAAGGATAATCTAAAAGGAAATTTTTATGAACCTTGGGTGGAAGTTTATTCATCCCAGTCATATAAGGATTTTACAGATGAATGGATAGAGTATACAGATAATTTGTGTAGTAATTTAACAGAAAAAGAAAAAGAAAAACTAAGAGATATATTTGTAACATCTAGTATTTATGAAATGCAATTTTGGGATATGGCATATGAAGAGGTAAAATAAAGGAGAATTGACATGGTGAACTTTATTATCGTAGTAGTAAGTGTAGTGATTTCGTGTTTATATTTAGTTGATTTTAAAAAACATAAACTGAACATTAGAACAATGGTTCCTATAGCCATGTTAACTGCATTATCATATATTTTACATATGATACAGTTTATAAAATATCCTCAAGGAGGAGGGATAACATTACTTTCAATGATGCCGATAATGCTACTTTCTCTATTATATGGAAGAGTAGCAGGAGTTACTGGTGGGTTGATATTAGGATTATTTAAACTTTTAAATGGTGGATTTATAATTCATCCTCTTCAACTATTATTGGATTATGTATTTTCAAATATGGCATTAGGACTTGCTGGTGTTTTTGGTAATGACAAAAAAATTAAAATAATATGGGGATGTTTATTATCTTCATCTTTAAGTGTTTTTATAAGCATAATTTCAGGAGTAGCCTTCTTTTCACAATATGCACCACCAGGAATGAATCTTTGTTCCTTTATAGGATATTATAAAATTTCGAATCTGTGGATAACTTTGATAACTATTAAAATATATAGATTTTTTAGTTGAAAACTTTAATGAGTGAAAAATTACAAGTGGCAAGTTGCAAGAGTTTAAGAAATTGACAATTGACGATTGAAAATTGACAATTCAAGGATAAATCTTCTAAGGAAGATTTTAAAATTTAAAAAATATAATTTAGAGAAAATCTGTGATTTTCAACCTGAACTTTCAACTTTCCACTCTCAACCTTCAACTTTATATTTAGGAAGTCTGTGACTTCCAACAATAATCGTCAATTGTCAATTATCAATTGTCAATTGAAAAAAGGGCGCAGCCTTTTGTTCTATAAAAATAGCAAAACTTATTATACGAGAGAATATTAAATTATTGAGGTAGGAGGTTAAGATAAAAAATGAAAGAAAAATTAAAACTTTATTTAGTAACAGATTCAGATATTTTAAAAGGACGAGACTTTTATAAATGCATAGAAGATGCTCTTAAAGGTGGAGCAACCATGGTACAATTAAGAGAGAAGGATTGTCTAGGAAAAGAATTTTTAGAAAAAGCACGTGAACTTAGGAAACTTACAAGAAAATATAATGCACTGTTTATAATAAATGATAGGGTTGATATAGCAATTCTTGTTGATGCTGATGGTGTACATGTTGGACAAAGTGATATACCAGCTAAAGAAGTAAGAAGATTAATTGGAAAAGATAAGATCCTTGGTGTGTCAGCGAGAACTGTAGAAGAAGCTGTAAAGGCGAGAGAAGATGGTGCCGATTATTTAGGAGTTGGTGCTATGTTTACTACAAGCACAAAATTAGATGCAAAACATGTAACCCATGAGGTTTTGTGTGAAATACAAAAAAATGTTGATATACCAATAGTTGCGATAGGTGGACTAACACTAGAAAATATTCATTTAATCAAGCCATTTAATTTAGCTGGTTATGCAGTGATTTCTGCTATATTAAAGGAAAATGATATATATGGTGAATGTAAAAAATGGAGTAAAAAGATTTAGTATCTATATGATTATATAAGTACAGCTTGACAAAATTAGAAATTGATTTTATATTAAACTATGTATAAAAAGTTAAATATAAATTATGAAATATACTAAATTTCATATGGATTTTGGAGTAGAAATTGATGAAATATAAAAAACTATCAATAAAGACCATTGTTGCAATAGGTATTGGATCAGCTGTATTTATGATTTTAGGTAGGTTTGGATCAATCCCAACAGGTATACCTAATACAAATATAGAGACTGATTATGCATTTTTAGCATTAATGGCATTGCTTTATGGTCCAATGGCAGGTATGCTAATTGGATTTATAGGACATGCATTAAAAGATACGGTGTTCTATGGTTCACCATGGCTAAGCTGGGTAATAGCATCAGCTGTAGTTGGATTAATTATAGGAACTTCTCATAATAAACTTAGAATTACCGAAGGAGTATTTGAAAAAAAACAGATAATCCTATTTAATATAATACAAGTCATAGCCAATATTATTGCGTGGTTTGGAATTGCTCCTACATTAGATGTGTTAATATATGCAGAACCTATTAATAAAGTATATTTACAAGGAGCTATAGGTGGAGTATCTAATATGATTACAGTAGGGATTTTGGGAACTATACTAGCATCTAATTATGCTAAGACAAGAACCAAAAGGGGAAGCTTAGATAAAGAAAATTAAATCAATCACTATACCGGAGAAGAGCTCCGGTTTTTTTACGAAAATAATACATTTTAGTATAAGATTTTAGAGGTATAGGTATATGAAGAAGCCAATAATAGAATTTGTAGATTTTAGCGTTCAGTATATAGTTCAAGCTAAGCCTACTTTAAAAAACATAAATTTAACAATAAACCAGGGAGAAAAGGTTCTAATAGTTGGACCATCAGGTTGTGGAAAAAGTACACTTGCCCATTGCATTAATGGATTAATACCATTTTCTTATGATGCAGAAACAAGTGGTAGTGCAAAAATTAATGGAAAAGAAACTAAGAGTATGAGTATATTTGAAATATCAAAAATAGTTGGAACTGTACTTCAAGATCCAGATAGTCAGTTTATAGGGTTAACAGTAGGGGAAGATATAGCCTTTAAATTAGAAAATAATTGTGTTTTCAAGGAAAAAATGATAGAGAAAGTTAATACAGTAGCCAAAATTGTTGATATAGATAGTAATATTAATGAGGCACCACATAGGTTATCAGGAGGGCAAAAACAGCGTGTGACAGTTGCAGGAGCAATAGTAGACGATGTGGATATACTTTTGTTTGATGAACCTCTTGCAAGTTTAGATCCCTATACAGGAAAAACATCTATAGAATTAATAGATCATATACAAAAAAATAATAATAAAACAATAGTAATAGTAGAACATCGATTAGAAGATGTTCTTCATTGCGATGTTGATAGAATCATTGTTATGAATGATGGTGAAATTATAGGAGACATGTCACCAAATCAGCTATTATGTTCAAATATATTAAGGGAAAATGGTATACGTGAGCCGTTATATTTAACTGCTCTTAAATATGCAGGATGCGATATTACTGAGAAGATTAACCCTAAAAATATTGCTACCATAGATGTAAAAGATTTTGAAGAAAAACTTTATAAGTGGTATAAGAATATAAGTATTCAAAAAGAGACTTCAAAGAAGGAGTCAATTATTGAATTAAATAATATATGTTTTGGATATAGTAAGGATAAACAAACATTAAACAACGTGTCATTTAAAATAAATAAAGGAGATATGGTAAGTATAGTTGGTAAAAACGGTGCAGGTAAATCAACCATATCAAAATTAATATGTGGATTTTATAAGCCAACAAAAGGATATATAAAATTCAAAGGTAGAGATATCTTAAAAGATACCATAAAAGAACGTGCTGAATACATAGGTATGGTAATGCAAAATCCTAATCAAATGATTTCAAAAAATATGATATTTGATGAAGTCGCACTTGGTCTTAAAGTTAGAGGGGTAGATAAAGATGAAATAAAAGATAGAGTTCTAAAAACACTAAAAATATGTGGATTATATGAATTTCGTAATTGGCCAATATCGGCTCTCAGCTTTGGGCAAAAGAAACGTGTTACAATAGCATCAATATTGGTTCTAAATCCGGAAGTCATTATACTTGATGAACCAACAGCTGGACAAGATTTTAGACATTATAATGAGATTATGGAATTTTTAAAACAACTTAATAATAGAGGGGTAACCATAATAATGGTAACTCATGATATGCACTTAATGTTAGAGTATACCAATAGAGCAATAGTTCTATCAAATGGTATGAAGATAGCAGATGATATATCATCTAATATATTAACAGATAGGGAGATAATTAAGAGAGCAAATCTTAAAGAAACTTCACTATATGAATTGGCAATAAAAGCTAAATTAAGTGAACCAAGAAAATTTGTTGAAAAATTTATAGACTATGATAGGGAGGATAGGAAAATATGAGCACAACTATGTTGTCATATATAAAAAAAGACTCTAAAATTCATAATCTAACAGGAGCCACAAAACTTATATTTTTTATATTATGGACATTAGCATCAATGTTAACATATGATACAAGAATATTGATAGGTATGTTTATAGTTAGTATTGTTATTTTTAAAATATCTAAGATAAAATACAAAGATATAGCATTTATTTTATATTTTATATTATTCTTTTTATTACTGAACAATATAGCTATATTTATATTTTCTCCATATGAGGGAGCTAATATTTATGGAAGTAAACATGAATTAGTTCATTTATTTGGGTCTTATTGGGTAACATCTCAGCAGATGTTTTATCAATTCAATGTTACAATTAAGTATTTTTCAGTAATACCTATGGCACTGTTGTTTATGGTAACAACAGATCCAAGTGAATTTGCATCTTCTTTAAATAGATTAGGTGTAAGTTATCGTATATCTTATGCTGTTTCAATAGCTTTAAGATACATACCTGATATACAAAGAGACTATCAAGATATTTCTTTTGCGCAGCAAGCCAGAGGCATAGATATGTCTAAAAAAGAAAAGTTTACAACTAGGATTAAAAATTCATCAGCTATACTTATGCCACTTATTTTTTCAAGTCTTGATAGAATAGATACAATAAGCTGTGCAATGGAACTTAGAGCTTTTGGAAATGGTAAAAAACGTACATGGTATAATTCCCGTGAATTTAAGAAATACGACTATATTGCAGTAACAATTGGGATATTAATATTTATAACATCATTGTGTATGACTTTTAAAAATGGAAGTCGTTTTTACAATCCATTTTAGAAGATAAAAAGCATTATTGAACTTCTTTTTATAGAAAATTTCAATAATGCTTTTCTTATATAAATATATTAGAATAAATTACAATTATATACATATAACCACAAATGAATATATAATTGTTTAGTTAATATGTGGAAAAATAATAAAAGTATAAATAAAAAAAAATTACAATTGTTAAAATTGTCAAATTTGTTTGAAAATAATAATTAAATAGTATTGATAAATCCATTTAGATATAATAAAATATAAATTGAAAAATGTTAAAAAAATAACTACAATATTAAACAATATATGTAAGGAATATATTCTAGATTAATGAAATTTAATAAATATTGAAAGAGGGGATTAAATTTGGGGTCAATGTGTGGAAATAACTTGAAACTAAAGGAGTTAGAGCACTTTATTCTACAACAGGAAGATAAAGAATCAGCATTAATAGGTGTTTTACATAAAGCACAGGGAATGTTTGGATATTTAGATGAAGAGATTCAAAAATTTATTGCTGATAAATTAGAAATACCTGTTTCAAAAGTTTATGGAGTTGTAACATTTTATTCTTATTTTACAACTGAGCCAAAAGGAAAGTATGTTATAAGTGTCTGTACAGGCACAGCTTGCTTTGTTAGAGGAGCTGGGGAAATACTAGAAGAATTTAAAAAAGAACTTAATATAAAAGAGGGTGAAACTACACAAGATAATCTTTATACATTAGATACCTTAAGGTGTGTAGGTGCATGTGGAATAGCGCCAGTTGTTAGTGTAAACGATAAAGTTTATGGACAATTTACAAAGTCACAAGTAAAAACACTTTTAAGTGAATTAAGGGAGCAATGATAGATTATGAAGAGAGTAGTTAATTACACAGAATTATTAAATTTAAGTAATGAGTTAAAAAAACTTATTGAATTGAGAAATAATACAGAGAAAGTACAGAATATTAGTGAAATTGGAGAAAGGCATATACTAATTTGTGGAGGAACTGGTTGTAAAGCATCTAATTCATTTAACGTAATAGATGCTTTACAAAAAGAAGTTAAAGATAAGGGGCTGGAAGATAAGGTTAAGGTAATTAAGACTGGATGCTTTGGATTTTGTGCTCAAGGACCAATAGTTCAGATACTACCAGACAAGACTTTTTATATAAAAGTTTCAGAAGATGATGTAAAGGAAATAGTTGAAAGCCATATAGTTAACAATAAAATTGTAGACAGGCTACTATATACTAATGCAGAAACAAGAGAGAAGATAGAAACAAAAGATGAAATTCCTTTTTATAAAAAACAAGTTAGAATTGCATTAAGGAATTGTGGAGTTATAGATCCTGAAAATATAGAAGAAGTAGTTGGAGCTGATGGATATAAAGCCCTTGGAAAAGTCCTTACAGAAATGTCACCAGAAGAGGTAACAAAGGAAATGACAGAATCAGGACTAAGAGGAAGAGGAGGCGGTGGCTTTCCAACAGGAAGAAAATGGGAGGCTACTCGTAAATCTAAAGATGATGTGAAATATGTTATATGTAATGCTGATGAAGGAGATCCAGGAGCCTTTATGGATAGAGCTATACTTGAGGGTGATCCCCATGGTGTACTTGAAGCAATGGCTATATGTGGTTATGCAGTAGGAGCTAACAAGGGATATATATATATAAGAGCTGAATATCCATTGGCTATTAGCAGATTAAAAATAGCAATAAGCCAGGCAGAAGAGGCAGGATTATTAGGTAAAAATATATTAGGAACTGGTTTTGATTTTGATATAGAACTAAAATATGGAGCAGGGGCTTTTGTGTGTGGAGAGGCTACAGCATTAATACATTCTATAGAAGGAATGAGAGGAGAACCTACAATGAAACCTCCTCGTACATCAGAAAAGGGACTATGGAAAAAACCTACATGTGTAAATAATGTTGAAACTTTTGCAAATATTGCTCCAATAATAAATAATGGTGCAAGTTGGTATAAAACTATAGGAACAGCTAAATCAACAGGAACTAAGGTTTTTGCTTTAGCAGGAAAAATTAATAATGTTGGATTAGTTGAGGTACCTATGGGAATATCCTTAAGAGATATTATTTATGAAATAGGTGGTGGAATAAAAGATGATAAAGAGTTAAAGACTGTTCAAACAGGTGGACCATCAGGAGGATGTATTCCAGCATCTATGGTTGATATACCAATAGAATATGATACTTTAACAGAAATAGGTTCAATGATGGGTTCAGGTGGAATGATTGTAATGGATGAAGATAACTGTATGGTTGATATTGCAAAATTCTACTTAGAGTTTACTGTAGATGAGTCTTGTGGAAAATGTACCCCTTGTAGAGTAGGAAATAAAAGAGTTCTTGAAATATTAAACAAAATTACTCAAGGTAGAGGTACTGAGGAAGATTTAAGAAAATTAAAAGAGCTTTGCGAAGTAATTAAAGATACTTCTCTTTGTGGACTTGGGGAATCAGCACCTAACCCAGTTTTAAGCACAATGAATTTCTTTATGGATGAATATGAAGCTCATGTAAAAGAAAAGAAATGTCCTTCAAAAGTTTGTAAAAAGCTTTTAAGTTATGAAATTACAGATAAATGTATAGGTTGTACAAAGTGTATGAGAAATTGCCCTGTTGATTGTATAAAGGGTAAAATAAAGGAAAAACATGTAATTGATAAAGATAAATGTATAAAATGTGGAGCCTGCCATGGAGCTTGTCCGGTTAAGGCTATCGTAATTAAGTAGTGGAGGGGAAGGATATGACCATGGTTAATTTAACTATTAACAATAAAAAAGTAGAAGTGCCAAAGGGTACATCTATATTAGATGCAGCTAAAAAACTTAATATAGAAATACCAACACTTTGCAATATGCATATGGTAGATGGACAAACTAGAAATTGTAAAGGTACATGTAGAATATGCGTAGTTGAAGTTGAAGGAAAAGGCTCATTAATACCATCTTGTTCAGTTGATGTTTCAGAGGGAATGAATGTTAAAACTCATACTCCTAGAGTTCTTAAAGCAAGAAGAACAATCTTAGATTTATTATTATCTGATCATCCTCAGGATTGTTTGAAATGTGAAAAGAACCTTAAGTGTGAACTTCAAAAATTAGCTATGGATTTCGGCATAGAAAGAATTAAATATGAAGGAGAAATATCTAGGTATCCAATAGACAGCAGTTCACCATCAATTATAAGGGATATGGATAAGTGTATTTTATGCAGAAGGTGTGTTACAGCATGTAATGATGTTCAAAAGGTACATGCATTAACAAATGTTGAAAGAGGATTTAATTCTGTTATATCAACATTTTTTAATAAGCCATTAAGTGAAACTGAGTGTACTTATTGTGGTCAATGTTTAGCAGTCTGTCCAACCGGTGCATTAAGAGAAGTTAGGGACTATGACAAAGTGTGGGATGTACTTGGTGATAAAAATAAGTTCGTTTTAGTACAAACAGCTCCAGCAGTGAGAGTTGCATTAGGAGAGGAGTTTGGATTCGAAAGTGGTGCTATTACAACAGGCAAAATGGTTGGAGCATTAAAAACATTAGGATTTAATGGAGTATACGATACTAATTTTGGTGCAGACTTAACTATTATGGAAGAAGCATATGAATTTGTAGATAGATTTACAAAAGGAGAAAATCTTCCACTTATAACTAGCTGTTGTCCAGCGTGGGTTAAATTTATTGAAGATAAGTATCCAGAATATTTAAATCTTCCATCAAGTTGTAAATCTCCCCAGCAAATGTTTGGAGCTATAGCTAAAACATATCTTGCTAAAAAATTAAACATTGAACCTAAAGATATAGTTGTGGTTTCAGTTATGCCTTGTGTTGCTAAGAAATATGAAGCTAAAAGAGAAGAAATGGGTAGAGATGGCATAAGAGATGTAGATGTTGTAATAACTACAAGAGAGCTTGCCAAGATGATTAAAGAAACAGGAATAAATTTAAAGGATATAGAAGATGCAAACTTTGATAATCCACTAGGAGAATCAACTGGAGCTGGAGTTATATTTGGAACTACAGGTGGAGTTATGGAAGCGGCTTTAAGAACAGCATATGAAGTGGTTACAGGAAAAACTCTAGAAAACGTAAATTTTGAACAAGTTAGAGGGCTTCAAGGAATAAAAGAAGCAAATGTAAATTTAAATGGAAAAGAAGTAAGAATTGCAGTAGCAAGTTCATTAGGTAATGCTAAAAAAATTATGGAAGACATAAAAAATGGAAAGTGTAAGTATGACTTTATTGAAATAATGGCATGCCCGGGTGGATGCATAGATGGTGGAGGACAACCATTTATAAAGAGTAATAGGGAAATACTTAAAAAGAGAATGGAAGGTCTTTATACTGAAGACACAAATAATAAATTAAGAAAATCACATGATAATCCAGTCATAAAAGAAGTGTATAATGAATTTCTAGAAAATCCTAATAGCCATAAAGCTCATGAATTACTTCATACACATTATGGCAAAAAATAATAGGTTAGTGAAAGTAAATTCTAAAATTAATTAAATAAATATAAAAAGATGATTCCTATTTTATAAGTGCCAGTATGTAAATTATAATCTGCAATTTATAAGAGAAAGGAATCATCTTTTATTTACTCTTCAGCATATCATAGACTTTAAATTAAAAGAAAGTGAGGTATAAGCGTTAGAAAGATATCTGACGAACAACTAGTATTGTTGCTTAGATCTTACTTTTAGTTTAGATAAATTTTATTGTAAGTTTTAAAAGTTTAAATTTAAGTTAAAGAATATCGTTAATAAATTATGATTTAGAAAGGATAAAGAAATTATGTTTTTAAGTATTAATGAAGATCCAATTGGAATGGTTTTAGTTGTTTTTCCTGTATTAATTTTTATAATATCTATATTATTGCAAATTATAATAAAGAAAAAACTAGTAGTAACAGGTTTTATATTCGGCGGTTTTTTAGTTGCTACATTTACTATATTTAATTCATCATTCCTGATATGGTGTTTTGTTTATACAGTGATTTCATATATTGGGACACTTACAGGAGATTCTATTCTTAAGTATAGGAATAAATCTAATTAAAAGTTTTTATAGAATGAATCTTCATTTAGATATTATACATCAGATAAATAGTTTTAAAATAAGTATTATTTCAAAGTAAGTACAGAAGAACACTTATCTAAAAAACTATTTGAAGTGTTATAGGGAAGTTTTGTTGAGGTAACCCCAACTTGATTAACACTGATTCCATCTCCTGTATTTCTAAAAGCGTGAATCATATAGTTTGAGCCAGTATAATTGCCAAGGTACATCATTACATGATTATTCATAAACAATAATGAACCAGGAAGCAAATTTTCAATTTGTTTTTCTTTATTTCCAGTAAGTTTTAATGAGATACAAGGTATCTTTTCCATAGGGTCAGTATCTCGAGGAAGCCTAAATCCCATGGTGTTGTAAATTGATGATATATATCCAGAGCAATCCCTTCCATTAAATTTATTACCCCAATCATATTTCTCACCTAGTGATTTAAACCCTTGAAGCAAAACATTTTCAATAGTATAGGATAAATACCCATAGTTAGTATCCTCACTAAAGGATAGTTTACCAATTTTAAATATTAAATTATCATTTTCATCCTTTATAGGAATTTTTATTATATAATTATTATTTACAATTTCTTGGGAAATATCTTTTGTCTCATTATTGTTTTCATATAAGAAAATTTTACTACCCATATTATAGGAGTACTTTATGTTGTCATCTAAGCTATAAGCGTTTATATGGTTTCCAGTAGTTATAATAAATTTATTGTTTTCTAAGTAATTAAAAAGATCATCTTTGTTTTTAACCTTTCCTATGTTAGAAGAACTACACCATCCTTTATAATTATATCCTTGTATAAAATACCATTTTTTATCTAAACTTTCATGTAATATAACAACAGGCTCATTGATTTCTAATGAGCTTTGTTGGAACATATCTATAAATATAGAATCAGAAGCTTTATAAGCTCCACTATCAGCAGGGTATGAACGAATATTGGTTTTAGTTAAAGTTAATCCGTACTGTGGTAAAGTAGGTGACGAAATAGAATTTAGATTAAGGTTATCTTTTAAAACAGCTTCATCTTTAGACGTGTACTTAGTTTTATTATCATTGTAATACTTAGTTATGTTTACAGCATACTCTTTTATGGAGTTTGAGATTTCTTCTTTAGATGGCATAGAGTAGTTTTTTAAATCATATACACCTAAGTTATTTTCTAATATTTTAGCATTTAAATCTTTAACTTTATCATAATCCATAACTAAAGAAGAAGAGTTTTTATAATTTGAAATCCAAAATTTAGGAGTGTTCATTTCGTTAGGTATATTCTCTATAGGTTTATAATTGTTAGGTGAGAAAGCATCTACATAACAATCTCTAGAAATATTAAAATTTATCTTGCTCTCTTCTGAAACTTTGTCTGAAATCTCATCTTCTGAATTTTTTGATTCATATTTTTGATTTAAATATTGAGATAATGATTTATAAATAATTACTCCACTGGTAAGTAAAATAAATAAAAGGAATAAATATTTTGGATTAAGTTTATTACTATCTTTAATCATATATATCTGATTTGAAATCAGATTTTCACCTGCCTTTCAATTTGTGTAATAATATGGGTTTACAAACAAATTATAAACTAAAAGTTATATTATGTATATAAGCTGTTTAGAAGGCTTTTGATATTATATGGACTTGTTAAAGGAGCAGTGGAACTTAGAATTAAAAAGTATGAATATATAGGAAGACTTTAAAAAGATATTTTGGTTGAAAATAAGCAGTATTAGGCATCTGAAAAAATAATAGACCAGTGTTCTTGTCTATTATTTTTCAGATGCCTTAACATTAACTTGTCACTTGTCACTTTTAATTTGTCACTAAAAAAGGCGTAGCCTTTTGTTCCTTTATATTAAATAGACTTATTACATTGTAAAGATTCTTTTGAAACAATATCAATAGGTGTTTCAGAAGTTTTAGAAAAATTAACAATCACTGCAGACACAATCATAAGACATACACCAAAAAACTTAATAATAGAAAAAGATTCCCCAATAATTGTCCAACCTATTATTGCGGATACTACCAATTCTACAGAACTAATAATTCCTACTTTTGATAATTCTATACCAGTAGAAATACCAGATACATAACAAATATATGCTAGAGAAGCAGGTATAAGTCCAAGACCTAGCATAAGAAAAATAGTATTTGTATCTTTTATGTAATTTACCATAGTCCAAGGTTTAGCAAGAGGTATCATTAAGATTGCCCCAAATAAAAAACCATATATTATAATAGTTATACTTTTACATTCAGATAAAGCGCCTTTGCTTATTATAGGCATACAAGCATAGGTTACGCTGGCACCTATGCCAAGTAATATACCTAAAAAATTAAGAGATGAGAAGTCTAAAATACCACCTGTAACTGCTATAAAAGCACCTATAAAGCATAAAAGTAATGATATTTGTTTACATTTGTCTATTTCTTCTTTGTATATTAGTTTTGAGAATAAGGCAACAAATAATGGTGAAGTATACAATAGAACTGCTGCAACAGACACGCCGATTTTATTTATTGCATTGAAATAGCATAAATTGAACATAGCTTGGCAAATAAAACCTATAATTATAGAGTAGATAAGTCCTTTTTTTGTAAGTTTTAATGCATCAGGTGTTTTGATAAGTGCATATAAAGCTAGGATTAAAAATCCTAAAAATAACCTTGTAAATGCAACTTGTTCTGGAGTTAATCCTTTTTGTATAAGATTATCAACAAAAAAACCTATACAACCCCAAAGAATACCTGCCATAGCAACTAAAACATAACCCTTGTTTTTCATAAAAATCCCCTTTCAAGTAATTAATAAATACTATAAGTTAAATTAAACGGTATTAGGCATATGAAAGAAAATAACAAGTCAAAGATGCCATGTATATTTTGTGTCAGACAAGGAGGTGATATTAGTTCATAGCATAGGCTATGGGCTAATATCGCTGACGCAGTATGACACAAAATAGACTAGCATACTGACTTGTTGTTTTTTGAATGTGCCTTATAAAGTTATAATACACCTCAATTACTAGAGTACATATAAAGTTCAACATATGTCAATATATTTAATAAAAAATCAACAATACTAATAATTTTAAAAAGAAAATAAGATCAGGAATGATATTTAATACCTTTCCTAATCTTATTTTTAAACTTTATTCAAAACTTCTACTAAGCCAAAAGATGTCCACTCTAACTTGAAACCAATAACTAATTAGTTATTGGTACTTCATTTTATAGCATTTCTATAAAAGCTTGAATCCTGGTATTTAATTGTCCTAAATCAGACGTTGAATAGTCAGTTTCTATTTTAATATAAGGAAGGTCTTTATCATTTCTGACAAAGTCTTTTATTCTAACAGATTCAACATTATATGTATGACAGGCTTGGAGAATTACTTCAACAACACCATCTACTTTGTATTCATCAATTAAATAAGATAAATATTCTATTCTATTATCATTAGGACTCATACATGCACATGCAGTTCTTAAGTATCGTTCAGTTAATGCATCAATTGGATTTTTAGATTCATCTACAAGAAGACTTTCGTCTTTTGCTCCACTACAATTTTCATAACATACTACAACACCACCATTAGATTCTATTGCAGTAATTACTTTTTCAGTAGAATCTCCAAGGGGACAGCCTGTTACAAGTATTCTTTTAGCATTTGTAGATACAGGTCTAACACCATTATTATAGTTTTCCATAGTTTTATTAGTTATAGTTTTTATATCTTCAATTTCTTTTTCTTTGTCAGATATATATAGTGTCCCTTGAATGACTTTTCTTAAATCATAACCTGTCATTGGTGGGGGACAGAGTTTAGAAAGACCATAGTAAGTTCTAAGAGCTTGTCTTTCTCTATTTCTAAGAGCTATTTTTTCCCTAAGGGCTTCATCAGTAATTTTTACATTAAATTGTTTTTCCAGGGTTTCTTTTAACTCCAATATTCCACTTTTATAATATTCATAAGCAGCTTTTCCATTAGGAGTTTGAGGTATTTGCATTACAAACATAGATTTTCTTTTACTTAACAACTCATACATTTTTTTCTTCCCATCGCAAGTAGTTTCTCCAACTAACATGTCTGAAAAATAGTAAAATGGACATTTCTCAGTTATAGCATATCCATAACTTGATTTTATTAAAGGACATAAATTTCTAGGTAAATCTCTCTCCGCATCTTCTACAGTTTCTCCATCCATTCCACAAAGCCAAGCAGAGATTGCTCCAGAAGCAGAAAGCACTTCCCACGGAGCAAAGCCACAATATACCCCTATTATATTTTTACCTTGATCTTTTAATTCTTTAATTTTAATAAAGGCATTTCTTCTAGCATCGCTGAATTCATTTATAAATTTTGGTAAATCTTTCATTAAGTATTCCCCCCGAAATGTAAAATAATTTGATCATCTCATGGCTACAATTACTAATATCGTCTATTTCTTAAGTAGGATATAAGTGATGTCATGGCCAAAGATAAGTTCATAAAAAAATCATTTATTTCATATGTATTACTCATAAAACTTAAATTTTGATATTTTTGAAATTCTAAGAATAAAATTTTTAGTGTTTTATAGATGGAATTTCATAATTTAGTTAAGTTGGTGTAAAATTACACCATATAATTTTAGCATAAGAACTAAAATATAAATGTTTGTATTTTAAAAACTAATAGATATCTTAAATACTATAGATAAAATGGAACGAACCTTAATTTAGGTTATGGTCATTATATAAAAAAAATGAATCTTTAAAAGTATAAATTTGGTATAATGATTAATATATTAGAAATTAATTTGGAGGGGAATTGTGGATAAAGAAGAATCTATAATACAGATGCTAGGATCTATATTTGTTATATTAATATATATAAATGATAGGAATTTCCAATATGAAACCGGAGTTGAATATATACTCATAGTTCTTACGTTACTTATCATACAGCTAAGTGGGTATTTTATTGGTAGACATGAAAGAATCTTAAATTTAATCCAAGTGTTTATGATTATAGTGTTTATGAATTTTGGATATTTTTTCACTATAATACTTATACCTATACTTTTAACAAAAATAATAACTGGAACATACAAAAATATACTATATTTTGTATGTGTAGGTATTATGTCAATATTTATGGACACCGAGTATGTATTTATGTTTTTAATTTATTCAACTCTTATTTATTTATATAGTGCAAGTTTAAATAGGAAAAAATATATAGAGAATACTCTAAAGGATTCTTATAGAAATGAAAGAGAGGAAAACTATAAGTTAATTCAAAAATTGACCTATATGGAAAATTACCGAAATCATACTAAAACCATGGTTAAGTTAAATGAGAGAAGTTATATAGCTCAAAAACTTCATGATAAATTAGGACATAGTGTAACCAGCTCAGTAATGCAATTACAAGTTACAAAAGCTATGATGGATAAAGACAAAGATTTAGCTATTAAATATTTAAATAGTGCAATAACAGGTTTGAATGCAGGAATGGATGATATAAGAAATGTCCTTAGAGATTTAAAACCTGAAGAACAACTAATAGGAATAGAAAGTATAAAAATATTACTTTTAGAGTTTCAAAGTAATTGTGGTGTGTCCACAAATATAAGTGTATCAGGAGATCTAGGGAAAGTAAGTACAGAGCAGTGGATTGTTATAGAAGATAATTTAAAAGAAGCATTAACTAATGCATATAAGTATTCAAAAGCTACTAAATTTTTGATGAGTATAGAAATTTATAATAAATTTATAAGAGTTGAAATTGTTGACAATGGATTAGGTTGTAACAAAGTAAAAAGAGGGTTAGGGTTAAGAGGAATGGAGGAAAGAGTAAAATCAATAGGCGGAACCATAAGATTTTATAATAATGATGGGTTTGCTATATCAATGATAATAGGGGTATAGGTGAGGTTATGAGTATAAAAATTTTAATATGCGATGATGATAAATTAATTAGAGAAAGTCTTAAAATATTACTTCCATTAGATAGTGAAATAGAAGTTGTTGCAGAAGCGTCTAATGGAAATGAAGCTATAGAGATGTGTAATACTAAGGAAATAGATGTTGCATTAATAGATATTAGGATGCCAGAACTAAATGGAGTAGAAGCAGTTAAAGAAATTGCACATAGGAGTAACACAAAATGTTTAATATTAACTACATTTGATGAAGAAATTTATGTGAATGAAGCTTTAAAATGTGGTGCTAAAGGATATATTTTAAAAAACAATTCACCAGAACAAATAATACATGCAATAAAGTCTGTATATAATGACACAATAGTTATGAATGAAAATATTTTAGATAAAATTAAAGGAAAAGATTGTGAACCTGAAATTTCTAAATATAAATTTACTGAAAGAGAACTAGATATAATAAAAGCAATAAGTGAGGGATTAAGCAATAAGGAAATAAGTGGAAAATTATTTATTTCCCAGGGAACAGTTAGAAACTATATAACAACTATTTTAGATAAAACTGATTTAAAACATAGAACACAGATTGCTATAAATTATTTAAAGGGTAAATTATAAAAATATGACATTTGTCATGATAAAAAAGTGATTTTTCTAACTAACTAGAAAATCACTTTTTTTATACAATAGGTTTAGGAGTGATGAAAATGAAATTTTTAGAAGTGAAGAATTTATGTAAAGAATATGGAAACATAAATGCAGTAGATGGAGTGGATTTTTTTATAAATAAAAAAGAAATATTTGGACTCTTAGGGCCTAATGGAGCAGGTAAAAGTACAATAATAGGTATGATAATAGGACTTATAAATTTAACTAAAGGAGAAATTATATTTGAAGAAACAAATAATAAAATAAATGGGTGGAAAGAAAATATTGGTCTCGTACCTCAAGACTTTGCACTTTATTGGGACTTAAGTGCAGAAGAAAATATTAAGTTTTTTTGTTCGCTATATGGATTTAAAGGAGAAGAATTAAATAGGAGGGTTGAGAGAGCACTAGAATTTGTAGGATTATCGTCTGTTAGAAAAAAAATAAGTGGACAATTTTCAGGAGGAATGAAAAGAAGGCTCAATATGGCATGTGCAATTGCTCATACACCTAAGCTTATAATAATGGACGAGCCCACTGTTGGAATAGATCCACAATCAAGGAATCATATATTAAACTCAGTAAAACAATTAAGAAATGAAGGATCAACAATAATATATACATCTCACTATATGGAAGAAGTGGATGACATATGTGACAGAATTGCTATTATGGATCATGGAAAAATAATAGCAGAAGGAAATAGTGAATATTTAAAATCCCTTGTTAGTGATCAAAATATATATTCAATTACTATAAATAATAAATCTTGTGATGTTTTAGAGTGTTTAAATTCCATTACAGGGGTAGAAAAAGTTGTGGTAAATGACAATGAAATAAAATGTTCTTACTTAAAAGAGAGTAATGTTATTGAACAAATAGTTTCTAATCTATCTAAAAGAAATATAATAATTGAAAATATAAAAAATGAAACACCTAGTTTAGAAACTGTATTTTTGTCACTGACTGGCAAAAAATTAAGGGATTAGGGGTGCAGTTCAAATGATACTTTTTTATATGATGAAAAAAGAGCTTATACAGTTTTTTAGAAATAAGAGTAATGTAATAATTTTATTTGTATTTCCTATATTACTTATAACCTGTCTTGGATTTGCTTTAAAAGACGTTATGGAAGAAGGTAGTCCTGATATTTTTAATGATGTTAAAGTCCTTTATAATATAGAGGAAATATCCAGTTATTCGGGGGCATTTCATAGCTTTATGAAAGATGTAAATAATAATTTAGATATATCATTCCAAAGTATTAACAATACTGAAGAGGCAAAAGAAAAGGTTGATTCAGGATATGCAGTAGCTTTTATAACAATCAGCAATAAGGGATATGATTATTATAGAACAAAAAATAGAGAAACCATTGAGGGAAAAGTATTTAGAAATGTATTTGAACAATTTATAGACAATTATGCCTTAATAGGTATAGAAGAAAAAAATCATAGTTTTATTGATAATAAATCTTTTGAAAACTATAATGACTCAGCTATTAGAGAGGAATCAATGGGATTAAGAGGAATAAATTCTTTTGAATATTATACATTTGCAGAATTAGCTTTAATAATGTTATACGTATCAACATCAATATCAGAAACAGTGTATGACGAAAAATATTCATCTACAATTAATAGAATAAGAATTTCTAAAGCAAATAGTGTTCAGCTTATTATTTCAAAAGCTTTTGTAGGGGTAATAATAGGAGTTTTACAATCAATAGAGGTTTATATTTATTCATCTATTGTATTAAAAACTAACTGGGGAGAAAATATATGGTTGATGTTTGCCATACTTGCATGTTTAAGTGTATTTAGTTCCATACTTGGAATTGTAATAGGATTAGCTACAAAAGACGGTAAGAGTATGAATAGCATATTAAACATTATAATTATAAGTTTATGTATGTTTGGGGGATGTTATTTTCCTATATCAATGTTAAAATCTATGCCAATTATTCAAGAGATAATTGTATTCACTCCATTATACTGGGTAAATTCTGCTTTAATGAGTGTGAGCTCAGGCATTAAAAGTAATTATGCAGCAATATCTATAGCCTTATCATTAGGACTTTCAATAATATTAGTACTAGGATATGTTGTTGTAAGATGGCTCAAAAGGGGGAAGACAATTGGGTAATGTAATTTTAAACACATTTAAATTATTAATAAAGAGAAAAAGTTTTATAACTGTATCCATAATTATTCCAGCTATATGTACAATCCTTTTTAGCTATGTAAATGGGCAATCAATGGTAGAAAAAGTAGGAATAGTAGATAATGATAATGGAGAAATGAGTTACAGGATAAAAGAAAAATTAGGGAAAATAGAGGGGGTTAAATTAGAGAACTTAAAAGAGGAGAAAGTTGAAAATTTATTAGCATCTAGGGATGTAGAATTAGTGATAATTATAAATAAAAATTATACTGAAGATATTATAGATGGAAAAGAGCCAAAAATAGTTATAAAAAAAGCAAAAGTAAGCGAAATAAGTGAAATGGTAAAATCAACAATAAATTCTGAAAATAAAATATTGTACTCCTTAAGCGAAATGTCTCAAAATAATATAGAAAAATTTCGAATTTTAGAAAAGGAATATAAGGATAATATACCTAATTATTCATTTAGCAGAAGAGAAGAAAATAAAATATCAGTTATGCATTCAATAGGTATTATAATAATGATAATTTTTATATCAGGTCAAACAATAACAAGATTTATAATACAAGATGAAAAAGGAGGAACACAAAATAGAATACTTTTAAGCAAAGTATCAAAACAAAAATATTATGCATCAATGCTTATAGTATTTTATATATGTTCATCACTAACTTCAATTATTTATTATATAATGTGTTTAATCTTTAGGTTTAATTTTGGTATGGATAATAGTGTATATTTCTTAGCTACATTACTTTTGACCAATTTAGTAGCAGTGGCTTTTAACTTATGTATAGTATCAGGAATTAAAAGTTTATCCGTGGCATCAGGAGTAAGTATTCTCTTTATAGTACCAACATCAATGCTTTCGGGAGCATATTGGGATTTTGAACTTATGCCTGAGTTTATGCAAAGAATAGGTGGATTGTGTCCTCAAAGATGGGCAATGAATGTAATAGAAAAGTTTCAGAAGGGATATGGAATAAAACAAGCAATGCCTTTAATTATGGCAATGATTTTATTATCAATTGTTCTGTTTATGTTAAGTTTGTTTTTTGCAAATAGAAGAAATTTGGATAATGTAGGTTAATGTGGGTAAAATAATAAAGCCAGCAAAAGCTGGCTTTATTATTTTATTTCTTAGTATTATTTTCATTTTTTGAATTGTTATCATTGGTTGGTTGGGTATTATTCTTATCAGTTTTTGGTTCTTCAGTAGCTTTTTCTTCACTTGAAAGAAGGTTACTGAAAAAATCACTTATTGACTCCCACATGCCTGAAAAGAAATCTTTTACTTTAGAAAAGAAGCCTTTAGCTTCGTCACTATTTAATTGGTCTTTAAGTTTTTTACTTACATCATTTAATTGATCTTTTATTTGTTTGAAATCTAAGTCTAATCCATTTATTTTGCTCATTAAAGAAGTTACATTTTTTACATCTTCATCACTTAATTTTGAACCATAACTATTAGTTACATTTGATACTAACTTTTCAATTTCTTTGTCAGTTTTAGGCTTTTCTTTTACAACATCTTTTTTTATTTCATTTATTGCTTTTGCAGCTTCATCTTGTCCAATTTTATCACCTAATTTACCAGTTACAACTAATTCTTCATTTGCTACTTCTTTTTTATTTTCATCTATTTTTTTACCAGATTCACTATTTTCAAAACCTTTTAATATACCAGTTAATGCTGCAGTTCCAGAAACCTTAAAAGGTGCAGAAGCAATAACAGTAGCATTTGTTATACCGGCTGTTATTAAGGCGTTTGTTATCATGCTATCTGTAACCCAGTAAAGGTTATTAGTTTTTACATTTATTCCTCCCTTAGATGTAGGCTCTACATAAGAAGAAGAAATAGATTTGCTACCAAGTTGTTCTGGGGGTGCAATTTTTCCTAAGTATTTTTTTTCTTCAGTTATATTTACTTCTAAAATATTAGCTTCATCTTTTTTTACATTAAAATATTTTAGCATATCATCCTTTTGTTGTTGAGTAAGATCTGCTCCTAGAGTAACAACTTTCATAGCATCTGCCTTCGCCTCATTCCCAGGTAGACTTATTACTGTGGATATAGTCAAAACACCTAGTAGTATTTTACTAATAGATTTTAATATTCTCTGTTTTAACATTTTGTACACTCCTATTCATTTAAATATTGTATAAGGCACATGAAAGAAAATAATAGACAAGCATACTAGTCTATTATTTTTTGAATGTGTCTTAAGTAAATTTGTTTACTTATATATTTTATACCATATTATATAAATTAAAGTTACAATATATATAAATTTTTCTTAAGAATTTAATAAGAGTATTTAAAAAGTTACATGGTAAACTATAAATAAACTAATTTGATTTATGTAAAAGGAATTTAGTCACAAAAAATTAACATATAAACAATGGATTTTACTAGGTTTTATTTTGTTGAGAAAAATATATATAACATAAAATACATATTTACTTATCATAAGAAGTGAGTTAAAATAGATAAAAATATGAAAACCAATTCAGGTAATCTATTAAATAATATGGAGTTGATTTACTAATGAATAATATAGAAAAAATTATAAAGGATACAACTTTAACATTTGAACAAAAGGTTGTAGCCCTAGCAAGGGAAGCAGAAAATAGTGTAAATGTATTAAAAATTTCAGATGAAGCACAGAAATTAAGAGAAAAAGGGGTAATTTGTGATCTGTTTGAAGGAAATGCCCCTTATAGACCTAGATATATACTCCCAAACTATGAAAAATTTATGAGTGAAGGGTGTAAGTTTTTAAACCTTACACCACCTAAAGATATATGGGAAGCTGTAAATAATTTGCTTATAATGTACAAGCATGTTCCATCAGTAACAACTATGCCAGTATATATAGGTAGTATTGACGAGCTTCTAGAACCGTTTATTGTAGATGAAAATGAAGGGAAAAAAGCTATAAAATTATTTTTAACTCATATAGATAGAACAATAACAGACTCTTTTTGTCATGGAAATATAGGACCAAGAGATACAAGAGCAGGAAGAATTATTCTAGAAGTAGAAAAAGAGTTAGAGAATGCAAATCCTAATTTAACTTTAAAATATAACAATACTACTCCAAAAGAGTTTGCATTAAAAGCAATAGAAACATCATTAAAGACTGCTAAGCCAAGTTTTGCTAATGATGAAATGTTTTCTAAAGAGTTAGGTGAAAATTATGGAATAGCTAGTTGTTATAATGGTCTTCCAATAGGTGGAGGGGCATTTACTTTAGTAAGGATGAATTTAGCTAAGCTTTCGTTAATGGCAGAGAGTATAGAAGATTTCTTTAATGAAAAATTACCTAAGGCATTTCAATTAATGGCAGAGTATATAGAAGAAAGAATAAGATATATAGTTGAGGAAAGTACATTTTTTGAGAGTAATTTCTTGGTTAAAGAAGGTTTTATAAGTAAAGATAGATTTACAGCTATGTTTGGTATGGTCGGCCTTGCTGAATGTGTAAACAATCTTTTAAATGCGGAAAAACAAGAAGATAGATTTGGACATAATGAAGAAGCAGACAATTTAGGAGAAAAAATAATTAAGACTTTGTATGATTTAGTTAATAAACATCATAGTCCTTACTGTAAGGCTACCAATGAAAGAGTGTTACTTCATGCACAGGTTGGGCTTGCAGAGGATAAAGGTGTAACACCAGGATGCAGAATTCCTGTAGGGGAAGAACCAGAGCTTTGGAATCATTTAAAGCAAACAGCTAGATTTCATAAGTATTTTCCATCAGGAATAGGCGATATATTCCCATTTGAAAAGAATTCACAAAACAATCCTGAGTTTATATTAAATATAATTGAAGGTGCATTTAAAGAAGGAATGAGATATTTTTCACTATATTCTTCTGATGCAGATGTAATAAGGATTACAGGATTTTTAGTTAAAAGAAGTGAAATTGAAAAATTAGATAAAGGTGAATCAGTTCTTCATGATACGGTTGTGTTAGGACAGGGACAGGTTAGAAATGGAAATATTTACAATAGAAAGGTTAGATAGTATGGTTTATGGATATATAAACAGAATAATACCTTTTAGTTCAGTAGATGGACCAGGAAATAGGACTTCTATCTTTTTTCAAGAGTGTAATTTTAATTGTATTTATTGTCATAACCCAGAAACAATAAATACTTGTGTAAATTGTGGCAAATGTATTGAAGTTTGTAAAACAGGAGCAATAAAAAATATACTTGGAGAAATTGTGTGGGATTATAGTAAATGTTGTAATTGCGATAGTTGTATAAAGATTTGTAAGAATAACAGTAGTCCTAAGATAAAAAAATTTACACCACAAAATTTAATGAATGAAATAGAAAAATATAAGAATTTCATACAAGGGATTACCGTATCAGGCGGAGAATGTACTATTCAAGAAGAATTTATTATAGAACTATTTAAAATAGCAAGAAATAATGGGTTAACATGTTTTATAGATAGCAATGGATTTAAAGACTTTAAAGAAATGACTGAACTTTTAAGTTTAACTGATAAAGTAATGCTAGATGTTAAATCATGGGATAAGGCTATTCATAAGGAATTTATAGGCGAAGACAACACTAATGTATTAAAAAATCTTAAATATCTAGCTAGTATGGATAAGCTTTATGAGGTAAGAACTGTAGTGGTGCCAGATATGTTTAAAAATGAGGATACAGTTTATAATGTTTCAAAGTTTATAGGAGAGAGCAATTTAAATATAAGATATAAACTTATAAAATTTAGAGCAATGGGCGTAAGAGAAGAAATTAAAGATATGAAAAGCCCAAGTGATGAATACATGAATAAACTTAAAGAAATAGCATATAAAAATGGTTGTGAGGATGTAGTGATAGTTTGATTAGGCATATGAAAATAAACTAGCATACTGGCTAGTTATTTATTTGAATGTGCCTTAAAAAAAACTATTGCTATGTAATGATCTAAAAGCTAAAGGTTTGAAGAAAGGTAACCTATAAGAAGATAGTTGACTTTTTTACTTTATAGTATATTATAAAATTTCAAATCTGTGGATAACTTTGATAACTATTAAAATGCATAGATTTTTTAGTTGAAAACTTTAATGAGTGAAAAATTACAAGTTGCGGATAAATCTTTTCAGGAAGATTTTGAAAATAAAAAAATATAATTAAAGAAAATCTGTTATTTTCAACATCAATTTGTCACTTGTTACTTTTAACTTGTCACTAAAAAAGGGCATAGCCTTTTTTCATTAGAATAACTAAATAGTAAGAATATATTAAGGATTAATGAGAAGATTAGTAAAATATATTTTAATATAGAAGCCATGAAATTTAGAATACATATCTAAATTTCATGGCTTTTTATTATATTTATTTAAAGAGTAAACCATGTATATGTTATAAAAAACTAAATTACTTAAAATAATATTAAAATTTAAACGATTACCAAATTAAAATATTTAATAAAAATTGCTTTATATTATTAAAATTATAAAAAACTAAATTTCCTTATGAATATTTATGCAAATATATTGCATAAATATTCATAAGGAGTTATAATAACATCATGATATACGAACGAAACCTTTGAAATAGGTAAAAGTAAGAAAAATATGAGTATAAAAATACAAAAATCAGGAGGGGCTAAAATGAAAAAGAAAGTAATATTAGCATTAGTAGGAGTAATGATTTGCGGGGTGGTTATGGCAGGCTGTGGTAGTAAGCAGGAGAAAGTAAATACTCTTGATAAGGTAAAGGAATCAAAAGTTTTTAAAATAGGTTTAAGTCCGGATTACCCACCTTTTGAGTACACAAATGATAAAAATGAAATAGTAGGTTTTGATATTGATTTATCTAATGCAATAGCAGAAAAGCTAGGAGCTAAAACAGAAATTGTTACAGTACCATTTGATGGGATTGTACAGGGATTAAAATCAAACAAGTTTGATATGGTTGCATCAGGATTTACAGTGACAGAAAAGAGACAAAATGAAGTATTATTTACAGATAATTATTTAAACAGTGGCCAGTATATAGTTTTAAATACAGAAAATAATGATATAAAAACAGTTGAAGATTTAAAAGGAAAAACTATAGGCGTAGGTATTGGAACAACATCAGCAGATGCAGCAAAGAAAATAGAAGGTGTTAAAGAAGTTAAAGAATATAATAAAACACCAGAAGGATTGTTAGATTTAAAAAATAAGAGAATAGATGCTGTTGTAGTAGATAAGCCAGTATGTGATTATTATCTAGATAAAGATAAGGAATCATATAAGAAAATAGATGCAAATATAGAAGAAGAACCAATAGCTTTAGCATTTAAAAAGGAAGATACACAAATTCAACAAGAGGTAAATAAAATCTTAAAAGAGTTAAAAGAAGATGGTACTTTAAGTAAATTATCAGAGAAGTGGTTTGGATTTGATGCTTATAAATAACAATTAAATTAAGTAATAACATATGGGGGATGAGGTTATGGATTTAGAATTTATAAAGATGAGTGTTCCTGTTCTTACACAGGGAGCAATTGTAACTATAGAACTAACAGTTTTAACATTAATATTTGGAACAATAATAGGAATAATTGGAGCATTATTTAAAACCTCAAAATATAAGGTGTTAAATTTAATTGCAAGTTTTTACACATGGATAATAAGAGGGACACCTATGTTATTACAAATATTTATAATATATTTCGGACTTCCAAGTATAGGAATAGAAATGGAAGCTATGACAGCCGGAGTTTTAGCTCTTAGTATCAATTGTGGTGCTTATATGACTGAAATTATAAGAGGAGGAATTCAATCTGTAGATAAAGGACAGTTTGAGGCTTCTAAGACATTGGGATTATCTTATGGACAAACTATGATGCATGTAATAATTCCACAAACAATAAGAATTATACTTCCATCTGTAGGAAATGAATTTATTACAATAAATAAAGATACATCAATAGTTTCAACAATAACTTTAGTTGAGCTTATGAGAAGTTCACAAGTTATAGCGTCATCGTCATTTAGAGCTATGGAAACATATTTACTAGCAGGAGTGTTTTACTTAGCAATGACAACAGTTTTAACATTATTATTTTCATTAATAGAAAAAAAAGTTTCTGTATACTAGGAGGGATTTATAATGAAAGCTATAGATGTAAAAAATATAACTAAAAAGTTTGAAAATTTAACAGTATTTGAGGATTTATCTTTAAATATAAATCAAGGAGAAGTTGTTACAATAATAGGTCCTTCGGGTTCAGGAAAATCTACTTTCTTGAGATGTTTAAATAATTTAGAAACCATAGATAATGGAGAAATATTAATCGAAGAAAATAAGCTAGATGTATCTGATAAGAAAGTTATGAAAGATTTAACTACAAAGATGGGAATGGTTTTTCAAGGATTTAATTTATTTCCACATCTTACAGTTTTAGAGAATGTTATGTTAGCACCATTAAAAGTAAAAAAAGAAGATAAGAATACTGTACTTGAAAGAGCAAAAAAACTATTAGAGAAGGTAGGATTAATAGATAAAATAAATTACTATCCTTCAAAGCTTTCTGGAGGTCAAAAGCAAAGAGTTGCAATAGCTAGAGCACTTGCCATGGAACCTAAAATCATGCTTTTTGATGAACCAACATCAGCTTTAGATCCAGAATTAGTTGGGGAAGTTTTAAATGTAATGAAGGAACTTGCAAAAGAGGGTATGACAATGGTAGTTGTTACACACGAAATGAGTTTTGCTAGAGATGTATCAGATAGAGTTATATTTATGAGTGATGGAAAAATCGTTGAAGATGATGTGCCAGAAAAGATATTTACAAACCCAAGTGAAGAGAGAACAAAAACATTTTTATATAAAACATTAGAAAAATCAGCATAATAGAATTTTTTATATACGAAGGAGGGCTATTTAAAATGAAAGAAAAAGTAGTATTAGCATATTCAGGGGGATTAGACACATCTATAATAATAGCATGGCTTAAGGAAAATTATAATTTTGATGTTATTGCAGTGTGTTTGAATGTTGGACAAGATGAAAATATGGGGGCTATAGAAAATAAAGCTCATGCATCAGGGGCATCAAAGGTTTATATTGAGGATTTAACTGAAGAATTTATAACTCAATGTGTATATATGGCTGTGAAGGCAGAAGCGAAATATGAAGGAAAATATATGTTAGGTACTTCTCTTGCAAGACCTATAATGGCTAAAAGATTAGTTGAAATAGCTCATGAAGAGGGAGCTAAGGTAATTTGTCATGGATGTACTGGAAAAGGTAATGATCAGGTACGTTTTGAAAGTTCTATTTGGGCTTTTGATCCAACTATTGACATAATTGCACCTTGGAGAATTTGGGATATAAAATCAAGAGAAGATGCTATAGATTATGCAAATGATCATAATATAGAGGTAGCAGTTACAAAGGAAAAAATATATTCAGTAGATGCAAATATTTGGCATACATCTCATGAGGGCGGAGATATTGAATGCTTAGAAAATGAGCATAAAGAAGAAATGTATCTTATGGGAGTATCACCTGAAAAAGCAAAAGATGAGCCTACATATGTAGAAATATACTTTGAGGAAGGTATACCTAAAAAGATAAATGGTGAGGAACTTCCACCTGTTGAACTTATGAAAATGTTAAATAAGTTAGGTGGGGAAAATGGAATTGGAATTGAAGACATTATCGAAAACAGATTAGTTGGAATGAAATCTAGAGGAATATATGAAACACCAGGAGGAGCTATACTTTATAAGGCTCACTCAATATTAGAAAGTGCAACTTTAGAAAAGGATACTATGCATTATAAAGAAATGATTTCTATTAAATATGCAGAAATTATTTATGATGGAAAGTGGTACTCAACTTTAAAAGAATCTTTGGATAAATTTATTGATGAAACACAGAAAAATGTAACAGGAACAGTTAAAATTAAGTTATATAAAGGTAATATTAAACCAGCAGGTATATTCACAAATAATGCTTTATATGATAATGAAATTTCTTCCTTTGGGGCATCTGAATTATATGATCATAAGGATGCAGAAGGGTTTATTAAATTAACAGCTCTTCCATTAAAAATCAAGGCAATGAAGGGGATGTAAAATATGAAACTTTGGGGTGGTCGATTTAAAAAGGGTGAAAGTAAGTTGATGGAGGATTTTAATTCCTCCCTTTCTTTTGATAAAAGATTATATTTAGAAGATATAAATGGAAGTATAGTTCATGTTAATATGCTTAAAAACTGCAATATAATAAGTGAAGATGAAGGAAAAGAAATAGAGTGTGCACTTAGGGAACTTCTTAAAGATATTGAAGAAAATAAAATTGAGATTAAAGGAAACTATGAGGATATCCATTCATTTGTAGAAATAAACTTAATCGAGAGAATAGGAAATGTTGCAAAGAAGCTTCATACGGCGAGAAGTAGAAACGATCAAGTTGCTTTAGATATGAGGCTATATTCTAAAGAATGTGCAATTAATATAAAAAATAACTTGGAAAAGTTGGGTAATACGTTAAAGTGTGTAGGAGAAAACAATCCATATATTATGCCAGGATATACACATTTACAAAGAGCTCAGGTAGTAACATTTACCCATCATATGAAGGCTTATGAAGCTATGTTTAAAAGAGATATTAAAAGAATAGAAAATGCCATTGAAATACTAGATGAATGTCCTTTAGGTTGCTGCGCTTTAGCAGGTACAACATATAATATAGATAGAGAGTTTACCGCTAAAGAATTAGGATTCAAAAAACCTACAGATAATTTTTTAGATGGAGTATCGGATAGAGATTATTTAATTGAACTAAGTGCAGATTTTTCAATAATAATGATGCATTTATCAAGATTGTCAGAAGAACTTATTCTTTGGAGTTCTAAGGAATTTGATTTTATATCAATAGATGATGAGTTTGCAACAGGAAGTTCAATAATGCCTCAAAAGAAAAATCCAGATGGACCAGAACTTATAAGAGGTAAAAGTGGTAGAGTTTATGGAACATTAATATCCTTATTAACTACAATGAAATCATTACCTTTGGCCTATAATAAAGATATGCAAGAAGATAAGGAAGTGTTTTTTGATGCACTTGATACTACCAGTAAATGCTTAATAGTTATGGAAAGAATAATAGGGACAATGAAGGTGAAAAATGAGTCTATGAGAAATGCTGTTAAAGCAGGTTTTTTAAATGCTACTGAAGTTGCAGATTATTTAGTTTGTAATGGAATGGCATTTAGAGATGCTCATAAAGTTGTTGGGGAGATTATTTTATTCTGTGAAGAAAAAGGAGTTAATATAGAGAAGCTAACTTTAGATGAACTAAAACAATTTTCTAGTTGTTTTACAGAAGATATATATGACTTTATTGATTATGAAGTTTCAATCACAAAAGGAATAAAGAATAATATGAATATGTAAATTTAAAAATTTATAAAATATATTATAAATTTAAAAACTTATATTTACAAGCTATCTTTAATGCTAAACATATGCTAAAAAGCAGTTTATATGGTTAGTTAAAGATAGCCTTTGTTTTTAGTGTATATTATTTATTAATTAGTGAAAAATTATAGATAGGAGTGATTCTTATGATGTTCATAAAAATTATGTAGAAATATGAATGGATAGAATGTCAAAATCACATGAAAATTTAAAAAATACATATAAAAATTTAAAAAAATATAAAAATATTCGGCAAAACCCTTGGCAAAATGAAAAAATGTGTTATTATAGTAAAGGTGTTGAAAAAATAACTAGAAAGAGTGGTACATATGGAAAAGTATTTTAAACTTAAAGAAAACAACACTACTGTAAAAAAAGAAATAGTAGCAGGAATAACTACATTTATGACAATGGCGTACATATTAATAGTTAACCCCTCTATTTTATCAGTAGCAGGAATGGATCCAGGGGCTGTATTTACAGCAACAGCATTATCAGCGGTCATTGCAACTCTTATAATGGGTTTATATGCAAAACTACCATTTGCACAAGCTCCAGGAATGGGATTAAACGCCTTTTTTGCGTTTACAATAGTTAAGGGTATGGGATATTCATATCAATTTGCATTAACAGCAGTTCTTTTAGAAGGAATTATATTTATATTATTAACACTATTTAATGTTCGTGAAGCTATAGTTGATTCAATACCAATGAGCATTAAAAGAGGTATATCAGTAGGTATAGGATTATTAATTTCATTAATAGGTCTTGAAGGAGCAGGCGTAGTTACTCATCCAGAGGGTGGTGGAACTATAGTTGCATTAGGAAATATAATATCAGGACAAGGATTAGTTGCAATAATAGGAATATTAATAACAGGAATATTATTAGCTAAGAATGTAAAGGGAGCATTATTTTTAGGAATGCTTATTACAGCTATAGTTGGAATACCTTTAGGGGTAACACATTTTCCAACTTCATTAGTTAGTATGCCACCATCAATGAGTTCATCATTTTTTACTTTTGAATGGCATAATATCTTTACTTTTGATATGGCGATAGTATTATTTACTTTATTATTTATGGATATGTTTGATACAATAGGAACTTTAGTTGGAGTTGCTACTAAGGCTAATATGTTAGATGAAAATGGAAAAGTGCCAAATATAAAAAAGGCCCTTTTATCAGATGCTATTGGAACAACATTAGGAGCATGTCTTGGTACAAGTACTGTAAGTACATTTGTTGAGAGTGCATCAGGGGTTGCAGAAGGCGGAAGAACTGGATTAACAGCAGTATCAACAGCAGTAATGTTCTTTTTAGCATTATTCTTTGCACCACTATTTTCAGTTATAACTCCAGCAGTAACAGCATCAGCTTTAGTATTGGTTGGACTATTTATGATTGAGCCTATTAAAGAAATAAAGCTTGATGATTACACAGAAGCTATACCGGCATTTTTAACAATTATAATGATGCCATTTTCTTATTCAATATCAGATGGTATAGTATTTGGAGTAATTTCATATATAGTATTAAAAGTATTCACTGGAAAGCGTAAAGACGTAAGTCTAGCAACAGTGATAATAGGTATAATATTTATACTTAAATTCTTAATTTAAGGCACATTGAATGTGCCTAATATAAAGACACTAAAACACTAAAAAATTGCTTATGTGAAAATTTTTCATATAAGCAATTTTTATTTTAGATAATAAAAATATATGGAACTATAGATTAAAATCTTAATGAACTAGCGTATATTTTATAATTTTTTAGGTTTACTTAGACAATATCCTCTTTTAACAGAGCTTTTTTTAGATTATAATATATATTTGGTATACCTTTTAACTCTATAGGATATTATAGAGATGAAATATATGGATAACCTTAAAATACATTAAATATGTAATTTAATCAGTGACAAGTTGTAAGTGACAAGAGAGTTAAGGATGAAATCTTCTTAAGAAGATGTTAACAATAACTGTCAATTTTCAATTATAACGAGGTTTAGCCACTTTGTTCTAAATATAATATATAGTTAATTTATACTTAATGGAGGATGATTTATGAATCAACAAGAATGCAATGAAAGTAATAAAGAAGTATGCATTGATATAAATGAGGAAGCGTGGAATAAGGAAACATATGATGCATGGGTTGAAAGATTAGGAGAACCTAAAATGGCGGCTGAAAAGATAAAGAAAAATCCTACAAAACCTATATCTGTTATTTACAACAAGTTTGGAGATGTAAATAACAAAAAAATAATGAATTTAATGGGATCAAACGGAAATAAGGCTGTAGCATTGAGCTTATTAGGAGCTAATGTAACTGTAGTTGATTTTTCAGAGGGAAATAAAAGATATGCTATGGATTTAGCTAAAGAAGCAAATGTAAATATAAAATATGTTTTATCTGATGTTCTTAAACTTCCAAAGGAAGAACTTACAGGAGATTATGATATAGTATTTGCTGAAATGGGAATACTACATTATTTTTCAGATTTAAAACCTTTTTTAAATATAGTACATAAATTGTTAAGTAATAATGGAATATTTGTTATAAGGGATTTCCATCCTGTTTCTACAAAATTAATTTCATCAAGGGGATCAACAGCTAAAGTCCGTAAACATAAAGTTACAGGAGATTATTTTGATACTTCTCTTGAAGAAAAACTTATATCTTATTCAAAATATTTAAATGACAATGAAGAACCTAAAACAGTACTACTTCGCAAATGGAATTTAGGGGAAATAGTAACAGCCGTATCCCAATCAGGTTTAATGATAAAGAGCTTAGATGAGGAAGCAAATTTATCCTCAGAGGTTTTTGATAAAGGGATACCAAAGACATTCACTTTAGTTGCTGAAAAGCATGTAAGATAAGTTTAATTAAGTAATTTCTAGTTTTGGATGGAGTTTGATTAAACTTAGAGAATAAATTTAATAGTTTGTTTTAAATTATGGCAAGGAAACCCCAGACTAGTATGTTTTGGAATTCCTTGCCGCTTTTGTAGCGAATTATTACTAATTAAGATTTTCGTCCCTTAGCAGAAATGTTTTCAATAGTTATTTTTATTACTTTAGTTTTTGAGGCTAAATTTTCAATATATTTAGTACCTTCATCTATGTAATTAGGAGAATACTTATTAATTAATTCCAAAAGAACTAAATTTTTTTCATTATCATGAACTTCAGTTGCTAAGCCGAATACAATTACGCTTTCATATTCTGTGCTAAACTTTTCAGGGAGAATATGAGTTTTTCCAACTACACAAAATGAGATTTTGTTATTATTATTAATGCTATCTATTTTATGGCCTTCGGTGGCAGAATGAAAATAGATGGAGTTATTCATATAGACATAACTTAGTGGCACGCCATAGGCATATCCATTTTCACTTAAACATGATAAAATACCATAATCACAAGATTTTAAAATTTTTATAGAATCTTCTTTAGTAAGTTCTCTGTTTTTCTTTCTAAGTTCTCTAAACATATATAGGCACCTCCAAATTATAATAAAGACATATGACGTATTTCATTTAATTCATCTTCATTAAAAACTCCAGATTTATAAAGATATAAATATTCCTCTGAAACTCCACTATTAAATAGCAGTAAGTCATCAGTATTTATGCTCAAAGTTACACCGCTATCAAATAAAATTCTAGAGGGATGTTTTTTTATGTCATCAATAGCTCCTAAAATAAAATTACTGCTTGGACATATGTTTAATCTAATATTTCTTTCTTTTATAAGAGAAATGACATATTCATCAGAATAAGCCCCAATGCCATGTTGTATTTCATCTATATTTAATATTTCTATAGCTTTTTTTACATTTTCTGCACCATGAAATTCTCCACAATGAACTTTAAGTTTAAGACCTTTTTCTTTTGCATATTTATAGTAAGGTTTGAACTTTTCAAAATCATCAATAGATTCATCCCCATATAAATCTAAGGACTTAAATACACCGCTATCTATACAGGGTATTAAAAAGTTCTCTAGACCTTCAGTTGTTATGGATTTAGGCATTCCAATTTCTGGCCTGAAATCTATACTGTTAGCATATTTAGTTTTAACTTTAAGTATAGAATTAAAAAAGTCATTATAGTTATTGAAATATCTTAAGTCATTGCAATCTATACTAGGTTCCAAAATTTTAACTCCATCCTCTATAGCTTCTTTTAGAGTAGCCTCTATTAGAAATTCAATATCAGAGCCTTTGGTAATAAATTTAATAGTTTCACCAAAAATATAATTATCTAAACCTAAAAGGCCTTCCATTTTATTTGGAGGTGGCGTTACATTACCGCTTGCCCACTTGTTAAATGTAGAAAACCTCATACCAAGACCACAGTGATTATGTAGATCACCCTTAGGGGTTTTTCTTATTTTAGATAAATCATCTGATTTTAATCCTTCTTTAAATAAGAAATCATATTGGTTATTCATATAAAATCCTCCTAGAAATTTTCTCAATAAATAATTAAATAATAAATTAGGATAAGATTTAGGAGTTCAAAACCATATCCATAAATTTATCGTCACCTTTGTTATTGGGTTTATTAAAGCATCTTTACCATACTTTTCTGATATTTTAATACATCAATATAGCCCTATTACATAAGCAAATTCTGAGTTGAATTTAATCATGTAACCGACTCATCTACAAATGTAATATATGTATTACAATTATATCATATGTTTGTAAAATTAATACTTTGTGAAAATAAAAAATCTGTTTAGAATAAAATTAATTATAATAAAATGCAATAATAATAAAGGTTATTTTCGTGATATAATAATGTAAATTAGAAATTTTAGCCTTTTATTTAAGGAAGAAATCCTTAATTGTCAATTCTCAATTTTAAATTGTCAATTAAAACGTGGTGTTCTAATAAGAATATAAACATAAATATATTATAGATACTAGGAGCGAGATGCATGAATTTTATAAGAGAATATATGAATAAGTATTGGAAATCATTTGGATTTGCCTTGTGTTTTCTTACTTTAGAGACATTATGTGATCTTTTACAACCAACTATAATGTCAAGAATCATTGACATAGGAGTAAAAAATAAAGATATAAATTATGTTGTGAATATGGGACTCATAATGCTTTTAATAACTGGACTTGGAGCTGTTTTTGCTTTAAATAGAAGTATACTAGCAAGTAAGGTTTCACAGCATTTTGGAGCTGACTTAAGGGAAGGACTTTTTAAAAAAATAAATACTTTTTCATTTGAAAACATAGATAAGTTTAATAGAGCATCACTGATTACTAGAGTAACAAATGACGTCAATCAAGTGCAGGTTTTTATTAATGGATTAATGAGAATTTTTGTTAAGGCACCACTGTTATGTATTGGTAGTATTATAATGGCAGTTAGATTAAACCCATCTATGTCATTGGTTATTATAGGTATAATGCCAATAATCATAGCAATAATGACAATTAATATGAAGAAGGGATATCCTCATTTCAGAAAAGTACAAAATTCATTAGACAAAGTAAATAGTATTATAAGAGAATATTTATCTGGTATAAGAGTTGTAAAGGCATTTAATAAATTTGACTACGAAAAAGATAAATTTGATATATATAATAATGAACTGTTAAATTCTTCAACTAAAGCAATGAGAGTTATGTGTTTTTTTAATCCTGCAATCACGTTAGTAGTTAATATCGGTATAATAATTGTTATTTGGATTGGAGGCATAAGAGTATCAAATGGAAATATGCAAGTTGGGCAGATAGTTGCATTTATTAATTATATGGGTCAGATTTTAAGTTCTCTAATATTAATATCATATATACTTAACACATTTGTTAGAGTTAAAGCATCCTCAGAAAGAATACAGAAAGTTTTTGATGAAAAAAATAATATATCACAAGATAATTCTTTAGAATTTAATAATGATGAAAAAAACATGTTTATAGAATTTAATGATGTATGTTTTTCTTATATTAAAGAAGTAAAAGATTATAATATCAAGAACATAAATTTTAAGTTGAGCAGTGGAGAAACTATAGGAATTATAGGATCTACAGGGTCAGGCAAAACCACCATTGTGAACCTTATACCAAGGTTCTATGATGTGGATTGTGGAAGTATAAAAATAGGAGAAAACAATATTAAGGATATTAATTTGAAATATCTAAGAAATAAAATATCAATAGTTCCTCAAAAGAATATATTATTTACAGGTACCATAATGGACAATATAAAGTGGGGAAAAGAAAATGCAACCTTAGAAGAAGTTGAAAGGGTAGCTAAAATTGCTGATGCCCATAATTTTATATGTGGATTTAAGGATGGATATAATACAATGATAGGACAAGGCGGAGTAAATGTTTCAGGGGGACAGAAGCAGAGAATATCAATTGCAAGAGCAATAATTAAAAATCCGGAAATACTTATATTAGATGATTGTACTAGTGCTGTAGATGCAAATACAGAACTTAACATAAAAAATGGATTAAAAGAACAGCTTAATAATTCAATATGTATTATCATAGCCCAAAGAATAACTTCAGTTATGGATGCAGATAAAATTATAGTTTTAGATAATGGAGAAATAGTTGGAGAAGGAAATCATAAAGAGCTTATGCAAAATTGTAGTGTTTATAAAGATATCTTTATATCTCAAATGGGTAGAACAGGAGATGATAAAAGATGAATACAATGGGAGCAAGAAAAAATAATAGTGGAAGATTTTTACCCAAGGCAAAGCCTAAAAATATAAAAGAAACTCTTAAAAGATTATGGATGTATATTAAAGGAGAAAGAAAACAACTAGTATTAGTTTTTATATTTATTATAATTGACTCAATAGTAGTTTTGTTTATACCTTATTTAATTGGGCGATCAATTGACTTAATATCTTTAGACAACATAGAATTTAGTCTTTTATCTATATCAGTTTTGGCTTTATTAATGGCATATTTAGGTGATGTAATAATTAATTTTATAAAAGGGTGGCTTATTGTAGGCATATCTCAACGGGTAGTTAGAAATATGAGAAGAGCATTATTTGAGAAACTTCAGAAATTACCTATAGAATTTTTTGATACCAATTCAAATGGAGATATAATGAGTCGACTTACAAATGATATAGATAATATAAATACTGTTATATCTCAGTCTTTGGTTCAGCTTATGGCAGGAATCATAAGTATTGTGGGATCTTTAGTTATGATGCTTATATTAAGTCCGATTTTAACACTATTTACAATGATTACAGTACCACTAGTTTTTTTATTAACTCGAAGCATAGCAAGAAAAACTAAGGTGCTATTTAAGAATCAGCAGGTAGAATTGGGTAAACTAAATGGACATATAGAAGAAGTAATATCAGGTTTAGAAGTAGTTAAGGCTTTTAATCATGAAGAAAAGGCATTAGAAGAATTTAGAGAAGTTAATTCTAAATTATTGAATGTTGGATTAAAAGCACAAATATGGTCATCATTTTTAATGCCATTTATGAATGTAATTAGCAATATTGGATTTGCAACTGTGTCTGTTGTAGGTGGAATACTAGCAGTAAAAAATCTAATCACCGTTGGGGTAATAGCTAGTTTTATAAATTACTCTAGACAATTTACTAGGCCATTAAATGATTTGGCTAATGTATTTAACACATTACAGGCAGCTTTAGCAGGGTCTGAAAGAGTTTTTGAAGTTCTTGATGAAAAAGAAGAAAAGAAGGATATAGTAAATGCCAGAAGTATAGTTAACATTAGAGGAGAGATAGAATTTAAGGATGTTGGTTTTGAATACAAATATAATGAACCAATATTAAAAAAGATAAACTTTAAAGTTAAACCTGGAAGTAGTATTGCTTTAGTTGGACCAACTGGAGCAGGAAAAACTACCATTGTAAATCTTATTACAAGGTTTTACGATGTTTCAAAGGGGGAAATTTTAATTGATGGGATAGATATAAGAAACTATAAAAGAGAGGATTTAAGAAAAATATTTGGAATAGTTCTTCAAGACGCATATTTATTTTCAGGAACAATAAAAGAAAACATAAAATATGGAAACTTAAATGCTACTGATGAAGAAATGAAAGATGCTGCAAAAAAGGCAAATGCTCATAGTTTCATTAAATACCTTCCAAAAAGATATGATACATTGCTATCAGAAAGTGGTCAAAATTTAAGTCAGGGACAGAGACAACTTTTAACAATAGCTAGAGCAATTCTTGCTGAACCTTCTATTTTAATATTAGATGAGGCTACTAGCAGTGTAGATACTAGAACAGAAATTAAGATACAGGAAGCTATGCTTAAAGTAATGAAAAATAGAACAAGTTTTATAATTGCACATAGACTTAGCACAATTAGAGATTGTGATATTATTATGGTTATAGATAATGGAGAAATACTTGAAAGTGGAAATCATGAAGAGCTTATAAAGAAAAAAGGGTCATACTATAACATGTATTATAAGCAAATCCCATTAAGTTATAGGAATAATATAAATTAATATTAATATTTATATTATATAAGGCACATTCAAAAAAATAACAGTCAGTATGCTAGTCTATTTTGTGCCATACTGCGTCAGCCATATTAGCCCATAGCCTATGCTATGAACTAATATCACTTCCTTGTCTGACACAAAATATACATGGCATTTTTGACTTGTTATTTTCTTTCATATGCCTAATTAGGATTTATAAACTTACTCATAATAAGTTGAATTTTAAATATTGTAAAATTCCACATTAAGTATGTAATAGAGGTTTATTTAGTGTTTATTTAGTGTTTATAAGGGTGGGGTAATGAATGAAAAGCTTTTTTGATCTATCATATGAAGAAATTGTATGTCTAGCAACTAGTATAGGATTAGGTATAGCTGGAGAACTTACGGTATATCAGCAAAATATTCTTGCAAATTTTTATATATTATTAGGTCAAGTAATAGTAGTTGCCAATACTGTAGGTGGTGTGTATCCTCCAGTAGGTAATGGCCCTAATTATGGGCCGGTTGGATTAGGAAGTTTAACAGGGTGTAGATTTGGTTGTAAAGATAACTCTAATAATAATTCATCCAATAATGACGATGAATTACAAAAGAACCTGAAGATTATGATGGAAAAAATAAATGATCTAGAGAGGGAAATCTCTATTTTAAATCAAAAAAATAACGATTAAAAACAATAATATTGTAAAATAGTATGTTAATAGAGTATAACAATAAGTAAATTTTGTTAATTGAAAATGAATAAAATATATAGAAACAACGATGATTATATAAAAATGCTATAAAATTAATATAAACTATACAATTACATACAAATATATGTATAATTATATATGAAAAAATATAGTAAGGCGGGATCAAATGAAAAAAACAGTATTTATTTTAATGGCATTAATATTAACATTATCATTTTCTGGATGTTCAAAAAAACAGGCTAAAAATGAGGAATCTAATATAGAAAATTGGCAGCAGGTTTTAGATGAATCTAAGGGATCAACTGTTAATTTCTATGGTTATGGTGGAGATGAAAATATAAACAAGTGGGTTGACAATGTTTTAGCTAAGAAAGTAAAAGAAGATTATGATATAACTCTAAATAGAGTGCCTATGGACATAGACAGTATACTAAATAAACTACTTGGAGAAAAACAAGCTAACAACGAAAAGGGATCAATTGATTTAGTATGGCTTAATGGAGAAAATTTTTATGCTGCAAAAAAGGCTAATTTACTTTATGGACCATTCACTAATATAATTCCTAATTTTGAAAAGTATGTAGACGGTACAGCTAATGATATTAACAAAGATTTTGGATATAATGTAGATGGATATGAATCACCTTTTGGCAGAGCTCAATTGGTAATGGTTTATAATAAAGACATGGTAACTAAGTTTCCTAAAAACACACAGGAACTTATGGAGATTTGTAAAGCTAATTCAGGAAAATTCACATATCCAGCACCTCCAGATTTTACAGGAAGTGCATTTGTAAGAAATGTGATATATGATATCGTTGGGGAAGAAAAGCTTAAAGGACTTAAAACTAAGGAAGAAATAGAAAAAGCTATAGAACCTGCAATAAATTATTTAAATGATTTGAAACCATATTTATGGAATGAAGGAAAAACTTATCCAGCGACTTTGGCTCAATTAGATAATATGTTTGCAGATAAACAGGTTTTAGGCACAGTAACATATGCTCCTAATGCTATAGATGGAAGAATCAAGAATGGTGAATATCCTAATGGAGCTGTTTCATCAGTTTTTGAAAAAGGAACCATTGGAAATACACATTTTGTAGCAATACCTTATAATAGTGAAAATAAAAAAGGGGCAATGGCAGTAGCAAATGCAATATTGTCAGTAGAAATGCAGGCTAGTAAGTATGATCCTCTAGCTTGGGGAGATTTACCAGCATTAGATAATAACAAATTATTGGATAATGAAAAATCTATGTTTAGTAAAGTGAAATTAAGTGATGCTATAGTAAAACAAGATGAACTTTTAAGTCATAGATGTTCAGAACCAGATGCAGATATTATACCTATAATAGAGAAAATTTGGATGGAGAGAGTTGCAGGGGAGGAATAAGTTTGAAGAAGTTAAGTCCCTATATACTGCTTCTTCCATGTTCCTTATTTTTAATAATAACTTTAGGCTTTGGAGTAATTGAGGGAATTCTTCAAAGCCTTGGCTTTATGCCTTCATTAGGTATGGAAGAAGTAACTTTCAAGTATTATGCTGAGCTATTTAAGGACGGAGAGTTTACTAAGTCTTTATTATTTAGCTTAAAGACATCATTAATATCATCTATTTTATCTGTTATTATAGGAGTATTTATAGCTTACATATTATATAAAAGAAAAAGTAGATTAAATAATTTAATTATAAAGCTTCCAATGGTTATACCACATATTGTGGTGGTTTTTATTATACTTTCTATATTTTCCCAAGGTGGATATATAAGTAGAATAATGAACAATTTGTTTATGATAAGTGATTTTAATGAGTTTCCACTGCTCATAAATGATCAATATGGAATTGGAATAGTGATAGCTTATTTGTGGAAGGAAATCCCCTTCGTTGCTATAATTACCTATGATATACTTAATAATATAAACAAAGACTTTATTATTGCTGCTAAAAATTTGGGCGCAAATAAAGGTCAGATATTTTCTAAAATATTATTGCCACTAAGTAAAAAAAGTATAATAACTAGTTTTTTAATAATTTTTGCCTTTTCTTTTGGAGCTTTTGAGGTTCCGTATCTTTTAGGGCCAACAATGCCCAAAGCACTTCCAGTTAAAGCATTTATTGAATATTCAAGCTCAGATTTATTTAATAGACCATATGCTATGGCTATAAACACAGTGTTATCATTTATATCTTTAGTTATTATGGTGTTTTATGAAATATCATTTAGAAAAACTTTAAAATAAAAAATAGAAGGGATTTTTAGGTTGAAAAGATTATTAACTATATTGTTATTTATAACTTTTGTATTTCCTATTATGATACTTATATGTTATTCGATGTGCACAGCGTGGGCATATCCAAAACTTATACCAGATGATATAAGCTATAGAGGAATAGAGGCCATGTTTAGTGTTGAATCATTACATATAACATTTAATAGTATAATTTATGCGTTGGCAATTACAATAGTTACAGTGATGCTATGTATACCAGCAGCTAGGTCATTATCATGTTATGATTTTAAAGGAAAAGGGGCTTTTAATCTACTAATAACATCACCATTAATATTACCTCTTGCTTCTATTACAATGGGATTGCATATACTTTTTATAAAGCTAGGACTTACTAATACAATACTAGGTGTTGTTCTTATAAATTGTATACCATGTATACCTTATGGGGTAAGGCTTATATCAAATGTAATGTCTATTGTTGGGGTAAATCATGAGATAGCAGCAAAAAGTTTAGGTGCATCTCCAGTAAAGGCATTTTTATTTATTACATTTCCAATGATTTTACCAGGAGTAATATCAGCTTGTGCATTTGTGTTTATTATTGCTTTTAGTCAGTACTTTACAACATTTTTGATAGGTGGTGGAATGGTTAAAACACTTCCTATGGTTTTAATACCTTATATCCAAAGTGGAGACAGAACATTGGCATCAGTGTATAGTATATTATTTATAATATCATCCCTCTTAGTTTTAATTATTATAGAGAAACTAGTTTCAAAGCATTATAACAAGTGGTTTTACATATAGAACTTAACGTATAGAAAAATATAAAATTTTTAAAATCTAAAAGGCTGATAAAATAAGGGCTAATGGGAGTTGAAAACTTTATTGAGTAGCAAGTTACAAGTTTAGGATAAATCTTCTCAGGAAGCTTGGAATGAATTGACAATTGAAGGATAAATCTTCTTAGGAAGATTTTAAAACCTAAACTTTCAACTTTCCACTCTCAACCTTCAACTTTATATTTAGGAAGTCTGTGACTTCCAACAATAATTGTCAATTGTCAATCGTCAATTAAAAAAGGGGGTAGCCTTTTGTTCTAACAGGATAGGAGTTACAGGTGGTAGTCATAAGATAAAGGAGCAACAAAGTATGAGTTCTATTGAAATAAAAGATTTAACAAAAATATTAGATGAAAAAGTTATATTGGATAAAATAAATTTAAATATAGAAGAAGGATGTTTTTTTACAATTTTAGGTGCATCAGGTTGTGGAAAAACAACACTTTTAAAGACTATAGCAGGCATACATAATATAGACAATGGCCAATTAATTATAGATGGTAAAGACATTTCAACTTTGCCTATGGAAAAAAGGAACACTCCTTTTGTATTTCAAGATCACTTATTATTTCCTCATATGAAGGTCTTTGATAATATTGCATTTGGATTAAAAATAAGTAAAATGCCAAGGAAAGAAATACACAAAAAAGTAACTAGAATTATTGATTTATTGCAATTAAACGGAATGGAAAATAAATATCCGAAGAACTTATCAGGGGGACAAAAACAAAGGGTATCCCTAGGAAGGGCTTTAGTTATGGAGCCTAAAATATTATTACTAGATGAGCCATTTTCAAGTCTAGATATTAATCTTAGAGAACATATGAAGAACTTAATTAAAGAGATACACAACATATTTAAATTAACAATCATATTTGTAACTCATGATAAAGAAGAAGCATTATGTATTTCAGATAAAATAGCATTAATGGATGGTGGAAAAATACTTCAGATAGGAACTCCCTATGAAATATACGAAAAACCTAATTCATTAGAAGTTGCAAAGTTTTTTGGAAACTGCAATTTAATAGAGGGTAGAATTAAAGATGAGCATTTTTTAAATGACTTTTGGAATATAAAAGTAAAAGTTAATAAACTAGATGTGGATAACTGTAGATTAGCTATAAAATCAGAAGACATAGAAATAACCAAATGTGTTACAAGCCCTATATTTATAAGCAAAAAACTTTATACAGGAGATAAATTTATTTATACTTTAAAAAATAAAGATGAAGAGATAAAAGTAAGTTGTAATAAAAAAACAAATTTAGATATAAATGAAAAGGTATATATACATATATCAAATAAGGTAGAGGCGGTAATACTTTAAGATTAATAAGGAGATATATAAGTAAAGTTAACAAAATATTATACTAAGGATAAACAATAAAAGCCTATGAATTATGAAAATTCATAGGCTTTTATTGTTATAAGGTTAAAACTAATGTTAGTGTTTTGTTAGAATTATAATATAAGTTGTAATTCAATAAAGTATACAAATAGTAATAATTTTTATATTTAGTTTGAAAGGTTATTTAAAAAATCTGCTGTAAACTTTAATGTTTGGGTTTGTTGACCTTCTCTAGTAATCAAACTTTCATGGTCACCTTTTTGATTACCATAATTTCCAAAGTTCCCATGGTTTCCTCCTTGTATAACATTAAACACAGCACTAGATGGAAATAAATTTTTAGAATTTTCTATATTGGCTAAGGAGGCTACGCCATCTTCAGATCCATATAAGGATAGAACACTTATATTTCTATCTTTAAAGTTATGTTTATCTTGAGGATAGGATGCATACATAATTAATCCAGTTATTTTGTCAGGATTATTATAAGCATAAGATGCAGCCATAGTACCACCTAAAGAATGTCCTCCTATAACCCAAGTATGAATTTCAGGATTTTTATTTATAATACCATCAGCCTTATTAGGTGAAAATACTGCTAAATTAAAAGGCATTTTAGGAATTATAACTTTAAACCCATTTTCAGAAATTTTTTTCATTAATGGTGCATATGCATCAGCAGTTACCTTTCCACCAGGATAAAATATAAATCCTATATTATTACTTTGATCTTTAGGAGTAAATGTAATGTAATCAGTATTTTCAATATTTACATTTGTAGCATCTAATAGATCTTTTTGTGATGTATAATCTCCAGTATATACTCCAGAATAAACATACATAAAGAATAATAGACATAATGTAAAAAGAATAATTATGGGTATAAATATTAACTTCTTTTTATTTAATTTTTTCATTTTTTCGCTCCTTACAAGTATTATTAATTAATATATCATAATTTATGCTATTTTGTGAACAAAGTTCTTTTAAAATCCGCTAATCTGATATAAATTATAAAAGAGATTTAAAATATATAGAGGTTTTGATGATATAATTAATCAAGTGGAAAAGCTTTAATTTATTGATAAGTACAAGATACAAATGATAAAAAAATTAGAAGTTTTAATGGATGAATTTATTGGGTAATGATTATATTTCATTTAAGAGGTTAGCGTATTACCATACTTAGTTAGGGGATAAAAATATCTAAAAATGAAACATTATATAGTAAACAGTAAAATTAATATTTGAAAATTTTACATTAACCAAATCATTACTTGATAATAGCAGTACAGAGATTTAAATACATAAGGCATATTTAAAAAAATAACAAGTCAAGTATGCTCGTCTATTTCGTCGGTGATATTTATGCTATGAACTAATATCACTTCCTTGTCTGGCACAAGACATACATGGAATCTTTGAATTGTTATTTTCTTTCATGTGACTAAGATAGAAATAAGGAGAGAAGGAATGGTTAAGTTTCAATTAGAGGAGATTTTTTTAAGATTTCCACTAGTAATTAGAACATTTAAATATAATATTTTAGCAGAAAAAAAAATAAAATATAAGGATTTTAAATATGGAGAAAATAAAAGACAATATTATAGAGTGTTTTATGGTAATAAAAGTGAAAATCCAATAATATATTTTATACATGGTGGGGGATGGTGGCATGGAAGTCCTAGAATGTATAGTGCAATAGGAAAATTTTTTTGTGATTTAGGTTATACAGTGGTGCTTCCAGGATATAGATTAGCACCTAAATATAAATATCCAAATCAAATAGAGGATGTGTTTAAAGTATTACAACACTTTAACGCTAATGAAGAAACAAATTATTATAATAAAAATAATATTATAGTAATGGGTTTTTCAGCAGGTGGAGAGTTAGCAGCTAATATCGTTTTTAATAAATCTATGCAGCATAAATATAAGATTGATGAAAATAAAATTAAAGGTTTTATTTCTATGTCAGGAGTTTTAGATTTTACTGAATGTACATCTTTATATTCAAAAATGCTTTTATATAATTATATAAATAATAAATCTTATATAAAGAAAATAAATCCAGTAAATTTAATTGATAACAAAATTGAAATTCCAGTTTTGTGTTTACATGGAAATAAAGATCCAATTATCAATATAAGGACTTCTAAAAGTTTTATAAAAAAATTAAATAATTTAGGAGGAAAGGGGGAGTTTTACCTAGTTAAAGGAAAACATCATTCCGATATTACCAATTTAGTAATGGGGCATGGTCAAAACGAATCTAAAAAAATAGTTAGTTTTATAGAAGAAATATGCAATAAAATATTGGAGTGATTGAAAGAATGGATTACAATAAACGAAATTACTTTTTAGACAACTTAAAAGTATTATTAATCTCTTTAGTAGTTTTCGGGCATGTCATAGAATATTACATAGATGGAAGTTATATTTTGAAGGGTATATATTTATTTGTATATGTTTTTCATATGCCTTTATTTGTATGTGTATCTGGATATTTATCAAAAAATGTTGATAAATGCAAAAGAACAGCTGTGAAGAATCTATTACTACCCTATATTGTTTTCAATATGATATGGTATTTGTCAGTATATTTTGCTACAGGGCAATATATGTTTTCTTTGATTTATCCAGGGTGGACATTATGGTATTTATTAAGCCTATTCTTATGGAGAATATCATTAAAATATTTGATTAAAATTAAGCATATAGTATCAATTAGTATATTAATAAGTTTATTTATTGGATGTTTGCCAAGTGGCGAAACATTTTTATCTTTCTTTAGAACAATAAATTTTTTGCCATTTTTTCTAATTGGTTATTTCTTAAACGAAAATCATATTAATTTAAGAAAAAAGCCTAGTAGAATAATTTCTGCTATAATAATTACTATATATATAGGATCAGCATTTTATATAGCTAAAAATGACTTATTAGATTATAAATTTTTATATAATTCTCAATCCTATGCAGATTCAGGGTTAAATGTATTTCAAGGTTCCCTATTCAAATTTATATCATATGTTTCTTCAATGATTTTAAGTGTATGTGTTGCAAATATAGTCCCAAGTAAAAAAAAGTTTTATACATATATAGGAAAATCAACAATGACAATTTATGTTTTTCATATTTATTTAGTTATTTTGATTTACATAATGATACCAAGTTGGAATATAAGTTTAATTAAAAATTCAATATTAATAATAAGTCCTTTAATTATAATTTATATATTATCCAGAGGCATTGTTGGTAAAATATATAATTTTATGTTTAATACTATAAATAAAATTTTAAGCCTTAAATAAATAAAAAGCACATAGATACTTTTTTATGAATTATACATTCTTGTACAATAAAATTATTTAAAGAAAAGTGAGGTCTAAGCGTCAGCTATTTTGCATCGCTTAGACCTCACTTTTGGGTTAAATGAATTTTATCATATTTAGATGAATTTAGGCACATTCAAAATATACATTGCATCTTTCGCTTATTATTTCATTTCATGTGCCTTATATAAATAAGTTTAATCCAGAATCCTCTGTTGATGCTAAATAAGAAGCAACTCCACCGATTTCTATGCCATCTATAAGTTCTTCTTTTTTGATACCCATTAAATCCATAGACATAGAACATGCAACCATATTTACGTTCATTTTTAATGCATTTTCTATTAAAGTATCTAAGCTATCTACATTGTTTTTATTCATGATATGGTTTATCATTTTAGGCCCCATACCAGCCATGTTCATTTTTGATAAAGGCAATTTTGAAGTGCTGCTAGGAAGCATCATATCAAACATTTTTTCAACCATATCTTTTTTAATAGAAGGTTTTGATTTTTTCTTTAATATATTAAGGCCCCAAAATGTAAAGAACATTGTTACAGGTTTTCCCATAGAAGCTGCTCCAGTTGCTATTATAAATGAGGCGATTGCTTTATCTAAATCACCGCTAAATACAACTAATGTAGCTCCATCTTTTTCAGCTTTTGATGTAGTAGTAATAGAACTACAACTAGGAACTCTTTTTTTTATCCATACAATGAATGCATTTTGACTTTTTTCAAATTCTGCTTTCATTAAAATATTACCTGTTTTCTCGCACCATGATTTTATATCTTTTTTAAATCCTGGATCAGTAGCTCTAACTTCTAATATATCTCCAGGATTTAAATTCTCAATTTCTTCAAAAACACGTCTTATTGGACCTGGACATTGAAGTCCGCAAGCATCTAAGGTTACAGATACTTCATTAATACTAGAATCACTAGATGGTTCAGTATCAGTATTTACACCATTTACATTTTTAGAGCTAGAGTTCTCATTAAAATCAATTACTGAGGAATAAGTTTTATATCCTCCATCTAAGTTTTTACACTTAAATCCATGTTGAGAAAGAATTCTACAAGCTATATATCCCCTTAGGCCAACTTGACAGTACACATATATTTCTCTATCCTTTGGGAGTTCAGTTAGTCTTTTTCTTAAATCTCCAAGAGGAATATTTATAGAACTTTTAATTGAGCCCATTTCAACTTCTAGAGATTCTCTAACATCTAAAAAAACTTCGCTTTTATTTATAAGAGTATCTACTTCATTCCATTGAATAGTATCAATACTACCATCAAGTATATTTGATGCTACATATCCAGCCATATTAACAGGATCTTTAGCTGATGAATATGGAGGAGCATAACATAATTCTAAGTCAGCTAAATCTGATATTGTAAGTTTACCTTTTATAGCAGTAGCTATAACATCAATACGTTTTTCAACTCCATCAAGTCCAACTCCTTGAGCCCCAAGAATTCTTCCATTTTGAGGGTCAAAAATAACTTTTATAGCTATAGGGAAAGAACCAGGATAATATCCAGCATGGGAACCAGGGTGTATGTGGATAACCTTGTAATTTATGCTTAATTTATTTAATATTTTTTCATTATTACCAGTTGTAGCAACAGTAAGATCAAAAACCTTAGCAACTGATGAACCCAAAGTTCCATTATATTTAATTTTTCCACCACTTATATTATCGGCCACAATTCTTCCTTGTCTATTTGCAGGCCATGCCAATGGAATCATAGTAGGATTTCCATTTATATAATCTTTAACTTCAACAGCATCACCTAAAGCATATATATTAGGGTCAGAAGTAGTCATATATTCATCTACAATTATAGCCTTTCTTTGATTAACTTTAATACCTGCATTTATGGCTATAGTACTTTCAGGATTAACACCAATAGAAAGTAGAATAATATCCGTTTCAATAATTTTTCCACTATTTAAGATGACCTTTTTCCCATTATCACTAAAAGATTTTACTCCATCTTCAAGAATTAAATTAATGTTCTTATCCACTAAATGCTCATGAACAATTGAAGCCATCTCATAATCTAAAGGAGCCATAACTTGATTTGACATTTCAACTAAAGTTACATTTAAACCTTTATCATGAAGATTTTCGGCCATTTCAAGTCCTATAAAACCACCACCTACAATAATGGCATTTTTAGGAGAATTATTATCAACAAAATTTTTAATATTATCAGTATCAGGTATATTTCTTAAAGTGAATAGATTATTACAATCATTTATACCTGGAATAGGTGGTTTTATTGGGCTTGCTCCTGGAGATAAGACTAAAGTGTCATAACTTTCTTCGTAAATTTCAGAAGTTTTTACATTTTTAATTTTTATAGTTTTAGCTTCTTTATTTACTTCTATAACTTCACTAAAGTTTCTAATGTCCATGTTAAATCTATCAGACATACCTTCGATTGTTTGAACTATTAAGTTCTCTCTTTCCTTTATAGTACCTCCTATATAATAAGGAAGACCGCAATTTGCAAAAGAAATATATTCGCCTTTTTCAACCATTATTATTTCACAGTTTTCATCAATTCTCCTAAGTCTAGCAGCAGTAGATGCCCCTCCAGCAACTCCACCAACAATTATAACTTTCTTATTCATAAAAAATCTCCTCTCATTTATATTTGTAAATCTTAATATTACAATATTACAATATATAGTTTAGTTAAAAAGAAGTCTTTTATTTAGACTTCTTTAGATATTCTTAATCAAATAGAACTTTTACAAGTTCTTCTACTTGTTTATTAGCAACTTTGTAAATTATTTCTAATCCGTTTCTCTCCCCAACAATAATACCGGAGGATTTCAATTTGGCAACATGCTGAGAAATTGTTGATTGGGGAATATTAAGACAAAGTTGAATATTTGTAACGTTACAACCACCAGTTTCTATTAATCCTTTTACTATGCATAATCTAATGGGGTGAGCTAAAGCTTTTAATAGATTAGCATTGTTTTCAAAAACAATGGGATTGCTTAAAAAAGTTTCTTTATCAATCATAGGTTATCCCCCTTCATATCACTATATTTATATATTACGATATAGTTTAGGATATGTCAATGTAGAAAAATTTATACACTTATAAAATATATGAATTTTTAGAAATGATATAAGAAGCTATGTAATTTTGCACAGCTTCTTATAATTGTATAGAATTTTTAAAGTCTGAAAAGCTGAGAAAAGTGAGGACTAAGCATTAGCAAACTATCTTAGCTTTTTTATACTTTATAATACTTTGCGCAGTCAGCTAATTTGTTTTGATCAGCCCTAACTTTGGAGTTTATATGAATTTTTATTTTCATATTCAGATGACTTTTTTGTCACAAGTATATTGCCATAAATACATGTAAAAGGTATACTTTTAATGATTGTTATATAAAAAGATTTATTTGTATATAATAATTATCTTTAGCAAGGATTTAAGAAGTTATTGAAGATAAAAAACTCCTATGTTTAAATTTAGGATTTTACAAAAATAATAAAACTATATATAATATGCTAGTCAATATATTGTGGTATGTATTGAATGTAAATACAATATATGCTACATATTATAAGAGGAGGCATCAGAATGGAAAAGATTATGGACATATGTAAATTTGCAATAAAAGACATAATTAATGAAGATGAAAGTTATGATATTGAGAGATTAGAAAAGACACTAGGGAATATAATAAGACCCAATATGAGTGAAAGAGAATTAAATAAAGCAGTAACACAAACATTATTAGAGTTGACAACTGCTATAGAGCCAAAGTGGATTCAAGGAGCAGCTAAATTATATATTAAAGGTTTATATGAAGATGTAAGAGAAAACAGAAACTTGAAAAACGATGAAAATCCATATGATAACTTATATGAATTAATAGAGGAATTAACAAGCAAGGGTTTGTATGGACAATACATATTAGAAAACTATTCAAGAGAAGATATAAATGAATTAGAAAAAGAAATTAAACCTGAAAGGGATTTTTTGTTTACATACAGTGGTATTAATTTATTGGCTAAAAGATATTTAATCAAAGATTTTAGTAGGAAACCTTTAGAATTACCACAGCAAATGTTTATGGGGATAGCCATGCACTTAGCAATACCAGAGAAAAAAGAAAAAAGATTGTACTGGGCAAAAAGATTTTACAATGCAATATCATCATTAAAAGCAACTATGGCTACACCCACAATGTCTAATGCAAGAAAACCATTTTATCAACTAAGTTCATGTTTTATAGATACTGTAGACGATAGTCTAAATGGCATTTATAAATCCCTAGATAATTTTTCAAAGGTATCTAAGTTTGGTGGAGGGATGGGTATATATGTTGGAAAGATTAGAGCATTAGGTTCACCTATAAGAGGATTTAAAGGGGCATCTAGCGGGGTTATACCATGGATAAAGCTTTTCAATGATACAGCCATTGCTGTAGATCAATTAGGAGTAAGAAATGGATCAGTTGCTATATATTTAGATGTATGGCATAAGGACTTACCAGAGTTTTTGCAGCTTAAAACAAATAATGGTGATGATAGAAAAAAAGCACACGATATTTTCCCAGGATTATGTTATCCAGATCTGTTTTGGAAGTTAGCGGAAAAGGATATTGATGCTAATTGGTATATGATGTGTCCACATGAAATAAGGATGGTCAAAGGATATAACTTAGAAGACTTTTATGGAGAAGAGTGGGAAAAGAGATATTATGACTGTGTTAATGATGAAAGAATAGATAAAAGAGTGATGATTGTAAAAGATATAGTTAGACTTATAATAAAATCAGTAGCAGAAACAGGAACTCCATTTGCATTTTATAGAGATACAGTAAATAGAATGAATCCTAATAAGCATAAGGGGATGATATACTCATCTAATTTATGTACAGAAATTATGCAAAACATGAGTGCTATGACTATAGATAAGACAGAAATAGTGAATGAAAATGGAGATTTAATGGTAATAGAGAAAACTAAACCTGGAGATTTTGTGGTATGCAATCTTTCATCTTTGGTTTTAGGAAATATTGATGTAAATAAGGATGAAGAGCTAGAATATATAGTTGAAACGCAAATTAGAGCAATGGATAATGTTATAGATTTAAATTATTATGCAGTACCTTTTGCAGAAATTACAAACAAAAGGTATAGATCTGTTGGTCTTGGAACAAGTGGTTATCACCATATGCTTGCAAATAATTCTATTCCATGGCCATCTGAAAATCATTTAGAGTTTGCAGATAAAATATATGAAAAAATAAATTTTTATGCAATAAAGGCTAGTAATAATATTGCAAAGGAAAAAGGTTCTTATGAATATTTTAAAAACTCAGATTGGGAAAATGGAGAGTATTTTAATATAAGAAATTATGAGTCAGAAGAGTGGAAGGAATTAAAAAGCCAAGTTAATAAACATGGAATGAGAAATGGATATCTTTTAGCAGTTGCACCAAATGGTTCTACAGCTACAATAGCAGGAACATCTGAGGGCGTCGACCCTATAATGTCTAGATTTTATTTAGAAGAAAAAAAGGGTAGTGTAGTACCTAAGGTTGCTCCCAATCTATCTATGGATAATTATTGGTTTTATATATCTGCATATAACGTTGATCAATTATCTAGCATTAAAGCTAATGGAATAAGACAAAGACATATAGATCAAGGTCAAAGTTTTAACCTTTATATAACAACAGATTTTACAATGAGACAAATCATGAATTTATATATAGAAGCGTGGAAATGTGGAGTAAAAAGTATTTACTATGTGAGAAGTAAGTCATTGTCAGTAGAGGAATGTGAAAGTTGCTCAGCTTAAGGCAACTTTAAAAAAATAAGATTTAGAAAAACTTATTTGTTTTAGGAGGAGTTATGAATATAAATAAGAGACCATTGTTCAATGAAAATGGGGATATTGAGGTAAGTAAAAAAAGGCTTATAAATGGGAATACAACAAATCTAAATGATTTTAACAATATGAAATATACATGGGTATCAGAATGGTACCGTCAAGCTATGAATAATTTTTGGATACCAGAAGAGATTAATATGTCTCAAGACTTAAAGGACTACAAAATATTAACAGAAGAAGAGAGAATTGCATATGATAAAATATTATCTTTTTTAATATTTCTAGATAGTATTCAAACTGCTAACCTAGGGAATATAGGTAATTATGTTACCGCATCAGAAGTTAATTTATGTTTAACTATTCAAGGATTTCAAGAAGCAGTGCATTCACAAAGTTACAGTTATATGTTAGATACAATTTGTTCTCCAGAAAAAAGAAATGAAATTCTTTACCAATGGAAAAATGATTCTATTTTATTAAAAAGAAATAAATATATAGGAGATCTTTATAATAGTTTTGTAGAATATCCTAATGGAGAAAACTTTTTAAAAGTATGTATAGCTAATTATATATTAGAAGGAATCTATTTTTATTCAGGATTTATGTTTTTCTATAATTTAGAGAGAAATGGAAAGATGCCTGGTTCAGCCCAAGAAATTAGATATATAAATAGAGATGAAAATACCCATTTATGGCTATTTAGGAGTATAATAACAGAGCTTAGAAAAGAAGAACCAGGACTTTTTAATGATGAAGTAATTGAGGAAATAAGACAAATGATGAAAACAGGTGTTGAGCATGAAATCCAATGGGGTCATTATGTAATAGGGGATAATATAAATGGGGTAAACAAAAAGCTTATTGAAAATTATATAAAGTATTTAGGGAATATGAGATTAAAAGCAATAGACATAAGTCCGTTATATGATGAAATTACAGAAAATCCAGCTCCGTGGGTGGATATACAAAGTGATGCTAATAAAGTTAAGACAGACTTCTTTGAGGCAAAATCTACGGCTTATGCAAAGGCAGGAGCTTTAGTGGACGATCTTTAGAGAGAACTTTTTCCAAGAAATATGTGGATTTTTATACTATAAAGTGGTATATAATATTATAGTAAGGAAAATACTTATATTAGTTTACGCATAAGTTATAAGTTATATAAAAATCTATATATTTGCAACAAAGGAGAAAAAATGAGTTATATAATTTTAGTAGTAGGATTTATTTTGCTTATTAAAGGTGCAGATTTATTTGTAGATGGTTCTGCATCTATTGCAAAAAAATTAGGAATACCATCTGTCATTGTTGGGTTAACCATAGTTTCATTAGGAACAAGTGCACCAGAACTTGCCGTAAGTCTTATTTCTTCCCTTAAAGGAAGTAATGAAATAGCAATCGGAAATGTTGTAGGTTCTAATTTGTTTAATGCTTTAATAGTTTTAGGAATAACAGCTATTATAACACCGTTATTAATAGATAAAATAACAATAAAAAAAGATTTTTTAGTAAATAATTTAATTACAATATTATTATTCTTTTTAACATTTGATAGTATTATATTTTCAAAATCAAATTTAATATCAAGAGTGGATGGAATTATTTTATTAGTTTTATGCATAGCTTATATGGTATATCTCGTAGTAAGTGCTAAAAAAGGTAATATAAAAGAAGATAATAATGAAGTAATAAACATAAATATAATGCAAAAGGTTCTTTTTATTATTATAGGTATATTAGGTATAATTTTTGGAGGAAAACTAGTTGTAGATTCAGCAACTACTATAGCTTATTCCTTAGGAATGAGTGAAAAACTTGTTGGGCTTACAATAGTAGCTATGGGAACATCATTACCAGAACTTGTTACCTCTGTTGTAGCTGTATTAAAGGGCGAAAATGAGATAGCTTTAGGAAATGTGCTCGGTTCCAATACATTTAATATATTGCTAATATTAGGAGCATCAGCTGTTATAACACCTATACCTGTATCTCAAACTTTAGCGGTAGATTTTATAGTTCTTATAGGAGTAACTCTTCTTTTAGGGTTTTTAATATTCTTTAATAAAGAAAAGATAAAAAAGCTTACTAGAACAGAAGGATTGTTATTGGTTGCAATATATGTTGCTTATACAATATACATAGTAATAAGAAATTAGTATAATAATAGTTAGAAAACTAATTTATTTAAGTGATGAGTTGAAAATGATAAATGGAAAATTTTGAAATAAACTCAAAAGTTGTAGATTGAGAAAGATATAGTTTTTTCAAGTTGTCCAGAAAAAACTTAGAATTAAGTTATATTATATTATAGAAAAGAGATGGCTAGGCATTAGCAAACTATCTGACGAAATGTTAGTATTGTTGCTTGGTCGTCTCTTTTATTTGTATGACTTTCTATTTTTATGTCTAGATGAATTTTTTTTGTTTAATAGTATATTGTGACATAAGGCAAATTCAAAAAGAATAACAAGTCAGTATGATACTATATTTGACTTGTTATTTTCTTTCGTATGCCTAAAAGGATATGTAATAATTATTCTGACTCCCATTGTTTCCAAGTATCTGGTTCATAACCTACAGTAGCTTTATTTCCATTTCGAACTATTGGAGTGTTATAAAGCTTAGGGTTATTTAATAAAAGTTCTATTCTAGTTTCAGGAGTTCTTATTTTATCCATGTTAAGTTTAGTATAGTCTTTAGAATTTTTATTTATTAAAGATTCAAGGCTAATAGAAGTTTTAACCTTTTGAAGCTCCCCTTTACTTAAAGTCTTTTCATTTAAATCTATAAATTGAAACTTAATTTTCCTTTCTTTGAAATATCTTTCAGTTTTTTTAGTATCAAAGCATTTTTTTGTTCCAAATATTTGAATGTTCATTTCTTCCTCCTAATAATTAAAATATAATATAGTATATCATAATAATTATTAATATTTAATTCTTTAGAAATTTATAATGTTATAAAATGCTGACAAAATTTAAGATTAAAGAGATTTTTAAAATAGGCAATTGAAGATTTGCAATTAAGAATGAAGAAGAAATCTTCTTGAAAAAATTTCTTAAATAAAAAAATATCTTTTTAGAAAACCAGTGGTCTTCAACTATAACTTTGAATTTTTCACTTCATATTTAGAAAGTCTGTGAATTTTAACTACAATTGTCAAACCTCAATTAAAGTGTGTTGGAAACACTTTTAAAGAATATATACGTAAAAACAAGAATCTTAATAGATAATTAATAATTAAGAAGTATATGAAAATGAATTATTATTAATATAAAAAAAATAATATATATACAAAAGGTACAAGATACAAGTTATATGGCTAAGTTTAGGGAATTTATAACATGAAAATTTATAATAAAACTAACAAATAGTTATGCATATTAATTCACAATGTTTTGATTAACATTGTGAATTTTTTTTGTAAGAGTAATAAGCATGCATAGGATTTTCAATATTTAATACATATAGAATGTAGCCATAAAATAATTTGTTGTTTTTAAGTTTAAAGAAGTAAACAAGAAATTAATACAAATTAAATGTTAAAAATAAAAATACATCTAAGTCATGAAAAATCAAGGGGAGAAGAATTAAAGATAGTATAAATGTATTATAGATAATACACTTTTAACCTTAATTTTTAAATCTTTTTATAATAAATGTAGTTGTTTTTTTCTTCATATTTATTAAAAATTATATGTTATTTATAAATATACTTACATTGGAATAATTGCATTTATTGTAAAGTTTTTTGTAGTATATTTTACTATTTTGTGATATATTATTAATAAAACTAAATAATGTAAAATATGTATTTTATATTTATATGAGGGCTACCAACTGTAACACCTCTAGATTAACTCATCTAACCTTCAGATGGCGCAAAGAATACAATCTGAAGGAAGATTCATTCTATGTATGATGTTTCTATAATGGATTTGTTTTATAACTGGTCTAGTATATATTTGTATGTGTTACTGTTAGGCACATTCAAAAAAATGTCAAGTCAGTATGCTAGTATATTTGACTTATTATTTTCTTTCATGTGCTTTAATCAATTTAATTTAAATAAAAAGTAAATACAAAAATTTAATTTGGTTATATGAAAAGGGAGGAATAAAAACATGAAAATTGTAGTAGCTTTAGGAGGAAATGCACTCCAATCAAATCCCAAGGATAAGAGTTCCGAAGGTCAATTAAAAACATGTAAAGAAACAGCTAAGGCTTTAGTAGATATAATAGAAGATGGTCATGAAATAGCCATAGTTCATGGTAATGGACCTCAAGTTGGACAAATAGTGGCAACTGTTGAGGATGCTATAAAAGTAAATGATACTAACGTATTGTTTCCATTTGATGTATGTGGCTCATTTACTCAAGGTTATATAGGATATCATCTTCAAAATTCATTAAAAGAAGAACTTGTAAAAAGAAATATAAAGAAAAATGTGTCAACAATAATTACACAGGTTGTAGTTGATAAGGAAGATAAAGGCTTTAAGAATCCTACAAAACCAATAGGTTCTTTTTATACAAAGGAAGTAGCTCAAAGAATGGAAATAGAGCATGGATATATTATGAAAGAAGATTCGGGAAGAGGATATAGAAGGGTTGTAGCTTCACCTAAACCTATAGATATCATAGAAAAAGATATAATAAAAAACTTGTTTAATAATAAAGACATAGTAATATCTTGTGGTGGTGGTGGAATACCGGTTATAAGAGAAGAAGAACAAGTAAATGGTGTTGCAGCAGTTATAGACAAAGACTTTGCAGCAGAAAAACTTGCGGAAGTATTAGATGCTGATTGTCTTTTAGTTTTAACCGGTGTAGATAAGGTTTGTATAAATTATAATAAGCCAAATGAAAATAAACTTGATACTATTACTTTAAATGAAGTTGATAAGTATATAGAAGAAGGACAGTTTGCACCAGGTAGTATGCTTCCAAAGGTTGAAGCATGTAAGAAATTTGTCGAATCTAAAGAGAAAAAAAGTGCAATTATTGCATCATTATTTAACGGCAAAAAAGCATTAAAGGGATTATCAGGAACTAAAATTTGTGAATAACTTTTTGTGAAACATAGAAAAATTAATTTTTTGTAGTTGAGACTTGAAAGTTAAAGAAGAGGGGGGAGATGTAATGGTTACAAGGAATATAAATGTTTACTCTGAAATAGGTAAACTAAAAACAGTTTTGCTTCATAGACCAGGAAAAGAATTGGAAAATCTTACACCGGCTTTCCTAGAAAATCTATTATTTGATGATATTCCATATTTAAAAGTTGCACGTGAAGAACATGATAGATTTGCAGGTGTATTTAGAGAAAATGGAGTAGAAGTTTTATATTTAGAAAGACTTATGGCAACAGTCATTAGTGATATGGATATAAGGGAAGAGTTTATAGAAGGTTTTTTAACTGAAAGTGGAATTGATAATTATAACACTAGATATATATTAAAGGAATATCTTATGTCAATGTTATGTAAGGAAATGGTTGATACTATTATGGCAGGTGTTAGACTTAAAGACCTAGGAATGAGAGGGTCATCAGGAGAATATCCATTTTTGCTAAGTCCAATGCCAAATTTATATTTTACAAGAGATGCTTTTGCTTGTATTGGTCATGGAGTAACATTAAATTCTATGAGAAAGTCAATAAGAAGAAGAGAAACTATTTTTGGTGAGTATATTTTTAAATATCATCAAGAGTTTAAAGATTCAAATATAAAAATATATTATGATAGAAATAGCAAGTTAAACATAGAAGGTGGAGATGAGCTAATACTTAGTGATGAAATATTAGCTATAGGAAGTAGTGAAAGAACAGATAGAGAAGCAATATTTAAATTAGCTGAAAATATATTTGAAAGTGATGAGCCGTTCAAGAAAATATTAATATTTAATATACCTAAAAAAAGAGCATTTATGCATTTAGATACAGTATTCACCATGGTGGATTATGATAAATTTACAATACATCCTGAAATTGAAAAGACTTTAAAAATAGTAGAATTAACTTATGATAATTTAAATAGAAGTATAATATCTAAGGAAAAAGAAGGCAGCTTAGAAAGTATTTTATCAGAAGCATTAGGACATGATGTAACTCTTATAAGATGCGGTGGAGGTGATGAAATAATAGCAGGAAGAGAACAATGGAATGATGGCTCAAATACACTAGCCATAAGCCCTGGTAAGGTTATAACATATGATAGAAATTATGTTACTAATGAACTTCTAGATAAAAATAATATTGAGGTATATGCAATGAAATCAAGCGAATTATCTAGAGGCAGAGGTGGTCCAAGATGTATGTCTATGCCGTTTATAAGAGAGAATATTTAAAAATTAAATTATTTGGGGGTATTTAATATGTTTAATTTAAGAAATAGAAGTTTTTTAACATTAATGGATTTTTCACCAAAGGAAATAAATTTTTTCCTAGATTTAGCTGAGGATTTAAAGAAAGCTAAGTACGCTGGAATTGAGACTAAGAAATTAGAAGGAAAGAATATAGCATTAATATTTGAAAAAGATTCTACAAGAACAAGGTGCGCCTTTGAAGTCGCAGCTCATGATCAAGGAGCACATGTAACATATTTAGGACCTACAGGAAGTCAAATTGGTAAAAAGGAATCTACAGCAGATACAGCTAGAGTATTAGGAAGAATGTATGATGGAATAGAATATAGGGGCTATGGACAAGATATAGTCGAAGATCTTGCAAAATATTCAGGAGTTCCAGTATGGAATGGGCTTACTACTGAAGATCATCCAACTCAAGTTTTGGCAGATTTCTTAACAACAAAAGAACATTTTAATAAGCCACTTAACGAAATAAAGTTTGTTTATGTAGGTGATGGAAGAAATAACATGGGTAATGCTCTTATGATAGGAGCAGCAAAAATGGGGATGGATTTTAGAATTGTTTCTCCAAGAACTTTATTTCCAGAACAAGATTTAATAAATAAATGTATGGAAGTAGCCAGTGATACAGGTGCTACAATAACAATAACTGATGATATTAAGAGTGGAGTTAAAGATGCGGATATTATATATACAGATGTATGGGTTTCAATGGGGGAACCAGAAGAAGTATGGAAAAATAGAATAGAATTGTTAAGACCTTATCAAGTTAATAAAGAGATGATGGACTTAACAGGTAATAAAAATGTGAAATTTATGCATTGCTTACCTTCATTTCATGATGTTAAAACCAAGATAGGAAGAGAAACATATGAAAAATTTGGACTAGAATCTATGGAAGTAAGTGATGAGGTGTTTGAAAGTGAAGCATCAATAGTTTTTGATGAAGCTGAAAATAGAATGCATACTATTAAGGCAGTTATGGTAGCAACTTTAGGACAATAGTATAATGAAAAGCTAAATTTGAGAAATCATATTTAGCTTTTTCTATTTTCTTTTAAAGAAAATTAAATTATAATAGTAGGAAATAATTAATAATAATAATTATTATTAAAATAAATATATTAACCAAGCTGAAGAGGAGAAGAAATTATTTTTAAAGTGATAAGCTTAACAAGTGAGATTGTAAAGTTAAGTTTCTTAATATAGAGGTTAACTTTCAAAAAATTAAGAAGTAGGGGTATTGCAAGAGTAGTTACAGAATAAAATTTTTAAGGAGAGGGAAGAGAAGTTTGAAAAAAGGTACATATATAAATATTAATTTTATAGGCCAAAGAGTTTTAAAAACCGCATTAGGTGCGCCAATAGCAATGGCTATATCAGATATGTTAGGGTTGAAATATGGATTAGCAGCAGGAATTATAGTAATTTTAAGCATACAAAATACTAAAAAAGAATCTTTTACAGTTGCATTAAAAAGGTTTGTCTCAACAATAATTGCTTTAGGGATATCATCAATTTTATTTAAAATATTTTCATTTTCTCCATGGGTGTTTGGAGTTTTTCTTATGTTATTTATACCAATAGCAGTTAAGGTAAAGGTTGGAGATGGAATAGTTGTAAGTTCAGTTTTAGTAACTCACCTAATGTCTGAAAAAAGTGTTAATATGAGCATTTTAGGTAATGAGGTAATGTTATTTTTGATAGGGGCTATAATAGCTCTTATTCTAAACTTGTATATGCCGTCTGTGGAAAATGAAATTAATGAGGAACAACGTTATATTGAGGAACTTATAAAGTACATATTGATAGAGATGAGTATATCCTTAACACAAAGATCTGTATCTATAAAAGAAGAACTTAGATTTAATGAATTAGAGGAAACTTTAAATAGAGGCAAGAAAAGAGCAATTATAAATTACAATAATTACTTTTTTATAAATTCTAACTATTATAATTCATATATGGATATGAGAATAAATCAATTAGAAATACTTAAGAGTATGAGGGGATATTTTCAAAGATTATCAGAGATATACCATCAAAATTACATGCTTTCGGAGTTTATAAATGATATAGGAGAATCAATTCATGAAAAAAATAATGCAGAAACTCTTCTTAAGGAACTTAATTTATTAAAAGAAAAGTTTAGAATAATGGATTTACCTAAAACAAGAGAGGAGTTTGAAAATAGATCTTTACTATTTCAATTTTTGAATGACATGGAGCAGTTTTTAAAAGTTAAAAATAATTTTGCAAAAGATAGAGGTATGTATGTTTAATTCTCAATTTTTAGTTGATTTTATGAGTAATTATAAAGAGTTTGCAGTGTTAATAAGTTTAGCTATAAGTGTTTTAATAGCACTTTCAGGAGTATTGCCATCAGTTTTTGTAACAGGAGCAAACGTAATAGTTTTTGGATCAATAAATGGATTTATAATATCCTTAATGGGAGAGGTAATAGGGGCAACAATAACCTTTTATTTATATAGGTTAGGTTTTAAAGGAAAGGCTAAGAGTCTTGGTAATAAGTATAATTTTCTTAAAAAATTAACTAAAAGCAAGGGAATAAAAGCAGGTATATTAGTCATGCAAGGAAGACTTATACCTTTTGTGCCTTCAGGGTTTGTAACACTTTCTGGGGCTATTAGTGAAATGGATGCAATAACATTTACATTGGCAACACTTGTGGGTAAAATTCCATCAATAGCCTTAGAAGCATTGGTAAGCCACGATATAGTAAATATGGAAGAGAATTTTATAAGGCTGATAATAACAATAATAGCTCTTATAATAATGTTTTTAACACTAAGGGATAGAAAAATATCGTAACTATACACCAGTAACTAATTTAGAATTGTATGATATAAACAAATAGTATATAGAAGAATAATGTAGACCTATCTAAAAATTTATAATATATAATAAAGCATGGAGTTTTTGCTTCATGCTTTATTTGTATAAACACCTAGTAAAAGTATTAGGCACATTCGAAAAAATAACAAGCCAATATACATGGCATCTTTGATTTGTTATTTTCTTTCATATGCCTTATTAAAACTAAAAGTAGTTTATAACATACCTAGGGAATGTGGTAAAATAATATGTGTTATTGTAGGGAGAATTTCTAGGGAGTGGGTAATGTTGGATAAGTTAAGAAAGATTATTCACATAGATATGGATGCTTTTTATGCATCTGTAGAGCAGAGGGATAATAAATGTTTTAGGGGAAAGCCTGTTATTGTGGGAGGAGATCCAAGTAAAAGAGGCGTTGTAGCTACATGCTCATATGAAGCAAGAAAATATGGAGTGCATTCTGCCATGGCATCTATGACTGCATATAAATTATGTCCAAATGCAATTTTTGTTACACCAAGAATGGAAGTATACAAAAGTGTTTCAAATGAAATAATGGATATATTTCATGATTATTCTGATATTATAGAGCCATTATCATTAGACGAAGCATTTATTGATGTAACAGAAAATAAGGTTAATAATTTGTCAGCAACAATTATAGCTAAGGAAATAAAAAAAAGAATATATAATGAAGTTGGGATTACCGCATCAGCGGGAGTATCTTATAATAAATTTTTAGCTAAAATAGCATCAGATTATAAAAAACCTAATGGATTAACAGTTATAGAACCTAAGAATGTAGGAGCATTTCTTGATAAATTAGGTATAGAAAAGTTTTTTGGGGTAGGTAAGGTAACAAAAAATAGATTGAATAATATGGGGATTTTTAAAGGTGAAGATATAAAAAACTTTACTGAAAGTGAGCTAATAACTTTATTTAAGGATAAGGGAAAACTTTTATATGATTTTTCACGAGGAATAGATAATAGAAGTGTCAATCCGTCAAGAAAAAGAAAATCTATTGGTAATGAAACTACTTTAAGAGAAGATATTGAATATATAGATGAAATGATTAACATATTAGATCAATTAGCAGATAAAATTGAAAAAAGGCTTAAACAAAGTAATATTAGTGGGAAAACAATAACTCTTAAAGTTAAATTTTCAGATTTTCAGAATTTAACTAGAAGAATCACAGTTAATGGAAAAATAAAAGATAAAAATAATATTATGTTATATGTAGGTGAGCTACTAAAAGAAATACCTATGGATAATAAAAAGGTGAGATTACTTGGAATAACTATTTCTAATTTGGATAAAGATAATTTTAGTAATAATGAGCATAGTCAGCTTAATTTTAAAAATATATTAGATGAATTCTAGGTGAAATTTTATTAAAATAAATTTGGAAATTTGAAAGTGACAAGTTAGCTGAATTTGGTAGAAGTTAATAGATTAATAAATATTAAAATTAGTAACAAATGTTACTTAATAAAAATATATGAAATGCTACAATTAACATTAAGCACATTCAAAAAATAACAAGTCAGTATGCTATTATATTTGACCTATTGTTTTCTTTTATGTGCCTTAGAGAGAGAATATAGGGTTTAAGGATATATTATATAAGAAAATCATAGGAGGGATAAAATTGAGTAATTATGGGAATTTACAAAAAATAATAGATGGAAAAAGAACTTATGGTATAACGCCACACATACCAGGTGGTTTTATAACACCAGAAAATTTAGAGAAAATAGCTAGGGTAACTAAAAAATATAATGGGGTATTAAAAATAACATCAGGTCAAAGAATATTAATAACAAATTTGAATGAAGAAGATTTAAAGGAAATTTGGAAAGAATTAGATATGGAGCCAGCTGTTAAAGAACAGAATTCTGTTAAGAATGTAGAGATATGTCCAGCAGGCTTTTGTAAAAGATCAAAATATAACACTATAGGAATAGGTATGAAGCTATCAAAAAAATATCAATGGATGCCAATGCCATGTAGAACTAAAATAGGTGTTGCTGGATGCAGAAATGCTTGTGGAGGTGTATACAGTAAAGATGTTGGGGTTATAGCAGACGTAAAAGGGTTTAGAGTTGTTGTAGGAGGATCTGCTGGATTTAATCCGAGAATAGCGGATGTTATAGCTTTAGATATAGAGGAAAAAGAGGCAGTAATCCTTGTAGATTCAATATTTGAATATTACAAAGAAAATGCTATTCCAGGAGAAAAATTAGGTTTTTTCATAGATAGAATAGGAATAGATAATTTCAAAAATGAAGTATTAAAATTATCTAAAAATAAGGAGTAGTAAAGATGAATTCACAGGATTTAGTAGATGAATTGCTATATGTATTTAATATATTAACTGGTAGTGGAGTTGTTTTTCATTATAGTGATGAAAATATAGAGTTTAAAAATATAACAGATATAGTTGAGATTGATGATGAAACCTTACTTTTACAACTTGATGATGAAGAAGAATATAGAGTAGAATTAACTGATTTTAAAGAATATCATGTTAAGGAAAATATAAATTTATATGATAGAGATGATGTGAGAAATTTTGATAATATACTTAAGGAACTTATAGGATAATATATACTTTTTTACTATATAGGAATTTAGAATTAAGTTGAATCTATGAACAAGTTAAAAACATTAAACGTGTATAGTCTTTTTTAGTTGAAAGTTGAATGTGGAGAGTTGAGAGTGAAGGATGAAAACTTGTGATTTCTAACAATAACTGTAAACTTTCAAATCTAAATTTTTAATTAAAATGTTGTTATTTTTTCGTAAAAACAGCATATGTAAAAATATAAAATTAAATATATATTAAATATATTTTTACATAAACTTACTAAAAGGTACCAAAAATTGTGAATATATTTATTTTAAATCACAATAAGTAACATAATAATAGTACAGGAAATGCTTTTTCTTGACATAATGTAAAAATTAACATAGAATTTAGATATAAAAAAACTGAATAATTTCATTGGTTCTAGAAATAGATTAATAGGGAAGTTTTGGTGAAAGTCCAACACAGCCCCCGCTACTGTAAGCACTACTTATGAATTAGATTGCCACTGACATTTTGTTGGGAAGGTTCTTCATAGGGTTTGATGTGTAAGTCAGGAGACCTGCCTATGAAAGTTATTAAGCTAACTTCGGAGGGAGGTTAAGATTTTATGAACTATTTGTATATAAATCTGTCCTCAAGGACAGATTTTTTTGTTTTGATCTAACATTCATATGGGGAAAAATGCCACCAGAATGAAGATTAGTTCTATATACAAAAATAAGTTCATGAATTAAAACAGCTCTCTAAAAAATGAAAAATATTTATTTTGGAGGAAAACGTTATGAAGAAGAAAATATCAATTGGGTTACTGCTATGTTTTAGTATGATTTTATCAGCATGTACAACAGGATCAGGTAGTAATATTAGTGAAAAAAAGGATAATACTCAGAGCTCATCAAATGGATATCCCATTGTTGTAAAAAATTATGATTTCAATAAAGAAGAAAAAGATATGGAATTTAAAGAAACACCCAAAAGAGTTATTAGTACTAACCAAACTACAACAGAGCTTTTGTTAGACTTAGGATTAGAAGAAAGTATGGTTGGAACATCTTATAGAGATAATCCGATATTGGACAACATTAAAGAAAAATATGATAAAATTCCTGTTTTATCAGAAAAATACCCATCTAAAGAAGTTGTTATAGAAAAGAATCCAGATTTAATAATAGGATGGAAAAGCGTATTTGCAGATAAAGCTTTAGGGGATGTCTCAACTTGGAATGAAAAAGGAGTTAATACTTTTATACAAAGAAACACAGTAGGCATTGATAATGCAACAGTAGAAAATGTATATAAAGATATAGAAGATATAGGAAAAATATTTAATATAAAAGATAAAACTGATAAATACATAGATGAAATGAAAAGTAAAATAGATAAAATTCAAAATTCTATTAAAGATGTAAAGGAACCAGTAAGTGTTTTAGTTATGGAAGGAAGCGAAGATAATAAATATACTACTTATGGAAATAAGTCATTAGCAGCTGACATGGTAGCTAAAGCAGGTGGAAAAAATCTTGCTAAGGAAAGTGGAAGTATAAGTGTTGAAGATATAGTAGGCTTAAATCCAGATGTTATAGTTCTTATAAATTTTGAAAATCAATCAAAAGATAATAAGGATGCAGAGGCATTAAAAAATCATACTGCTCTTTCAAGTGTGAATGCAATAAAAAATGATAGAATTATTTACACACCTTTAGCTGAAGCTTATGCAGGTGGAGCAAGAACAATTAATGGAATAGAAAGACTAGCAAAAGGATTCTACCCAGAAATTATAAAATAACTAAAGTTTAAGAGGTTAATATGAAATTTAATTCAAATATAGCTGTTAAGTCAAAAGTAAATTTTGATTCTAAAATTAAAGAAAATAGGAAGTTCTTTATAATAATATTAATTACTTTAGCAATATTGCTGTTTTTATCAATAATTTTTTCAGTAACTTTTGGCTCTGTGGATTTAAGTCCATATGATGCTTACAGAATAATAATATACAATATATTCAAAATACCTATAGGTGATGTGGCAACTCTTACTAGTGGTGCAAGCTATGATATAATTTGGAACATAAGAGTGCCAAGGGTATTATTAGGAGCAATAGTAGGAATGGGACTTGCTATAGTTGGAGTTGTTATGCAGGCTACTGTTCAAAATCCATTAGCAGATCCATATATACTAGGACTATCTTCTGGTGCGTCATTAGGAGCTACTTTTTCTATACTTATAGGATTTAGTGGAGGAATGTTTTTTTCAGGGATAACTTTTTGGGCTTTTTTAGGAGCATTAATATCATCTATTCTTGTTTACACTTTATCTAACATAGGAGGAAGAATAACTTCAACAAAACTAATACTTTCAGGAATGATAGTAAGCTCTATATGTTCAGCAATAACAAGCTTTATAATATTTGTAGCAAATGATGCTGAGGGAATAAAAACAATAACATTTTGGAGTATGGGAAGTCTTACTTCAGCTTCTTGGAAAAACATACAGATACCAAGTTTAATAGTTTTAGTAACTGTGATTTTTTTTATATTTCAGTTTAGAACTTTAAATGTTATGCTTTTAGGAAATGAAACATCAGTAACATTAGGCGTAGATTTATCTAAATATAGAAAAATATATATGGTTTTATCATCTCTTGTAACAGGAGTTATAGTTTCTGTATGTGGAATTATAGGATTTGTAGGACTTATAATACCTCATATTGTAAGACTGATTGTAGGATCAAACCATAAAACTTTAATACCAGTAAGTGCTCTTGTAGGATCAATATTTTTAATATGGACAGATGTCTTTTCTAGAACATTTATGAAAGGTATGGAAATGCCAATAGGTATAATAACTTCAATTTTAGGCGCTCCATTTTTAATGTGGCTTATGATTAAGAAATCTTATAGAAGTGGAGGAAAATAGAATGAAATTAGAGGTTAAAGATCTTTGTGTGGAAATTTCAAGTAAGAAAATTGTACAAGATGTTTCCCTTAATTTAAAAAAAGGTGAATTTGTAGGCATAGTAGGACCTAATGGTAGTGGTAAGTCTACTATACTAAAGTCTATATATAGAGCAATAAAGCCTAAAAAAGGATCAATATTTATTAATAATGTAGATATATCTAAAATTTCTATAAAAAGCACAGCTAAAGAATTGGCTGTTGTAAGTCAATTTAATGAAAATAATTTTGATTTTAAGGTAGAAGATATGGTAATGATGGGGAGAGCTCCTCATAAGAGTACATTTGAATTTGATACTTCAAAGGATTATGAAATAGTTTATGAATGTTTGAAGAAGGTATCAATGGAAAGCTACGGTGATAGGAATTTCTCTACTTTATCTGGTGGAGAAAAACAAAGGGTAGTATTAGCTAGGGCCCTTGCACAAGATGTAGATTTCCTGATTTTAGATGAACCAACTAATCATTTAGATATAAAGTACCAAATTCAAATTTTAGATTTAGTTAAATCATTAAATATAAGTGTAATATCAGCGCTGCATGATTTAAATTTAGCAGCAGCTTATTGCGATAAAATATACATGGTCAATTCAGGAGAAATAGTATCTTCAGGCATTTCAAAAGATGTATTAACAGAAGATAATATAAAGCATGTATTTGAAGTGGATTGTGAAGTTTCTATTCATCCAAAGACAAATAGATTAAATATAGTTTATTTTTCAGGAGGAATTTAAATGAATATAGCTATAATGGTTTGTAAAAAGCTTACTTCTGAGTGTTCGGGCTCATGGTGTTTTAAAGCTTTTGCAGAAAAAGATAAGTCTTTTGCAATTTATAAATCTGAGATAGAGACTAATTTATGTGGATTCTTTCATTGTAATGGATGTGGAAGCAATTTAGATAAAGAACTTGAATATAAAGTCACTCAATTAAAAAAAGTAGGTGTGAAAACAGTACACATTTCAAAATGCATTGAGGTGGAATGTGATAGATATAATGAAGTAAGGAATTTTTTATTGAGAAATGATTTTAATATAATTGATGGAACACACTAAAATATTAATTAATGCTAACACGATACCCTAAATATAGAAACTAAGGTTTGGTACATGACAAACCTTAGTTTTTTTATGCAAATTTATATTCACTAATATACCAAATAACTAATATTATAGAATATAAGTAAAATCTATACTGAAAACTGTTTTTAAGATGAAAATTTAGTAGGGGATCAGAAGCATTTCACAAAAGAGAATTTAAGGAGGGGTTAGTTGTGAAAAATATGGTTCAAGTTAAGGATTTATGTATGAACTTTTATACCCTGGAAGGTGAGCTTAAGGTTTTGAATAATGTAAATTTTAATGTTAAACAAGGGAAAATTCTGTCTCTTCTTGGGCCATCGGGTAGTGGTAAGTCAACAATATTAAATATATTAACGAATCTTTTAAAACCAACAAGTGGACAAATTGATATAAATGGTAAAATAGGATACATGTTTCAAAGAGATCATTTACTTGAATGGAGAACAATACTTGAAAATATAACAATAGGACTAGAAATACAAAAAAAGCTCAATGACGAATCAAGAAAAAAGATAGATAGACTTCTAAAGAGTTATGGACTTTGGCAATTTAGAAATAATTATCCCAATGAATTATCTGGAGGTATGAGGCAAAGGGTGGCATTAATTAGAACTCTTTCAGTAAATCCGGATATACTTTTATTAGATGAACCATTTTCTGCATTAGATTATCAAACAAGACTTTTAGTTAGTGATGATATATATAAAATTATAAAAAATGAGAATAAAACAACCATACTAGTTACTCATGACATATCAGAAGCTATATCCATGGCAGATTCTGTAGCAGTTTTATCTAAAAGACCAGCCACTATAAAAAATATATATCCTATTAAATTGACTTTAAATAATGAAGAAAAAACTCCTCTCACTTCAAGGAAGACACCTGAATTTAAGGATTACTTTGATATTTTGTGGAAGGAGCTTGATATATATGAAGAAAACTAAAGAATTAACAGGATATGAGGAGTTTTTATTAAATATAAAGCATAATAAAAGAAAAATATTATTTTGGCAAATAGTAGTTCTTATTATTTTCCTTTTTCAATGGGAAGTTCTTGCAAGGCTTAATATAATAGATACATTTCTTTTTAGCAAACCCTCAGATATTTTTATTTTATTTAATGAATATGTAACAAATGGTGAACTTTTTAAGCATATAGGAATTTCAGTATGGGAAACTGTATTAGGATTTCTAATAGGTACAGGTTTGGGACTAATTATAGCTGTAGGGCTTTGGTGGTCAAAGACAGTTGCAAAAATATTTGATCCATTTTTAGTAGTTTTAAATGCTCTTCCTAAAACAGCATTAGCACCTATACTTATTGTATGGGCTGGAGCTGGAATCAAAGGAATAGTTGTAATAGCAATAACAATCTCTGTTGTTACAACAATACTATCTGCATACAATTATTTTATAAATATGGATGAAGAGAAAATAAAAATGTTGAAAAGCTTTGGAGCAACTAAATCTCAAATTTTAACAAAGTTAATTCTTCCATCAAATGTAGGAAATATAATTAATATAGTAAAAATAAATATAGGAATGTCTTGGGTTGGTGTTATTGTTGGAGAATTTTTAGTTTCTAGATATGGTATAGGTTATTTAATTGTTTATGGTGGTCAAGTATTTAGATTAGATTTAGTTATGATGGGTGTAGTAGTACTAGCTATATGTGCTTTAATTATGTACCAAATAGTAAATTTAATTGAAAAATTGTATTGGAAAAAAAGAAACAACAGAAAGGGTAAAAATACTATATAGATAAAGGATTAATTGGAGGTATTAAAATGAAAGGATATAAAAAAACAATAGCAATAGCTTTGAGCACATTAATGATAAGTTCAGCTTTAATTGGATGTGGAAGCAGTAAATCAGGAAAGGATGAAATAAAAAAAATAAAGGTTGCAGAGGTTACACATTCAGTTTTTTATGCACCTCAATATGTGGCAATGAGTAAAGGATTCTTTAAAGATGAAGGCCTTGAAATAGATCTTATAGGAGCTCAAGGAGCAGATAAAACAATGGCTGCATTACTTTCTGGAGAAGTACAAATAGGACTTATGGGACCAGAAGCATCAATATATGTAGTCAATAAGGAGAGTAAAGATATAGCTATAAATTTTGCACAACTAACAAAAAGAGATGGAAGCTTTTTAGTTTCAAGAGACAAACAGGATAATTTTACTTTTGATAATTTAAAAGGTAAAGCATTAATAGGAGGAAGAAAAGGTGGAGTGCCTGAAATGACATTAGAATATGTTATAAAAAATAAAGGATTAAAAATAGGTGAAAATACTTCAAGTGGTGAAGTAAATGTAAGAACAGACGTACAATTTAATGTTATGGCAGGAGCCTTTTCAGGGGGAGAAGGAGATTATGTAACTTTATTTGAACCATCAGCAACAGCTATGGAGAAACAAGGAAAAGGATATATTGTTGCATCTATTGGAAAAGAATCAGGAGAAATGCCATATACGGCATATAGTGCTTTAAGCAAGTATATGGATAAAAATTCAGATGTAATTCAAAAATTCACTAACGCTGTTTATAAAGGACAATTATATGTAAAAAATAATAGTGCAGAAGATATAGCAAAAGAAATTTCTAAATATTTTACAGATATAAAATTAGAGGATTTAATAGACGTAGTTCAAAGATATAAAGATATAGATGCATGGTGTGAAAATCCTATATTAAAAGAAGATAGTTTAAATAGATTAATGGATGTAATGAGTACAGCAGGAGAATTAGATAAGAAACCTTCTTATGATAAAATTGTGACAACTAAATATGCAGAAGAAGCTATTAAAAATATAAATATTAAGTAATTTTTTATAACCCCTAGATAAAAACTATATATCTAGGGGTTATAAAATTATCTAATATATTTTAGGGTAGAAGATTAAGTGTTTGGAAATAATAGAACATATAGTTTGTTTAATTAGAGTTTTTTATAAATTATAGGAATGAATATGAAAATTTATAAATATTTATATGAAATCTATGGGTTAATATATAGATATATGGTCAAATAGAAGAAGGGAGTTTAGCTATGAATAGAAATGAAAAAGAGAAAATAAATAAAGAAGAATTAAAAGGTATACTTACAGACATTCAGTACAAAGTTACTCAAGAGAATGGAACAGAACCTCCTTTTTTAAATGAATATCATAACAATTTTAAAGAGGGGTTGTATGTGGATATAGTTACTGGGGAACCTCTATTTTCATCAAAAGATAAATTTGATTCTGGATGTGGTTGGCCAGCTTTTTCTAAGCCTATAGACAGAAAAGAAATAAAAGAAAATCTAGATATAAGTCATGGTATGAATAGAACTGAGGTAAGAAGCAAGGAAAGTGATTCACATTTAGGGCATGTTTTTTGTGATGGACCAAAAGAGTCAGGTGGGCTTAGATATTGCATAAATTCTGCAGCACTAAAATTTATACCTTTAGATAAATTAGAAGAAGAGGGATATAAAGATTTTTTATATTTATTTAAGGATAAAGAATTAAGTTAGTGAGAAGATCTGCTGTTATCTTTAGATTTTTAGAAAAATTACCTATTCATAGGATAAATTTAAAGTTACAGATCAATAAGCAGGAAATTATCAAATGTAGTCTAATTCTATTGGGAGTTATACGAACAATTTCCTAAATATTCAATATAATATTTAGGAAATAACGGGTATAATCTATAAAAATTGTGAGAAATATTGAGAAAACCTTGAAAAATAAAATAAAATACGTATAATATAGGTTGAGAAAAGAAAAATATTCGCTAGAAATGGAGGCTTAAATATATGAATAATAAATATGATGTAATAATAGTAGGAGCAGGACCAAGTGGTATATTTACTGCTTATGAACTTACAAAAATAAATCCTGAAAAAAAGGTTTTAATAATAGAGCAAGGTAAGCCAGTAAATAAAAGGAATTGTCCAATACCACAATTAAACAAATGCATTAAATGTAAACCATATTGTAATATAACTACTGGATTTGCAGGTGCAGGTGCTTTCTCAGATGCTAAGCTTTCATTATATGATAGTGAAGAAGAAGAAGTTTTAGTTGGAGGAGATCTTCCAAAGATAATAGGTAATGCTGAAACAAAATCCCTTATAGATTATTGCGATGAGGTGTATCTAGATTTTGGTGGAGATAAGACCATTGCTGGTATAGAAAAGAAAGATGAAATCAGAAAAATAAAGAACAATGCAAAAGAACATAATATAAATCTAATAGATATTCCTATAAGACATTTAGGAACTGAAAAGTCCAGAGAACTTTATGAAAGAATACAAAATTATCTTTTAAATAATAACATTACTATACTATTTGAAACAGTAGTAGAAGAACTTATAATTGAAAATGGAGAAGCAAAAGGAGTTGTAACACCAAATGAAAAATATTTTGGTGAAAAAATAGTTTTAGCACTTGGAAGAAAGGGTGCTGATGTACTTTCTGATTTCTGTGACAAATATAACATAGAAAAAGAAGTTGGAGTAGTAGATATTGGAGTAAGATTTGAAATGAATACTGAAGGTGACATAGAAAAAATAAATGAACTTATGTATGAAGGCAAATTTGTTGCAGAAGTTGCACCATTTAAGGATAAAGTAAGAACTTTTTGCCAAAATCCTAATGGCTTTGTTGCAGCAGAAGTATATGATAATGGATTATCATTAGTAAATGGGCATGCATATAAGGAGAAGAAAAGCACAACAACTAATTTTGCCATATTATGTTCTCATAAGTTTACAGAACCTTTTAAAAAACCTATAGAGTATGGATATAAAGTAGCAGAGCTTATTAATATGCTTTCAAATGGAGAAGTTGTTGTTCAAAGATTTGGAGATATATTAAATGGAAAAAGAACATGGGAGAAGGACTTAGAAGAAAACTCAGTGGAACCAACTTTAAAAACAGCTTTAGCAGGAGATATAACACTAGGAATACCATATAGAACTATGACAAATATAGTTAATTTCATAATAGAAATGGATAAGGTTGTAAAAGGGTTTGCAAATCCTGATAACCTGCTTTATGCACCAGAGATAAAGTTTTACTCAAATGCGGTTAAAATAGATAAAAATTTAGAAACTAACATAAAAAACTTATATGCAATAGGAGACGGAGCAGGACTTACAAGGGGACTTATGATGGCTTCAGGTTCAGGAGTGTATTTAGCAAGAAGACTATTTAATAGTTAATACTAGTGGTTTGAATTTTAAGATAAAAGTATATTTAATAGAAATGAATTTTTTATATTTTAATTAGAGTAAATTCAACTATGTTATATAAAGATTAATCATTATTTAACTTGATATAACAATTGTATTACAACTTATATATAATTAAAATTATACAAGATATAAAGCTATGAAGTTAGTAAAAGAACCTCATAGCTTTAATTGATAATAATATAATTTTTAAAATGTAAAGGAAAGCATAAAAAATTTAAATTCTGAGATGTTGATGAAACCTTCTTAGGAAGATTTCTGAAATAAAAAATATTTTTAAGAAAACCTGTGATTTTCAACATTAAATTGTAACTCTGCAAACTTGTCACTTAAAAATAGCTAGGCATTTTTTATTTGAAGTACACACCGTCTATGGCCACACTTTCTGCAAAAGGTTTAAAAGAAGAATCTTGCCATTGTAAGTAAACTTGAATTGATCCTAGAATATCTTTGGTGGCTATTCCAATAATATTTTCAATAGCTAAAAGCTTAAATGTTCCATCATTTTCTAAGCTTATAGGATATAACCCAACAAGGCTAGAAATAGAGCCTTTAAAGTCACTTTTTAAGGTTCCATCATCCTTGTACAAAAAGGAGAGATATTCTTTTGGGTTTAAAGATAGATTTATTAAATATTTCTTTTTTAATAAGGTGTTCGCTATTTCTACATTGTAATTAGGCTTATATAAAACAGTGTACATTTCAGAAGTTTTTTTATTGAATTCTTCAAAATCAAATATATTCTTAAGAGCAGTATCTATAAATGAATAGATATAATAGAATACATATCCACCACTTCCGCCAGGTACTATACTTATTAGTATTTCTTTTTTGTCTCTGTTGATTAAATTATATACGCCTACTTTAGGGTTGAAGCCACCATTAACTTTTAATGGAATGATATCAGTTTTTTTATTACCATATTCTACAACCAAAGTTATGTCATCAATATAATTTTTTGTGTTATTAAAAGGAGCAGTGCCAGTTAAATAAACTTTATCTAGATAACCATCACCATCTACATCCCCTAAATCTTCGCTTAATATTATTTTGCTATCTAGTTTAGTATTACTATTTCTTATATAAGATAAGCTACTAAGGTTTGTAACTTCACTTATATCCCATTGATTAATACTCCATTTTAATGTCATAGAATAATCAACACCATATAATTTATAACGACAAGAAATCTCATCTACATTATTATTATCTAAATCTTTTATTGTTATAGATGGGGTGTCAGGATTATTATTTGTAAAACTTAAATGTGCATTTTCAGGGAGAAAATAGCTTATAAGGTTGATTAGAGCTTTTTTGTCCATACAACTATCCTTAACATTAGTGTTTACAGTAATATATTATGTTTATAGAAGTGGTTGTGTTAATAATTATGGATTGTGTAATGCATTTAGAATATCAATAAAATAATATGTATATAAGGAGAAATATGGTATAATTTTGATGTGAAAGGATATAACCTTTTATCTATAATAGATGGATGTATTAAATAACATAGAGTTAGTAGCAGCTAAAAGAATAAACAACAACTTTAAACATTGGGATCATAATCCATTAACAATTAAAGTGAAATTAAAATAATGTATTTTGCTATGAAAATTTATAGTATACATATAATTTACTAAAATAAAGCACTATCAACATTGTTTAATCTGTATTGATAGTGCTTTAATTTTTGTATAAAAATTTTTAATCTTGAAATGCTGTAATTATCAATTATAAAAACATATGGTGAATGAGATATATTTAAGAGGTGAAATTTTATGGAGGAAAATAGAGAAGTTATTATAAAGAATTCTCATAAAAGATCAGAGGATTATGGAGTAAAAAGAAAAACAAATTATTCCAATAAAATATTAAATAAAGAAGGAATACTACATGTACTCTCTAAAAATAAGGAGTTAATAGAAATTTCTAAGGGGTATATAAATATGGTGTATTCTTCTTTAAATGAAGATGATTTTATTATTGTATTAACTGATAATGATGGATGTATATTACATATCCAGGGTAAGGAAGATATAGTTGAAGGATTTATAAAAATGAATTTTATTATTGGAGCTTATATGAATGAAAAAAGTATAGGTACAAATGCAATGGGAACTGCTATAAGTGAGAATAAGCCAGTTCAGATAACAGCTAAAGAGCATTTTATAGATGCTTTTCATAATTTGACATGTTCGGCAGCTCCAATCCATGATTCTTCTGGAAAGATAATAGGAACTTTGAATTTAACAGGAAAATGTGAAAAAAAACACCCTCATACTTTGGGATTAGTTATCTTTGGAGTTAAAGCTATAGAGAATGAATTAGATAAGAGTAAAGCAAATATAATATTAAAAGAAACTTATAATTATATGGAAAGTGTAATAGATAATGTTTCTAAAGGAATTATGATAGTAGATACAAAAGGGAAAATAAAAAACGTAAATACATTAGTTTCTAGAATTTTTAACAAAGAAAAGGAAAGTCTTATAAATGAAGACATAGACCATATAATTCCAGGTTGGTATAATATATTAGAAATGTTTGAAAAAGATAAACTCTCTTACTCAAAGGAAATAAAAGTAAAACATAATAGTAGTTATAAAGTATTCTTAGATTTTAAACCAATAAAAACAAAAGATAGAGTAATTGGAATGGTTATTATAATGACTGAGCAGAAAGAAATTAATATAAATATACAAAAGAATACAGGTGCATTTTATAATTTTGAAGATATAATAGGAGAAAGTGATGCACTTATAAATGTTATAACCAATTGTAAAATAATATCTAATAGTCCATCCACAGTTCTTATTACTGGTGAAAGTGGAACAGGAAAAGAAGTTTTAGCTCAGGCGATGCATAATTATAGTCATAGAAAAAACAATAAATTTGTTGCTATAAATTGTGGGGCAATCCCAGAAAATATAATAGAAAGTGAACTATTTGGATATGAAGATGGGACATTTACAGGAGGTAGAAAAGGTGGAAAACAAGGTAAATTTGAACTGGCAAGTGAAGGAACACTATTTTTGGATGAGATAGGTGAAATGCCTTTAGAAATGCAGGTTAACCTTTTAAGGGTTCTTCAAGGAGGGCGAGTTACAAGGCTTGGTGGAAATAAAGAAATTCCTTTAGATGTAAGAGTAATTGCAGCTACAAATAAAGATTTAAAAGAAGAAATTAAAAAAGGAAAATTTAGAGAAGATTTATATTATAGGTTAAGTGTTATACCTATAAAAATACCTCCGTTAAGAGAAAGAAAAGGAGACGTAGAGAGATTAATAAATTATTTTTTAAGAATAAAAGCATTTAAGTTGAGCAAAGCAATACCTCATATAAATAAGAGTTTATATGAGAGATTTTTTACATATAATTGGCCCGGAAACATAAGGCAATTAGAAAACTGTATTGAAAATATTGTGAACCTAGATGGTGAAATTTCCTTTAATATTTTTGAAGATAACATAGAGAGTAGGTCTAATATTCAGGAGTTAAAACAGGAAAATTGTGAAGAATTTAATAATATATGTACCTTGGAAGAAATGGAAAAAATTATGATTATAAAAGCTATTAGAATCTTTAAAGGAAATATGACAAAAGTAGCTAAAGGTCTTGGAATAAGCAGAAATACGCTATATCTTAAGGTGAAGAAATTCAAAGTTAAAGTGTAATAAAATCTAACAGTGTCCTAAAATATTGCAATTAGTTTGAAATTCATGTAATGTTTTAGGACAAGTTTAAAAAATAAAAGTTAAAATTTTAACAGAAAAAGCTTAAAAACAATATCTTTGTTAAAAAAGATACAATTGGCACAAAGATTGCTATATATATTTACATGAATTTTAAAAATACAAAATGAATATAAGGCATATAAATAGGGGGAAATATAAATGGCAAGATTTACATTACCAAGAGACATATATCATGGAGAGGGATCTTTAGAGGTTTTAAAAACTTTAAAAGGAAAAAAAGCTATCATCGTTGTTGGTGGCGGTTCAATGAAAAGATTTGGATTTTTAGATAAAGTTGAAAGCTATTTAAAAGAAGCTGGAATAGAAACAAGATTAATAGAAGGGGTTGAACCAGATCCATCAGTTGAAACTGTTATGAATGGCGCAGAAGTAATGAGAGATTTTGAGCCAGATTGGATAGTTGCAATGGGAGGCGGTTCTCCAATAGATGCAGCTAAAGCAATGTGGATATTCTACGAATACCCAGAGTTTACATTTGAACAAGCTGTAGTACCTTTTGGATTACCAGAATTAAGACAAAAGGCTAAGTTTGTAGCTATACCATCAACAAGTGGTACAGCAACAGAAGTTACTGCATTCTCAGTAATAACTGATTATAAAGCAAAAATCAAATATCCTTTAGCTGATTTTAATATAACTCCAGATATAGCTATAGTTGATCCAGAACTAGCCCAAACAATGCCAGCTAAATTAGTTGCACACACAGGAATGGATGCATTAACCCATGCTATAGAAGCATATACAGCATCATTAAGATCTAACTTTTCAGATCCTTTAGCACTAAAAGCTATAGATATGGTTAAAGTTAATTTAATTAAATCTTTTGAGGGAGATAAAGAATCAAGAGACTTAATGCATGAAGCTCAATGTTTAGCAGGAATGGCGTTCTCTAATGCATTACTTGGAATAGTTCACTCTATGGCTCATAAAGTTGGTGCTGTGTTCCATATACCACATGGCTGCGCAAATGCAATATTTTTACCATATGTAATTCAATATAATAGAGTAGCATGTGAAGATAGGTATGCTGATATAGCTAGAACTTTAGGGTTAAAAGCAGAAAGCAATGAGAAACTTACAGATGCTTTAATAGAAACTATAAATGAAATGAATACAGAATTAAATATACCGCATACAATGAAAGAGTATGGAATAACTGAAGAAGACTTCAAGGCAAATGTTGAATTTATATCTAAAAATGCAATATTAGACGCATGTACAGGATCTAACCCAAGAGAAATAACTGCAGAAGTTATGGAAAAGTTATTTGAATGCACATACTATGGAAATAAAGTTAATTTATAATTTAAAAAAAGTTATGATTCTCAATTTATGAGAATCATAACTTTTTTTATATATGAAAGCTTTAATCAATGAAAAGTTGTGAATAATAAATCAGTATGCTTGTCTATTTTGCATCATACCGCGTCAGCAAATTCAGCTAATAGCCTGCTATTAACTAAACTTGCCTCCTTGTCTGATATAAAATATACGATGCATCTTTGGTCTATTATTTTCTTTCATATGCCTTAGTTTATGATGGAGTTGGTCATAATTTCTAAATTTATACATATAAAGCTATATATATGAACTTTACATGGCAAATGTAAAAAAAACCCTATAGATATTTCAAATAGTTGTCAATAGTTTCAATAAATGCATTTACCATAGGCAATAAAAGTTTTATAATGAGAATAGATATATTCAAAAAATTCATTAAATTCAAAGAATTAAAAAATAATATTTAAGTGTTGATTATTAATAGAGTATCTATAACTTAAATAGATATTCTTTATAATAAAATTTTATACTTGGAGGTAGTTAGATGGATGCAATAAAAAGTACACCTTTAAGAGGGGAGTATGAAAAATACGGGGCCAAGGTTATTGACTTTGCAGGTTATGAGCTTCCAATACAATTCAAGGGTATCTTAGAGGAACATAAGGCAGTAAGAGAAAAAGCAGGGTTGTTTGATGTTTCTCATATGGGTGAAATAACTATAAAAGGAAGAGATGCCGAAGAATTTGTAGATCATTTACTAACTAATGACATAAAATCTTTAAAGGAAAATGATGTAGTGTATACGTTTATGTGTAACTATAAAGGAGGAGTAGTAGATGATTTGCTTGTTTATAAATACAGCAAAGAATATTACTACTTGGTTGTAAATGCTAGCAACAAGGATAAAGACTTTAAATGGATGGTAAGCAATAAGAAAAATTATGATATTGATATTAAAGATATTTCAGAAACAGTAGCTCAATTGGCTATTCAAGGACCTAATGCAGAAGAAATTCTTCAAAAATTAACAAGTACAGATTTATCGGAAATTAAGTTTTTTAAGTTTAAAGATGGTGTAGAAATTAAAGGTAAAAAAGCTTTGGTTTCAAGAACTGGATATACTGGAGAAGATGGATTCGAAATATATTTGGATCCAAAGGATGCAGCATATGTTTGGGAAGAAATTTTAGAAGGTGGAAAAGAACTTGGAGCTGAGCCTATAGGACTTGGAGCAAGAGACACATTAAGATTTGAGGCTACATTACCTTTGTATGGCAATGAAATGGATGAAGAGGTAACACCACTTGAAATGACTTTTGGATTCTTCGTAAAAATTGATAAAGGTGATTTTATAGGAAGAGATGTATTAGTAAAACAAAAAGCTGAAGGAGTTACTAGAAAGTTAGTTGGATTTGAGTTGTTGGATAAAAACATTCCTAGACATGGATATCCAGTTGTTAAAGATGGTGTAGAAATAGGACATGTTACTACAGGATATAAATCACCAACTTTGGGAAAAACTATAGGACTAGCTTTGGTAGATGCAAAATATGCTAGTATGGATACTGAATTTAATGTAAAAATAAGAAATAAAGAATATAAAGCAATTGTTATTAATAAAAGATTTTACCAAAAGAAAACAAAAAGTAAATAAAATAATTTAAATCAATTTAAAATTTAGGAGGGTTAAAAGATGGCTGTTTTAGAGAATTTATTATATACAAAAAATCATGAGTGGATAAGAGTTGAGGGAGATAAAGCTTATATAGGAGTTACTGATCATGCCCAAAAACTATTAGGAGATATAGTTTTCGTTGATCTTCCAGAAGAAGACGATGAATTTAAAAAAGGAGAAAGCTTCTCTGTAATAGAATCAGTTAAGGCTGCTGCAGATATATACATGCCAGCAGGTGGAAAAGTTATAGAGGTAAACGAAGTTCTTTCAGATGATCCAGCTGCAATAAACAGTGATGCATATGAAAACTGGATGATAGTTGTAGAATTAGAGGATAAGGAGGACTTAAAGGATTTATTAAAAGCTTCAGATTACGAAAATTTATGTAAAGAGGAGGAGTAAGATGTTTCCTTATATTTCAAATACAGAAAAAGAGAAACAGGAAATTTTAAAAACTCTTTCTATGACTTCCACAGAGGAATTATTCAAAGATATACCAGATAAGGTTAGATTAAAGAGAGAGTTAAATTTATCAAGTGGTTTATCAGAATTAGAAGTCACAAATATAATGAGCAATTTAGCAAAATCTAATAAATCTACAGAGGATTTGACTTGCTTTTTAGGTGCAGGATTATATGATCACTATATACCATCAATAATAAAACATTTGCTTGGAAGAGCAGAGTTTTATACTGCATATACTCCATATCAACCAGAAATAAGTCAAGGAACTCTTCAAAGTATATTTGAGTTTCAAAGTATGCTATGTAATTTAACAGGAATGGAAGTTTCAAATTCATCTATGTATGATTCTGGTACTGCTGCTGTTGAAGCATCTGTTATGGCTAAACAAAGCACTAGAAGAAACACAATATTAGTATCAAAAACTGTAAACCCTGAAGTTAGAACAGTACTTAAAACTTATTTAAAGTTTAAGGAATACAATCTTATAGAAATTGATGAAAACGAAGGAGTTACAGATGTAGACAAACTTAAATATTCCATGGATAAAGATGTTGCAGGAGTTATAGTTCAAAGTCCAAATTTCTTTGGAATTATAGAAGATGTTACTGAGGTTGAACAAATAGTTCATAGTAACAAATCTTTATTAATAATGAGTGTAGATCCTTTATCTCTAGGAGTGTTGAAAAGTCCAGGGGAATTAGGAGTAGATATAGTAATAGGAGAAGGTCAAGGATTAGGCTGTAATATAAACTTTGGTGGACCAGGATTTGGTTTCTTAAATACAACTAAAAAGCTTATGAGAAAAATGCCAGGAAGAATAGTTGGAGAAACTGATGATGGACATGGAAAAAGAGGCTTTGTATTAACTCTTCAAGCTAGGGAACAACATATAAGAAGAGAAAAGGCAACATCTAATATATGTTCGGATCAAACTTTAATGTCAATAGGAGCAGCTATATATATGGCTACTTTAGGTAAAAATGGCGTAAAAGAGGTTTCTAAACAATGTATTGAAAAATCTCATTATGCTTATAATAAGTTAATTGAAAGTGGAAAATATAAACCAGTGTTTAATAAACCATTTTTTAATGAATTTGTTGTGAAAACAGATAAATGTTTATGTGAAATAAATAACATTTTACTTCAAAATAATATTTTAGGTGGATATGATCTAGGAAAGCAATACCCTCAATATGAAAATTCTATAATGCTTTGTGTTACAGAAAAAAGAACAAAGCAGGAAATAGATAAATTAGTTAAGGTCATGGAGGAGATATAATGAATAATTATAATAAAATTATATTTGAGCTTTCCAAAGAGGGCAAAAAAGGTTATAAGCTTCCTAAATTAGATGTTCCAGAGGTTGCTTTAGAAAATATTCTTCCAAAGAATATGATAAGAGAAGGTGAGATAAAGCTTCCAGAAGTAAGTGAGGTTGATGTTGTAAGACATTATACAGCATTGTCTAATAAAAATTATTGTGTAGATACAGGGGTATATCCATTAGGATCATGTACTATGAAGTACAATCCTAAAATAAATGAAGACATAGCAAGTTTGGATGGGTTTAGCAAGATACATCCATATCAATGTGAAAAGAATGTACAAGGAGCTTTAGAACTTATGTATAATCTTTCACAAGATTTATGTGAAATAACTGGATTAGAAGCATTTACTCTTCAACCAGCAGCTGGTGCTCATGGAGAACTTACAGGATTACTTCTTATAAAAGCTTACCATGAGAGTAGAAAAGACCTTAAGAGAAAGAAAATAATAGTACCAGACTCAGCACATGGTACAAATCCAGCAAGTGCTATGGTAGCAGGATTTGAAGTTGTTGAAATAAAGTCATGTGAAGATGGATCAGTTTCAATAGAAGAGCTTAAAGCAGCTTTAAGTGATGAAGTTGCAGGACTTATGCTTACTAATCCAAGCACTTTAGGATTGTTTGAGGAAAACATTGTTGAGATAAGTAATCTTGTTCATGAAGCAGGGGGACTTGTATACTACGATGGAGCAAACTTAAATGCTGTTATGGGATATGCAAGACCAGGTGATATGGGATTTGATGTTTGTCATTTAAATCTTCATAAAACATTCTCTACACCACATGGTGGAGGGGGACCAGGATCAGGTCCAGTAGGAGTGAATAAAAAACTTGAAAAATTCTTGCCAGTTCCTTTAATAAAAAAACAAGATGACTTGTTTACATTTGATTATGATAGACCAGATTCTATTGGTAAGGTAAGAAGTCTTTATGGAAATTTTGGTGTTTTAGTTAGAGCTTATACTTATATATTAACTATGGGAAAAGAAGGATTAAAAGCTGTTTCTGAAAATGCTGTTTTAAATGCAAACTATTTAAGAGTTGCATTAGAGGATTATTATAAAGTTGCTATAGATAAGGTTTGTAAACATGAAATAATATTTGATGGTTTGAAAAATAATCCAAATAATGTAAGTACATTAGATGTAGCTAAGAGACTAATAGATTATGGTGTTCATCCACCAACAGTTTATTTTCCATTAATTGTCCATGAGGCGTTAATGATTGAACCAACAGAAAGTGAAAGTTTGGAGTCACTTAATGACTTTATTGAAATTATGAAAAAAATAGCTGTAGAAGCTAATGAAAGTCCAGAATTATTACATGAAGCACCTCATAATGCGCCAGTAAGAAGGTTGGACCAAGTTAAGGCGGCAAGGACTCCAGTATTAAAGTGGCAGTAAGATTTTAAAATATAAAAGGTGTGGCGAAAAAGTCACACCTTTTTAAATGTACGGGAAAGTATAAAGTCTTGAGGTAGTGACAAGTTGCAAGCGGCAAGTGATAAGTTAGGGAAGTTTTTCTTCACGTTGTTAATAAAAACTAATAATTTAATGTCTAATTTTAAAATTTAAAAAATATAATTAAAGAAAATCTGTGATTTTCAACCTCAACTTGTCACTTGTAACTATAAACTTGTCACTAAAAAAGTTACATTCAACCACAATTGTAAATTCTCAATTCTCAATTTTATAAGGAGGATCAGTTTATGAAGGATATTATAGTAATAGGAGGAGGCCCAGGAGGTTATGTTGCAGCAATAAGAGCTGCTCAACTAGGGGCAAATGTTTCAGTTGTTGAGATGGATAGGTTTGGGGGAACATGCCTTAATAGAGGATGTATACCAACTAAAGCTATTTATAGAACAGCAGAGTTATTTAATACATTAAAACATATATCAGATTTTGGTATTAATGTTAAAGAATTTAGCATAGATGTAGACACAATACAAAATAGAAAATCAAACATTATAAATACACTTGTATCAGGTATTGAAGCTTTATTAAAAGGTAATGGGGTAGAGGTTATAAGAGGGGAAGCTATACTTATAGATAAAAATACTGTTAATGTAAAGTGTGAAAATGAAGAAATTATTTTAAAAGGAAAGAATATAATAATTGCAACAGGTTCACAATCAGAAATTCCAGAAATTCAAGGGAAAGAACATAAAAATGTTATAACTAGTGATGAACTTTTAGATTTTAAATCTATACCAGAAACTTTAGTGGTAATAGGTGGTGGGGTCATAGGTATGGAATTTGCAACTATATTTAATGCTATGGGAAGTAAAGTTAAAGTAATAGTTGCAAGGGATTCTATATTATATGATGTAGATAGAGAATTAACAAAGAGATTTACAGCTATGGCAAAGAAGTCAGGAATAGAAATTCTTACCTCCACAAAGGTTAAATCATTTGATGGAGAAGAAAAAGTTTTAATTCAGTGTGAAGGAAAGAAAGGCGAAGTTAGTATTGAAGCGGATTTAGTTTTGTTAGCAAAAGGAAGAAAAGCTTTATTAAACGGAATTGACACAGAAAAAATAGGCATAGAAACTTATAAAAAAGGAATAAAAGTAGATAAAAATTACGAAACATCAGTTAAAGACTTATATGCTATAGGAGATGTCAATGGAATATCTCTACTTGCTCATGCCGCATCTCATCAAGGAGTTCAAGTAGTTGAACATATACTACTAAATAAACCATGTGATGATTTAGTGATTCCAAGCTGTATATTTACTTTCCCAGAAATAGCTACAGTTGGAATTACTGAAGAAGAAGCAAAAGTTAAAAACATTTCTTATAAGAAAAACAAGTTTATGTTTGGGGCTAATGGTAAAGCTTTAGCTTTAGGTGAGGGAGAAGGTTTTGTTAAGGTAATAAGTGATGAAAATAATAAGCTTATAGGAATTCATATAATGGGACCACATGCTTCAGATTTAATACTAGAAGGAACCTTAGCTGTGGAAAAAAATATGACTGTAAAAGATATTAAAGAAGTTGTCCATAGTCATCCAACATTAGGTGAGGCTCTTTATGAAGCCATACTAGGAATAAATAAAGAGGCTATTCATAGTATAAATAAGTAATCTTTCTTTATAGAAGAAAAAAGCATATAAATCAATTAATTCTTAGCTTTAGATGGAGGTTAATTATAATGAACAAATTAACTTTAACTGAAGCTAAGAATAATTTATATTTAATTTAATAACTATTGAGTAGAAATATATATGAGTAATTATTAGTTAATTTTAAAATATATGGGGGGATTTTTCATGAGATATATAGATATTAAACATACAGATCCATATTTTAACTTAGCATTAGAGGAGTATTTACTTAAACATAGTGACGATGATGAATATTTTGTCTTGTGGAGAAATGAGCCATGTATAGTAGTTGGTAAAAATCAAAATACTTTATCGGAAATAAATGTTGATTACGTTAATGAAAATAAAATAAAGGTTGTAAGACGGCAAACAGGAGGAGGAGCTGTATTTCATGATTTTGGAAACTTAAATTTTACTTTTATAGTAAAGGATGATGGCAGAAGCTTTACCGATTTTAAAAAATTTGTAAAACCTATAATAGGAGCTTTAAATGAATTAGGAGTAAAGGCTGAGTTTTCTGGTAGAAATGATCTTTTAATAGAGGGGAAAAAATTCTCAGGAAATGCCCAATGTAAGTATAAACATAGGGTTATGCACCATGGGACTTTATTATTTTCTTCTGATATAGTTAATTTAAGTGATGCATTAATATCAAAGCCTATAAAATTTTCAGATAAAGCTGTAAAGTCTGTATATAGTAGAATAACTAATATAAGTAATTACTTAGATGATAGTTTGAGTGTTATAGATTTTAAAAACAAAATTTTTGAATATGTAACAAGACATGAAGAAGATAAAAAAATAACATATTTAAGTGATGAAGAGATACGGTATATAGAAGATTTAAGAGAAAGTAAATATTCAACCTGGGAATGGAATTTTGGAAAGTCACCTAAATATAATTTTTTTAATGAGAAAAAATTTAAGGGTGGAACAATAGAAATAAATATAGAAGTGAAAAATGGTTTCATGAAAGAGGTTAAGATTTTTGGAGATTTTTTTGGTGTAAAAGATGTGTGTGAAATAGAAAGGGCACTTAAAGGAAAAAAACATAAAAAAGATGCTATAATAAGTGAATTAAATGAATTTAACATAGATGAATATTTTTTAAATATATCTTTTGATGAAATAGTATCTGTGTTTATCTAAATCTATAAGAAAAAACCCTACAATTTTTATTAATGTTATGATAGAATTCTGTATAAGATTAAAGTTACTTTGTATAATAGTTTATTAAATGTAAATTTACTTTAATAAACTATTAGTAACATCATATATTAGTTAACCATTATTAAAAGTAGGATATAGATAATGAGTATAGGACAAGGGTTGTTTTATAGGTGAGAAATAAAACTTATAAAATGATTTAGTTATAATATATGAAAAATAATAAAAAGGTAGGGTACATATGGAAGTTATACTAAATATTTTAAAAGGGATGATAATAGGAATATCAAATATAATTCCAGGAGTAAGTGGGGGTACAATGGCAGTTGTACTTGGAATATATGACAATCTTATATCATCAATTAATAATTTACTTAAAGAGTGGAAGAAAAACTGTGTGTTTCTTGGAGAGATAGTAATTGGTGCTGGACTTGGAATAATCTTATTTAGTAAATTGATAACAATATTATTAGATAAAGCTCCAATGCAAACTAATTTCTTTTTTATAGGACTTATAGTTGGCACTTGTCCAATAATATATAAAAAGGCAACAGAAACAAAAATAAAACCAATAAACTATTTAAGTTTTATTTTAGCGTTTGGACTGTTAGTAGCAATGGCATTTATAAGAACTCCTGGAGAAAGTGTTGTGATTATAAGAGAAATTTCAACAATAACATTTTTCAAATTAGCATTTGGTGGATTTTTAGCAGCAGCAGCAATGATTTTACCAGGAGTTAGTGGATCATTTTTACTACTTGTATTAGGCATGTATAATACTATAGTAACAGCTGTATCAGAAATGAATATACTAATACTTATTCCTGTAGCTATAGGTGTTATATTAGGGCTTGTAACTATGACAAAAATAATCGACTCATTTATGAAGAAATATCCTCAAATAGCATATTTATTTATATTTGGGCTGGTTTTAGGATCAATATTTTCTATTTATCCAGGATTTTCTTTTGGGATAGTTGGAGTATATTCTATAATCGCTTTGATAGTAGGGTTTATCATAGCATTTTTGATGGGAAAAAAATAAGGCGTTTTATTAAAAGTATAATAAGCAAAGGGATATGAAATTTTTTGATTTCATATCCCTTTTATTATAATGAGAAATATAGATTAAAAGACAATTACATTATAGGAGAAAGTAGTCTGCAAATTGACTCGAAGAATTTATTTAATAAGCTTCGTTTTTAAACTCATTATACAAAAATAAAACACAAATTCAAAAGAAATAGACATGGCATCTTGGACTTGTTATTTTCTTTCATGTGCCTTATTTAAAAATATATAAGGTAGTTTATAAAAATACAAGTATATTTTCCTAAACTACCTTATATATTTATAACAAACTACAATGTAAAGAATAACTTTAAAAATCAAGTAATTCTTAGATTTAGATGATGTTATAGTGATTAGCCATCATATAAATTGAATTTTAAATTAGGGGGAGTATAAATGACTAACTTAGAAAAATTATTTTATACAGAAGATCATCAGTGGGTAAATGTTAAAGGGAAAAAAGCCTATATAGGAATTACGGATTATGGACAAGAGTTATTTGGAGATATAGGTTTTATTGATTTACCAGATAATGAGGAACAGTTTGAAAAAGGGGAGGCATATGTTGTTGTTGATGGACTTAACATAGCATGTGATGTGTGTATACCATTAGATGGGAAGGTTTTACTAACCAATGAAATTTTATCAGATAATCCAGCAGTGATAAATGACAGCCCGTATAATAATTGGATTATATTAATTGAATTAGATGACAAGAACCAGTTAGAGGATTTGTTAAGTTATTCGGAATATGAAAGTATATGTGAAAAGGAGAAATAATATATTATAATTTATATTTAGGCTAAGATAAAATTTTTCTTAGCCTTTTATATAATTTAGTGTTAGTTATAAATTATCCTATTGAAATAAATAAGGCTAAAGGGTATAGTCTATGTTATTAGCGACAAGTTGCAAGAAAAATAAACCTTAATTTTAACTCTCAATTCTTAACTTTATGTAAGTGACAATTGAGAGATTACAAGTTATAATTGAAGGCTATAGGTGTATAGAATTATGCTATGATATTAGTGAGAATAGACAAATTAACATTAAAGTTTATTAGGTGAAAATTCTAAGGAGTAAGCTTATAAAATTGAGAATAAAGTTTTATGTGAGAAATTATAGATGTTAATCATTAACTTCTATAAGAGTTAGCATTAGAAATACTACAAATATAAATGATTTTAAAAGGAGAAAATATAGTTATGAAGAAAATTAAATTAGAATACATAGTTGAGCATTTTCAAAATTGTATAGAAGAATTATACGTTTTCGTTGATAAGGAAAACATGGAGTTAGAAGCAATAAGTAAGGAGGCTATGAATCTTGCAAGAACAGGAAAAAAGTCAGAAGAACAATGGATGCAAGATCAAATTAAAAGTGCAATAAATGTTCTTAAGGATATGAAAAATAAAAGATTTATATTGCTTCCTAATGAGGATTCAATAGAACTGCCTAATTTACAAGAAGATTTTTGCTATACATTAGATAATGAAGATATAAAACAAAAACTTTTAAGTAATATAAGTGGTTTTGGAACATTTAGAAATATATTAGAGAAAGAAAACTTAATAGAAAATTGGTATGAATTTGAAGATGGTTTTTATGTTAACATGGCAAAAAAATGGTGTGAGAATAATAAAATAGAGTATGAAATATAGAGAAAACCAAAGTAACAAAGTTTAAGTCTAAATTAGATTTTGCAATAACTGGAGGTTATACTGATATTGAGTACGATTGGGTTGTAATACTTTTTAAGATTAGGAATATTATCAATTGTAAAATTATATATGTGATATAAAAATTAAATAATATTAAACTCTAACTTGGATAAAATAATAAGTATAAAGACTGCTAGATTTTAAGGTAAAATTTACTTATTAAGGAGTTTGAGGCTTTTATGGAACAATATGTACAGGGTGAACCTATATTTTTAAAATTGAACAGTATACCCAAACAATATCCTTATTTAACAGAGGATATTTCAACTGATGTAATAATAGTTGGAGGAGGGGTGACGGGGGCAATACTTTCCTATTATTTCAGTGAAAATAATATACAAAATGTTATTTTAGAAAAGAACAGAATAGCACATGAAAGTACAAGTATAACTACTTCTCTTTTGCAATATGAATTAGATGAGAACTTAAAAGCGTTAACAAGTGTTACTTCATTAGAAAATGGAGTATTAGCATACAAACTAGGTGTTAAAGCTTTAAAAGAAATAGAAAAGTTTATAAATAAATACGGAAATAATTGTGAATATTCTTTAAAAGATACACTTCTATATACATCAAACAAGATAGAGATAAAAGAGATGAAACAAGAATATGAATTAAGATTAAAGAATGGATTTGATGTTGAATACATAGATGAAAGTAATAATCCTTTTTCTTTTGATTTAAAGGCAGGAGTTTATGGGAAAAATGGTGGGTCACAATTAGATCCATTTAAATATACCCATGAACTAATAGAAATTTCACAGAGTAAATGTGGCAAAGTTTTTGAAAACTCAGAAGTTACAAAGGTAAACTATTTTGAAGAATATGTAGAAGTAGAAACATGTTATGGGCATAAAGTAAAAGGAAATATAGTCATCGTAGCAACTGGATATAACACAAAAGTTTTTACAGACAGGAATTTTGGAACTAAAACTACTACTTTTAATATAGCAACTAAACCAGTTAGTGAGTTTAATGGATGGAAGAATAGAGTTTTAATTAGGGATAACAACGATCCATACAACTATTTAAGAACCACGGATGATAATAGAATAATAATAGGCGGAGAGGATATAAGCTTCATACCAGGTATATTTAATGAGAAAAAGGCAGAAGAAAAGTATTCTATTTTAGAAAATAAGTTGAAAAATATGTTCCCCAATATAAAAGATATTGAGGTTCAATATAAATATTGTGGAGCATTTGCTTCAACAAAAGATAATATGGGTTTTTTAGGGAAAGATCCTAATAACGAAAAGCTTTGGTACTGTTTAGGATATGGAGCTAATGGAATATTGTTTTCTATTTTAGGTGGAGGTATGCTTAGTAAACTATATCTAGGAGAAGAAGATAAGAACTTAAATTTATTCAAAGTAGATAGATTTTAAGAATAAACACTAGAATCAGTATATTTTACTGATTCTTTTTTTGATGACTAAGTAAATTTAAGGTGAAGTTAATGAAGAGAGTAGAAAAATCCACGATAACTATATTAGAAATCTTTATCCTTTAAAATACATTTAGTTATTTAAAAAGGGGGAAATAGTTATGGGAAATGGAATTGTTAGAGATTATTATAGACAAATGAAAGTATTATCATTTGATCATAATAATTTTAAAACAAAGGAGTCTATGATAGATAAACTCAAAGAGAATAATAAACCACTAGATAACAAAGGAAAAGTAACAACAAAAGATAAAAATAAAGAGGATAAGAGTAGGATTAAAACCAGAGAAGCAAAACTAAGACCAGGTTCCATATATAATGGAAAAGGAATTCAAATGGATAGGATTTCACAAACAAAAACAAATTACTTGAAAAAAATAACAAATCAAGGAAATAAAATGAATTATTTCATAAAAACAAAAGAAGAAAATAAAGCTAGTACTAATAAAAATACTAAGCAAAATTATAGTATAAACACATTAAAAAGCAATGATATAAGACTTAGAATGTTAAGAACAATGTTTTAATAAAAAATCCTAGTAAGATATAAAATGTTACTAGGATTCTTTATTAAGCCCAACTTCATCTGAAGATGTAGTATCTTCAATAAGATAGCAGTTTTAATCATTGGTTCTAAGAATCTAATACAATTTTCATTTTGTGCTTTATCTCCTTTAGCCACTTTGTATTCAAAGTTTTCACTTAAATCACAATGGGGTCTAGCTTCTTTAAGTTTTGACTAATATGTAAAAATATTTATGAAGTTGAAATTATGGAACTTAAGAATTTCTTGAAATCAAATCATATATGTGTTATTAATATATAATATATGGTAAAGAAAAAGGGGAATTTATAATAAAGCCAAATATGTTGATAATTTTTAGAAACATTAAAAATACATAGTTGTTTTTAGTTGAAAGTTGAATGGAGAAAGCGTATTTGTGTGACAAGTTAATGATAAAATCTTCTTAGAAAGATTTCTAAAATAATACATAATATCATAATATATTTATGAAATAAAATACAATACCATAGGGAGGAAAAAATGAATTATAAATTTATATTTAAAGATAAAGAATATGATCTTATAGAAGAAAAATGTGAATGTTTTTTTAATGATGAAGAAACACCTATAAATAATATTGAGGTTTTAAACATATTAGATTTATTAAACAAAGCAGAAAACATAAATTTTGGATTAGAATATTATGCAGAACCTTGCGAAGTGTGCCTTCATGGAAAAGAACAAAGAAAGAAAGTGTTTCCATTTTTAGAATACCATTTTTATATTTTTACTAAAGATAATAACTACATTACAAGTAGTATATCAAATGATTATGAAGAAAATAGCTACAGTGGAATATATAAAAAAGGTAAGGTTGATAATAGTTATATTGTAAGTATAATGATATGTGAGAATTGTGGAGATTATATTATAGAAATAGAACAATGCAATATGTAATAGAGCTTGATTTATTCTAAAAAACATATATATAATTAAATTAGGTGATGGAGTTCACCTTAACTGCTAATTTTAGCTAATGACTCCTACAAGTTAACTAAGGGTATTAGTATACTTGTAGGAGCTTTTTTTAATGTAAAGAAAGGTAAAAAAAATTTGGTTCTAAAGTACTGATAAAACCTAGAGTTAAAGAGGTTTTTAATTGGTGACAAGTTGCAAGTGATAAGTGGGAAGTTAAGGATGGAATCTTCTTACAGAGGATTTCTATAATGAAAATATTTTTTAAGAAAACCTGTGATTTTTAATCGCAATTGTCAATTGTAAACTGTCAATTCTTAATTAGAATTGGAGGTATTAAAGTGAGTGAGTTTAAAAAAAGTATTAATAATATTTTTATGGCAAAGGAATATAAAAACATTATTAATAAATTTGTTAAATGGGTGACTTTAGGAGGGATATCTGGGGTCATTGTAGGATGTTTTATAGCATTATTTTTAAATAGTCTTGTTTTGGGAACAAAATTAAGAGAAGAAAATCAGTGGTTATTATATTTATTGCCTTTAGGCGGGGCTTTTGTGAGTTACTTATATGTTAAAATAGGGAAAAACTCCATAAAAGGCAATAATCTTGTAATAGAAGCTATAAATGATGGTGAAGAAAACATTCCTTTAAGAATGGCTCCACTTGTATTATTTGGAACATTTATAACCCATTTATTTGGTGGATCAGCAGGACGAGAGGGAACTGGGGTACAAATTGGTGCTAGTATAAGTGGGTTTATAGGAAGAGTATTTAAACTAAATAATATAGATTATAGAATTCTAATTGTTAGTGGAGTAAGTAGTGGATTTAGTGCTGTTTTTGGAACACCTATAGCAGGAACTATATTTGGTCTAGAAGTAGCAGCAATAGGTGTAATGAAGCACGAAGCATTAATACCTTGCGTTGTAGCAAGTTTCACAGCGAATTTTACCACTATGCTATTTAATGTGTCCCATAGTCACTATAATATGGGGGAAAGAATGACACCTAGCTATTCATTATTTATAAAGATAGTATTATGTGCCATAGCATTTGGGTTAATGAGTAGAGTGTTTTCATCATTAACTCATTATTTGAAAAAACTATTATCTAAATTATTTCATAGTAGCAGTGTAAAGAGTTTTATTGGAGGAATAATAATAATTTTATTAACATTCATAGTAGGAAATAGAATATATTTAGGGCTAAGTTTAGATTTGTTAAGTAATTCTTTTACACATGAAATACCTAATAGTGCATTTTTATGGAAAACAATTTTTACATCATTAACTCTTTCAGCAGGGTTTCAAGGAGGGGAAGTTACTCCATTGTTTGTAATAGGAGCGACACTTGGAAATTTCATAGCTCCTTTTATAAACTTACCAATATCTTTTATAGCAGGACTTGGAATGATAGGAGTATTTTGTGGTTGTACCAATACTCCAGTAGCTTCCTTTATAATGGGAATAGAATTATTCGGAGTTAATAATTTAGAGTATGTATTTATAGTATGTATTATAAGTTATTTTTTCTCAGGGAATGGTGGAATATATTCATCACAAAAAGCATTTAGGCCTACTATTATGTTTAAAGATGAAATAGAAGAAAAACAGATTGTATAATATGAATTTCCAGTTATAATTATAATGAAAAGAAAGTATTAATAATATGAAAGTATAATATAAAGGAATGATTTTAGTGAGTAAATTAATGAAACCTATAAGTTATGAGAAGTTTTTAGAAATAGTAAAAACACCAATAAAAAATATAGACTATGCTTTTGATAATTATAGCAGTGGTATTTTAGATACTCAGGATCATTGTTTAAGTTTGAAAGAAGCAAAAGAATTAAATGTAGGGCAGGTTTGTAGTTATAATGTAAGTAATGAAGATAAATATATTAATTTTATGAAATCAGTATATAATCTAAATAAAAATAAACCAGTAGTTGTTGATTTCTATCTGAAAGAAATAGATAATGAAGGATGTCTTAAAATTTTACAACATTTAGATTATGAGGATAAAATAATATTTATAGACCATCTAAGAAACTTGAACACTGAAACTGTATATTTTTTACTAGAGTATGAGGAATTAATTTCATTTGTAACGAGACTATCAACAAGGGAACTTCATTTTTGTACTATATATTTTAATGAAATTCCAATGGCTATATGGGGTAATTATGAATTGTCTTTTCCAGTATTTTTTAATAATCCTAAAGATATGGAAGTTTATCATGATTTAGCTAATAAAAATAACTTGTTTATTAGAGATGTAATTTTAAAATAACTTTAATTTAAGGTTTGCTTTTAATAAGTTTTTTATAAGCAAGCTTTTCTTGTAAGTTAATTTTCACTAAAAACTTAGCTTAATAGCTAATGTAGAGAAGTTACTTTTTATTTATTTAATATAGGAGAAAAATTCTCTAAATTTCATATCAATATAAAGTTGAGAGAAAACATTTAAAAATATATTATATAAGGAGGGGGGGACAGGTTATGAAAAGAGGATTAAAACAAAAGTTTTTCTTTCTATTTTCTACAATGTTTGGAGTTATCTTTATTATAGTATCAGTATCTATATATAATCTGTTGAGAATAAAAAGTACTACAGATACATTAATGGCAGATAATTATTCATCTATTGGTGCTACAAGTGCTATGGCGACAATAGTAGATAAACAAAACACAAATATTGTGAATTTTATTAATACCAAAAAGGATGAATATAGAAAAGATTTTTACATTTTAAACGGAGAGTTTTATAAGCAATATATCTTTCAGAGCAATAATATTACAGAGAAAGGTGAAAGCAATGGGAATAATAATGTAAGAACTGACTATGATACTTTTATGGAGAAAGCAGTTAAGGTTTTTAAAGGCGAGGATAGATCAGCAGAGGAAAACTTGACAATTTACATGAAGGAAGTTCAACCTCAATATATGTCGTTAAAGGAAAATTTAAAATATATAGAGAATTTAAATGAAGAAGGATTATTAAATAAGCAGCAAAATTTAAAAGATCGAGTAGATTTATCTATGTATACAATGGTTTTTTTATCAATAATACTGATGATATTTACTATAAATATATTTATAAGATATATAAATAAATTTTTAGAACCTATAGTTATTCTTAAAGAAGATATTATAAATTCTAAGCAAAGTGGTTTTTTACATAAAACCCGTGTTCTTTCTGATGATGAGGTAGGACTTTTAGCAAAAGAATTTAATAAAATGAATGAAAAAATAAATGAATTCAAAAACTCAACTTTAGGAAAAATTATGGAGGAAAAAAACAAATCAGAGGCTATAGTAGAAAGTATTTCAGATCCTATTATAGTTTTAGATGAAAATTTTAGAATAGTATCTTTAAATGATTGCTGCGAGAAGGAATTTAAATTATCTCTTAGTATTGTAAGGAATAGACACATATTAGAAGCCATAACTAATGGAGAGCTTTTCGATTGCATATCCTCATTTATTAAATATGGGGAAGATAAGGCTTCGAAGATTATATCAATAGAAAATACAACTTATGATGTAACTTTATGTTATTTCATGGATATAGATAAGAAAAGAAGAGGGTTAATAGTGTATTTCCATAATATAACAGAAATTAAAAGAGTTGAAACAATGAAACAAGAATTTATATCATCTTTATCTCATGAAATAAAAACTCCTTTAACATCTTTAATTATGGGGGCCTCTATATTAGAGGAAAGTGATATAGATAACAATTATAAAAAAATAGTAAAAACTATAAGTGATGATGGTGACAAAATATTAACACTTATAAATAACTTTTTGAGAATACATGAAATAGAATCCTATAATAATTTATTGAATATAGATAGCTTCTCAATAATACAACTAATAGAAGGATGCTTAGATGGCTTTTACACCCTAGCTGATAGCAAAGAAATAAAAATATTAACAGAATATGATGAAGATATACCTAGAATTACGGGAGATATGGAAAAACTAGGGTGGGTTATAAATAATCTTCTTTCTAATGCGATTAAATATTCAAACAATGAAGCAACTGTAAAAGTAACAGTTAGAAAAGATAAAAATAATATAGAAGTAGATGTTAAAGATAATGGTATAGGTATATCTAAAGAAGATCATCCTAAAATATTTGATAAGTTTTATAGAGGCGTAGATGATACTGAGGGCACAGGCCTTGGATTAGCTTTATCAAAGGAACTTATAGAATTACATAAAGGATGTATAGAGTGTGAAAGCAAATTAGGAGAAGGTAGTTTATTTAGAATAATATTGCCTATTGGAGGAGATATAAATGAAGAAACGTAGAGTATTAATTGTTGATGATGTAAAAAATATACGCGAAATGTTAAAAACTTGTCTTGAAGTAGAAGGTTATACTGTTTTTGAAGCTTCATGTGCAAAGGAAGCTATGAATATAATAGAGAGAGAAGAAATAGATATAGTATTTAGCGACATAAAAATGCCAGAAGTAAATGGTACAGAGCTTTTAAAGATGATAAAAAGATATAATAAAAATATTATTGTAATAATAATGACTGCATTTGGAACAGTTAAAAATGGAGTTGAATGCACTAAGTATGGTGCATCAGCATATCTTCAAAAACCATTTACAACAAAGAGAGTAAAAGGGGTATTGGCTGAAGTATTAGAAAAAGAACATCTTAGAACAAATATAAACTTTTATATTGTATCAGCTAAAAAGCTTATTGAAAAGGGAGATTTAACTAAGGCACATGATATTTTGAAAAAGAGTCTTAATATAAGGGATGATTGTGGAGAAGTATATTATCTTATAGGAAAGATAGAAGAGTTAAATGGAAATAATGATAAAGCAAAGCATTTTAAAGAATTTGCATGTGTACTAGGATTTAAAAGTAATGAAGTTTAATATTGGGGAATTTTGTATAGATAAAAGTAAAAATATAGGTTGCAAAGTTAACTATAATATGGTATTCTGAACAAGTAATAAAAATAAATTTGAGAAGATTAAAGATAGTAATATTTCCTCTATTTTGGAAATAAATTATTAAACTTTAAATCTTATAAAATGGAGGAATATAAAATGGAAGATAAGACTTTAGTATGTGTTGATTGTGGAAATGAATTTGTATTTACTGCAGGAGAGCAAGAATTCTACAAAGAAAAAGGATTCGATAACGAGCCTAAGAGATGTTTAGATTGTAGAAAAGCTAAAAAAGCTCAAAGCAATAGAAGATTTGAAAGATAATCATTATTAAGAATTTTATGACTATAGGAGTTTCTCTTATAGTCTTTTTTAATGTATAAGAAAGTATAGAATTTTTTAAGTCTGAAAAATTGAGAAAATTCTATAATTAGAGAGATTTTTAAATTCAGAATGAAGTATGAAACCTTATTAGGAAGATTTCTGAAATAAAAAATATTTTCAAGAAAACCTGTGATTTTCAACCATAAAGTTCAACTTCATATTTAGAAAGTCTACAAGTTTTAATTGTAAATTGTAAAATCTCGATTTCAATTAGAGTGAGGTGTAACAACTTTTAATCTAAATAATTAATTTTGACAAGTAAAAAAACAACTGATAAAATTGATTATTAATATAAATATATACATATAATAAAAATGGAAAAATATAAGATTAAGTTTACATAGAGTGTAAAGAAGAAGAGGGATATAAATGGAAAATAAATTTAATAGTTTAGGACTTGAAAAAGAAATAGTTAATGCATTGGAAATATTAAAAATAGTTGAACCTACAGAAATACAAAAGAAGGCTATACCAGTTGCATTGAGAAGAGAAAATATTGTAGCTCAATCAGAAACAGGAACAGGCAAAACTTTAGCGTACCTTTTGCCTATAATACAAAATATAGATAGTTCTAAAAAAGAGGTACAATGTATAATTCTTGCACCAACTCATGAATTAGTAGCTCAAATTCATAACGCATTAGTTGAATTAAGGGAAAAAGGAAATCTTGATTTTACATCAACTTCACTAATAGGAAGTGCAAATATAAATAGACAAATAGATAAATTAAAATCAAAACCTAATATATTAGTTGGTTCAGGTGGAAGAATTTTAGATCTTATTAAAAAGAAAAAAATAGATGCTAGAAAAGTAGATACTATTGTCTTGGATGAAAGTGATAAGCTTTTTGATAAAAAAAATGTAGACAGTACTAAAAAATTAGTAGACCAATTAAAAGAAGATATACAAATAATGATGTTTTCAGCTACTCTTACGGAAGAGTCAATATTAGGTGCACAATCTATAATGAATGATGCTGAAGTAATAAGGGTTGAAGAAGAGAATAGAGTAAACCCTGATATAACTCATGGATATTTTTTAGTGGAAAATAGAAAGAAAATAGAGGAATTAAGAAAGATAGTTTATGCAGATAAGATAGAAAAGGCTTTAGTATTTATAAATAATACCTATGATGTAGGAATAGCCTTAAAAAAGCTTGGCTTCCATAAGATAAAGGCAGAAGCTTTATATGGTAATAATGGAAGAGATGATAGAAAAAAGGCCTTGGATAATTTTAGAAAAGGTAAGGCTACATTATTAATAGCAACAGACATAGCGGCTAGGGGATTAGATATAAAAGGTATGACTCATGTTATAAACTTAAATATGCCAGAAGATTCTAAGGACTATATACATAGAGTTGGTAGAGTTGGTAGAGCGGGAAATTTAGGAGTAGCATATTCCTTAATAGATCCAAAAGAAGAAAAAATAATAAAGAAATTTGAAGATAAACTAGGATTAGATATACCAAAGCTTATAGTAGCTAATGGTAAAATTTCAGAAGATTAGATAGTCTTTAGTCATATTGAAACCTTTAAGAGCATAATATTAACTATTAATATATGTTATTAGGGGGATGGAGATATGCCAGACAAGGGCAAAAGTAAAAGTGGATCAACTAAAAAAAATACTGGTAAAAAGGATACTAAAAACAAAGGAAGTAAGAAAAAATAAGATTTTAATATAAGATAATTAGGATGTGTAAGATAAATTTTACACATCCATTTATTTTAATATGCACTTTTTTAGCTAAAAAAATGGTTTTAGTGATATAATTTAAATATCTATATATTATTAGTGGCAATAAGGCACATTCAAAAAAAATAACAAGTCAGTATGCTAGTCTATTTTGTGCCATACTGTGTCAGCCATATTAGCCCATAGTCTATGCTATGAACTAATATCACTTTCTTGTCTGACACAAAATATACATGGCATCTTTGACTTGTTATTTTCTTTCATGTGCCTAAGATAAGCATAGGAGGAGTTACACTATGGAAGTTAATGTTTATTTAAAAGGAAATACAGAGCCTGTTACATATAAAGGTGATAGAATAGATGTTTTGGATTTCAAGATGAATGGAATTAATTATAAACAAATAAGATGCTTTAAAAATGGATTTTCTAAAAGTGAGCTTATAGAAGTTAATGGAATTGATAAAATAAAGGAAGAAAAATAATTTAAGAGAAGACTGAAAGGATATTAATATGAGTAAAATATTAGTTTTAGCTGAAAAACCTTCAGTAGGAAGAGACTTAGCTAGAGTTTTGAGATGTAATAAAAAAGGCAATGGGTGTCTTGAAGGAGATAAATATATTGTAACGTGGGCATTAGGACATTTAGTTACTTTAGCAAACCCAGAAGCATATGATGATAGATTTAAAAATTGGGAAATGGAAACATTGCCAATGATTCCAGATAGATTTAAGATCGTTGTTATAAAATCTAGTGGAAAACAGTTTAGTGCTGTAAAGGAACAAATAAATAGAAATGATGTTAGTGAGATAGTTATAGCTACTGATGCAGGACGTGAAGGGGAACTTGTGGCAAGATGGATACTAGACAAGGTACATAACAGAAAGCCATTAAAAAGACTATGGATATCCTCTGTTACGGACAAAGCAATAAAAGAAGGATTCAGTAAATTAAAACCAGGAAAAGAATATGAAAATTTATATTATTCAGCTGTAGCTAGGGCAGAGGCTGATTGGGTAATAGGAATAAATGCAACAAGGGCATTAACTTGTAAATATAATACAAGTCTTTCTTGTGGAAGAGTTCAAACACCTACTTTAGCAATGATAGCTAAGAGAGAAGATGAAATAAAGAATTTTAAGCCAAAAACTTATTATGGAATAAGTGCAGATGTTAAGGGAATGAGGTTAACGTGGCAAAATAAAAGAAACAATGATACAAAAACATTTAATAAAAAAGAAGTAGAAGATAGTTTGAAAAATATAAAGTCAAAGGATGCAATAGTTAAGGAACTAAATAAATCCATGAAAAAGGAATATGCACCAAAGCTTTATGATTTAACAGAACTTCAAAGAGATGCAAATAGAATTTTTGGATACTCTGCAAAAGAAACTTTATCAATAATGCAAAGACTATATGAAAATTATAAGGTTCTTACTTATCCAAGAACAGATTCAAGATATTTAACAGATGATATGGTAGACACATTAAAAGATAGAGTAAAAGTTTGTATGACAGGTCCATATTCTAAAGTTGCAATGAATATATTAAAAGGAACTATAAAAGGAAGTAAGTCTTTTGTGGATAATAGTAAAGTATCAGATCACCACGCTATAATTCCAACAGAAGAAAGCATTGTTTTGAGTAAATTAGGAGATAAGGAAAGAAAAATTTATGATCTAGTTATAAAAAGATTTTTAGCAGTTTTAAGCAAACCATGTGAGTATGAAGAAATTACATTGAAAGCTGAAATTGGAGAAGAAGTATTTAAAGCAAAAGGAAAAAGAATAATATCATTAGGGTTTAAAGAAATATATTCTAAAGAAGAGCATGGTGAGGATAGTAAAGAAAATCAATTACTACCTGATGTAACTAAGGGACAAATATTAAAGGTTATTAATATAAAAGAGACTAGTGGAGAAACTAAGCCACCAGCACCGTTTAATGAAGGTACTCTTTTATCTGCTATGGAAAATCCTGCGAAATATATGGAAAGTAGCAATAATGAATTGGCTAAAACTCTAGGGGAAACTGGTGGACTTGGAACAGTAGCTACAAGAGCTGATATTATTGAAAAATTATTCAATACTTTCTTACTTGAAAAGAAAGGTAAGGATATATATATAACATCTAAAGGAAGCCAACTATTGAATCTTGTTCCAAGGGATTTAAAATCTCCAGAACTTACGGCTAAATGGGAACAAAAACTTAATAATATATCTAAAGGAAAACTTAATAAAAATGTTTTCATAAATGATATGAAAGAATATTCAAAAGTTATAGTAAATGAAATAAAAAATAGTGGAGAAAAATTTATTCATGAAAATGTAACTGGAGAGAAATGTCCAAAATGCGGCAAAAAAATGCTTCAGGTAAACACAAAAAAAGGAAGAATGCTTGTATGTCAGGACAGACAATGTGGAGAAAGAAAGAATTTAGCAATGGTAACAAATTCAAGATGTCCAAATTGCCATAAGAAATTAGAACTTCGTGGTGAGGGAGATGGAAGGATATTTGTTTGTGGTTGTGGATATAGAGAAAAATTAAATTCATTTAATGAAAGAAAGAAAAAAGAATCTCAAAATGTATCTAAAAAAGAGGCTCAGAAATATATAAAGAAAATACAAAAAGAAAATGATGAACCAGTAAACTCAGCTCTTGCAGAAGCCTTAGCAAAGTTGAATTTAAAATAATAGCACCATAAGGAGGAGTAATATATGGCATTTGGAAAGAAAAGGTTATTTATAGGGGCACTTCCTGAAAAATTTATAAATAGTAATTTACCAATATGTCCTATGTGCTTAAATAAGACAGAATGGTTACATGAGCAACAGTTTACTTTTCAAGGAGTAAGGTTTAGGTATAAATGTCTGAAATGTAATTGTATAATATCCATATCAAGAAAAGAAGTTTTAAAGTATAACGATAATGAAATACTAATATTAAAAACAAAGAAAACAAGAAAAGAATTTCAGCCGCTTATGGGGGTTGAGGATATGGGGAAAAGTAAAAGTGATAATCTAAAAGTTGGATATCAATATTCATTAAAGGATATGAAAACATTAACTGGAGAAATCTTGAAAAGATAATATTAAAGGTATATTTTTATATTGTATCAATGGAAAATACATATGAAAATATACCTTTTTGTTTTCTTGAAAATCATAGATATATAAATTCTAAAAAAGTTTATTCATTTGAATTTAAATTGTGATTTTGATAATTCCTAACAAGGTAACTTAGAAAATTATGAATTTTCTAAGTTAGAACTTATATAATGAAATGTAAAAACTTTCTTCTTGATTTTACAACAAAAAATTATATTAATATAAGGTACTATTAATGCATCCATGAGAAAAATACCTATGTGAAACAGTATGCGGAAGATTAAAACATTTAAATTAGCAATATTTAATAATAATAGAAGTGGATTAATAATGATATTTTTAAAAACCTGTGCTAGAATTTAAAATGTCGATTTCGTGATGACTTAATGGATAATGGTGCACACATAGGAGGATGTTATGGTAAGAATTATAATAAACAACAAAAACATAGAGGTTGAAAATAATACGACAATATTAAAAGCAGCAAGAGAAAATGGAATAGATATATCAACTCTTTGTTTTTTAAAGGATTGTAACGATGTTGGAAATTGTGGAATATGTGTGGTTGAAATAGAAGGATATGATGATTTAGTAATGGCATGTAATACAGTGGTAGAAGAAGACATGGTTATTACTACTAATAGTGAAAGAGTAGAAGATTCAATAAAGAATAAACTATCTGTACTTTTGGATAGTCATGAATTCAAATGTGGACCATGCAAAAGAAGAGAAACATGCGAATTTTTAAAACTTATTATAAAACATAAGGCTAGAGCTAGCAAACCATTTATAGTAACCAATAAAACAGAATACATAGATGATAGAAGTAAATCTTTAGTTATAGATAGAACAAAATGTGTTAAGTGTGGTAGGTGCGTAGGAGCCTGTGAGAAAAAAACAGGTACATGCACCATACAATTTATTCAAAAGGGACAAGACAAAGTTATAGGTACTGAAGGATTAAAATGTTTTGATGAAACAAATTGTTTATTATGTGGACAATGCGTAGCGGCATGCCCTGTTGATGCTTTGTCAGAAAAAACTCATATGGATAGAGTTAAAAATGCTTTGGGAAATCCTGAAAAGCACGTTATAGTTGCTATTGCGCCATCTATTAGGACTGCTATGGGTGAAGAGTTTAGGATGGGATATGGAGTAGACGTAACAGGAAAGCTTTATACAGCATTAAGAATGTTAGGATTTGATAAAATATTTGATATAAATTTTGGGGCTGATATGACAATAATGGAAGAGGCAACAGAGTTGGCTGAAAGAATAAAAAACAATGGACCATTTCCAATGTTTACATCGTGCTGCCCAGCTTGGGTAAGACAAGTTGAAAATTATTATCCAGAGTTCTTAAATAATATATCAACAGTTAAATCTCCTCAACAAATATTTGGAGCTGCAAGCAAAACTTATTATCCAAGTGTAGAAAATTTAAATCCAGAAAGTGTTTTTACAGTAACAATAATGCCTTGTACAGCTAAGAAATATGAAGCGGATAGAATAGAAATGGAAACTAACGGGTTAAGGGATATAGATGCTGTTATAACAACTAGAGAACTTGCAAAAATTATAAAGGATGCAAAAATAGATTTCGCAAAACTAGAGGATAGTGAGGTTGATCCTTCTATGGGAGAATACACAGGAGCGGGAGCCATATTTGGAGCTACTGGTGGGGTATGTGAAGCAGCAATAAGAAGTGCTAAGGAATTTATAGAGGGAAAAGAACTTGAAAATATAGAATATAAACAAGTAAGGGGATTAAATGAAATAAAAGAAGCTACAGTTGAAATAGATGGAAAAGAATATAATATGGCAGTAATAAATGGAGCAGCAAATGTATTTGAATTTATAAAATCAGGGAAAATTCAAAGTAAGAAATATCATTTTATAGAGGTTATGGCATGTTCTGGAGGTTGTGTTGATGGTGGTGGTCAACCACATGTTAGTGCCAAGGATAGGGAAAACATAAATATAAGACAAGTAAGAGCGTCTGTATTATATAATCAAGATAAGGTTCTTAAGAAAAGAAAATCTCATGAAAATGGGGCTTTAATTAAGATGTATGAAGGTTACATGGGTATGCCAGGCAAGGGTAAGGCTCATGAGATATTACATCATAAATATGTAAAATAATTAATAAGAAACTTATTTGATAAACTCAAATAAGTTTCTTTGTTATATTTATAACAAATTTTAATGAAACATACATAATATAGAAATAAATATTATACATTCTTAATAGTAAAAAGTAGGAGCAGTGTGAAAGATTTAAATGAAACATGAAAAGTAATATACAATTTTTACTTAAAAGTTAAAGTAGTTAAAAGTAAAAATCCTATAGATATAATAAGGGATATAAAAAAATAGGTAATACGTATAGAAATAGGAAGTTCATAATAATATTTAATTTAAACGTATTAGTATGTTTAAATTAAATTATAGCATGGTTAAAATTAAGCTAGTATGGTTAGTGAAATATATTTTTAGGGTAATCTAGTATACATAATTAATATATAATAAAAAAGAAGCAGATAAGGACAATGTTAAGTAAATGAAACAATAATTGCAATATTGAATGAAAAATTATTAAAATCTAAAATAAAAAGAATAAAATTTGGCAAAAGAAAAATATTTTTAATTAAATTAAATTTTAACAATGTATAAATAAATAATAATAAATTTTTATCAATAAAAGGGTATGGAATAAGGGGTAATAGATAATGTTGTAACCTTTAAAGTGGTGGTGTATTTAAAATTGAGATGAAAATTTATAATCACGTACAAAATTACAAAAATATACAAAAATTGTGAATTATATCACAAGATTATTAAAAATCAACTAAATTTTTATGATATATTTCAAAAAAAATCAAGAATTTATCTATTATTTAATAGGAAATGCAAGAAAATTTTCATTAAATAATAAAAATCAAGTTTAACTATTAATAATGTGTCGTTTTTATTGAAAATAATAAAAATAACAAAAAGTAAAAACATTGATTTTATTGGTGCATTATGTATACTTATATATAGAAACATAAAATTAAACATTGAATTAGGGGGAAAAAAGATGTCTTCAAATGGAGAAAAAACTAAAAAACTAACGTTAGTGCCATTAATACTAATGATATTTACATCAGTATTTGGATTTGCTAACATGCCAAGATCATATTACTTAATGGGATATGGTGCTATTCCATGGTTCATATTCTCAGGACTATTATTTTTCATTCCATATGCATTTATGATGGCAGAATATGGAGCAGCATTTAAAAGTGAAAAGGGTGGAATATACTCTTGGATGGAAAAATCTGTTGGAGCTAAATATGCTTTTGTAGGAACATTTATGTGGTATGCTTCATACATAATATGGATGGTAAACGTTTCAGCTAGTATATGGATACCAGCATCAAACGCAATAATGGGAAAAGATACTACACAAGCTTGGTCTTTATTTGGACTAAACACAACTCAAACTTTAGGAGTATTAGGAATTTTATGGATAATATTTGTTACAGTTACTGCTTCTAAAGGATTAGAGAAAATAACTAAGGTAACATCTGTTGGAGGAACTGCAGTTGCATTACTGAATGTTGTTTTATTAGTAGGTGCCATAGTTGTACTAGCATGTAATGGTGGAAAGTTAGCTGAACCAATAGTATCAGCTGCATCACTAGTAGATTCACCTAACCCTGCTTATCAAAGTACACTTGGAATGTTATCATTTGTAGTTTTTGCTATATTTTCATTCGGGGGAATAGAAGTTGTTGGTGGAGTTGTTGACCAAACAGAAAATGCTGAAACTACATTCCCAAAAGGATTAAAAATGTCAGCAATTATAATCTGTGTAGGTTATGCTATAGGAATATTCCTTTGTGGTATATTTGTTAACTGGGCTGGATCACTTGCAGGAAAAGAAGTTCATATGGGTAATGTTGCATATGTAATGATGCAACAATTAGGATATAAAATAGGTATGGGCTTTGGATTAGGAGAAGCAACAGCTTTAACTATAGGAGCTTGGGTTGCTAGATTTGTTGGATTATCAATGTTCCTTGCATTAACTGGAGCATTCTTCACATTATCTTATGCGCCATTAAAGCAATTAATAGAAGGATCACCAAAAGAAATTTGGCCAGGAAAAATGGGCAAAATAGAAGATGGAATGCCAAAGAACGCCATGAAAATTCAAGCAATAATAGTTTGTGCAATGATAGGTTTAGTATCATTTGGTGGACAAGGTGCTACTGAATTCTTCTCAAAACTAATACTTATGACTAACGTTGCAATGACAATACCTTATATATTCTTATCACTTGCTTTCATAGGATTCAAGAAAAATAAGGATATAGTAAAACCTTTCGAAGCTTATAAGAGCGAAAAAAGTGCAGTAATTGCAGCAGTTGTAGTTAGTTTAGTAGTTGGATTTGCTAATATATTTACCATAATAAAACCAACGATTGAAGGAAATTATGGTGATACTATATGGATGATAGCTGGACCAATTGTCTTTACATTAATAGCATTATTGTTATTTGGAAATTATGAAAAGAAAAATCTTGTAAGTAAGAAAGATAACGTAGCTTAATACGATTTAATGAAAAACCAAGGAAATTTATTTCCTTGGTTTTTATTTTTTTGTATGGCTATAAACATATAGAAATTATAGGTATAAAAACTAAAAAAAATAACAAACTAAACATTATAAAAGTAAAAATTAATAAATAATACCTTTCATATATTATATATGAAAGTATGACTATTAAAAATTTATATTATTTTTATTGTATGTTTATGTATAGTTATACTCATATTTTTAAAAGCATACATAGGAGGAAGAGAAATGTCTGTAAATGAACAAAAGAATAAAAAGTTAACATTAGTACCTTTAATATTAATGATATTTACATCAGTATTTGGGTTTGCTAACATGCCAAGATCATATTACTTAATGGGATATGGTGCTATTCCATGGTACATACTTTCTGCAATAACATTTTTTATACCATATGCATTTATGATGGCAGAATATGGGGCTGCTTTTAAAAGTGAAAAGGGTGGTATTTATTCATGGATGGAGAAATCTGTTGGATCTAAATATGCATTTATAGGAACATTTATGTGGTATGCATCTTATGTAGTTTGGATGGTTAACGTTTCTTCAAGTATATGGATACCTTTTTCAAATGCTATATTTGGATCAGATAATACAGCATCTTGGTCCTTGTTTGGATTAAATTCAACTCAAACATTAGGTGTTTTAGGAATAATATGGATAATATTTGTTACAATTACAGCTTCAAAAGGGTTAGAAAAGATAACAAAAGTAACATCTATAGGTGGAATAGCTGTATCATTCTTAAATATTCTTTTGTTAGTTGGAGCTATGGTTGTTTTAATAGCTAATAAAGGACAATTAGCACAGCCTATAACATCAGTGTCTTCATTTGTACAATCACCAAATCCACAGTATCAATCATCTATATCAGTGTTATCATTTTTAGTTTTTGCTATATTTGCATTTGGTGGAATAGAAGTTGTTGGTGGAGTTGTGGATGAAACTGAAAATGCAGAAGTAATATTTCCAAAAGGTTTAAAAATAGCTGCAATAATTATATCTGTTGGATATGCACTTGGAATATTCCTTTGTGGTATATTTGTTAATTGGGGAGAAGTTCTTTCTTTCAATACAGTTCATATGGGTAATGTTGCCTATGTAATGATGAAGAACTTAGGTGTTGAGATAGGCTTAGGGTTAGGGTTAACTCAAACAGCATCATTAAGTATGGGTGTATGGGTAGCTAGATTTGTTGGTATATCCATGTTCCTTGCATTAAGTGGAGCATTCTTTACATTAACATATGCACCATTAAAACAATTAATAGAGGGAACTCCAAAGGAGTTATGGCCAGGTAAAATAGGGGAAATAGAAGATGGTATGCCAAGAGTTGCAATGATAGTTCAAGCTTTTATAGTGTGTATAATGATATTCCTAGTATCATTTGGTGGAGAAGGAGCTTCAGAGTTCTTTAAAAAGCTAGTGCTTATGACAAACGTTGCAATGACTATACCATATTTATTTTTAGCAGTTGCATTTCCTAAATTTAAGAAGAAAGACAGCATAAAGAAACCATTTGAAGTTTATAATAGTTATTCAACAGCATTAATTGCATCTGTAATAGTTACATTAACCGTTGGATTTGCTAATCTATTTACAATAATAGAGCCAGCTATAAATGGTGATATGGCATCAACTATATGGATGATTGGAGGACCAGTTATATTTACCTTAATAGCAGTATTACTTTATAATAATTATGAAAAAAACTATTTAAAAAGATAATATTTATATATTTAATTTAAAGTTTTAAGAAAGCCTTAATGATATTCATTAGGGCTTTTAATTTTAAAAGTAATTAATTATATATTAAGTTTTATACAATAAGTTGAATTAGTGTTTTTAAAAAGATATACTAGGTATAGAGGAGAATATGCTTAAACAACAGGAATAACTGCAACTAGGAGGATTACTATGTCATTAAAAATGTTTAAGTTTATTGATGAGGTTATAGGCGTTTTGGAGAATTCTAAAGATGCTTTAGAAACAGCATCAGATGACCTGTCAATATTTTTTGAGCAACTAATAATTGAGAAAAATGAAGGATACTTAAATGTAAATTCCAGAGTTAAAACTAAGGGTAGTTTAAAAGAAAAGATATTAAGAAATAATTACTACAATAAGTACAAGACACCAGAGGAGTTATTATCTAATTTATCTGATTTAATAGGGATAAGATTAGAATGTAGATTTGTAGACGATGAAGCTAATATATATAAAATTATAAGAAAGTACTTTAACAAAATATATGATGATGGATTATATTATAATGCATTGACACCTAATATAAGATTAGATTTAAGAGGAAAACAACCTCAAAAACAAAAAAATGGATTTAAAATTTATAGAATTGACGGAAAATATGAAGTTAATGATATGTCAATAAATTTTGAACTTCAAATAAAATCTTTGGTTAATATATTTTGGGGAGAGATAGAACATAAAATAATATATAAAAATTATAATTATATGTTAGGTGATACATTTTTAAAGGATATTATGGGGTCTATAAAGAAAAACTTGTCAATGATAGATAACCAACTGCTTATAATTTTTAATCAATTTAACAATCAAAACACTATGAATCCACAAATAAGGAAAAATCAATCTGAAAAATTATTATCAAAAATAATTTATGATATATTTTCTACTAGAATGAAAAATAGTATAGGGTTTGTAGTAGATTTTAAAAAACCATGTGACACTATTATGAAATATATATTTAGAACAAATAATGTTGAGTATGTTGAGGAGTATGTGTCCACTATAACAAAAACAATTTCTAGGTTAAATGAAATATCACAAAACGAAATTGAATTTGACAAAGAAATAAAATTTGAAAGAGCAATAGAATTTAAGGATAATTTTTCGAAATCTATAGGAGAACTTCTAGTAGAGTCAATAAATGAAGAATTTCAATGGAATTTGTTTTTTAGAATATTATTCACAATAGAAGAAGGAAATAACTGTGAGGATCTTGAAAATTTTATTAGTTTCCTAAGAAATAGATTTTATTGCAATGAGGGATTTTTGAAATTGCCAATTGGTTTCACAGATGATGAAGCTTTAAATGTAAAAGAATGTTTTATGAACATTATTGCAGATAGTTTTAATAGATTAGATTCAATTGACTTTATATATGATGATAATTTAGATAAAATTAATGATGCAATAGAAAAGGTAATAGATTTGGTTAATGAGGATATAGAGGATTTCACACAGTGGCAAGAAAAAAAAGATATTTACACCAAAATGTTATCTCTTAAAATTTTATCTATATTTAATGATAAGCTTAATATAGAAGATATAGAGGAGTTTATAAATAATTTAAATAGAAAATGTTGTAAAGAAGAACTAAGTGAATTATTATTTAGATATTTAGATTATATGAATCTATTATCTAAAGTTAAACCAGAAGATTTCTTATCAATCTTAAATAAATCAGTTTAATTAAAAATAAATTTTAGTAGTAAGGAGAGATTATTATGGATATTATAGATTTTAATCAGCTTAAAAATAGGGCTAGAGATAAGGATGTAGACAAGTTTGAGGCATACATATATGATTTATATTATTCATTATCTCAGGGTCAAATAACTATAAAAGATTTATATGAAAAAACAAATAAATACATGGCTGAAAACAATATATCTCAAGAGAAGTTTTTTAATATACAAAAAGAAATGATGAAGAGATATGGATTTGATATGGATAATATAACTGAGCAAATGAAAGGATTAGGTGTTGATACATCAAGTCTTAATATGAACTTAGATTATGAAAATATGAGAAAAAATATTAGTTTTCAGGAAAAATATAATGGGAAAATAAAAATTGAAAATTTCTCTTTGTATTCTATAAAAAACTCTTTAAATAATGTAGAGATAATGCTAAATGAAAATAATATTATTATAAAAAGCGAAGGTAAAGTGAATTTAAGTGATTCTGAATTGAATGAATTTATATGTTCATATAAAAAGGTAGTAGATGACAAAGAACTAAATGTGTCAATATTTGAAAATGTTAAAAGTTATAAATATTAAGAAAACCAACCTCTTCTAGGAGAGGTTGGTTTTCTTAATATAAAGTATTTTTAAAATTATCCGATGACTACCACCTGTAAACACTTCACCCCTTTTACAAGGTGGTAGTTAACAGATGCTATGCCCCTTGATTAACTCATATAATCTTCAGATAAGTTTTTTATATATTTAAACAATTAAAAAGCTCATCAAAAGTTATATAAGTATTTTTTGAAATATGAATTAAGTTATTAATAATTACATAAGCAAGTTTCTTATCTTCTATAGGATTAGTTACTTCATTTTTAACCCTATGAAATCTTATAATATTCTCTAAAGAATCGTATAAAGGATCTATAATATTATCTTTAGAGCATTCATAGTTTCTAGAACTCATTTCAAAAAATATGTTTCTATAATTTTTAAGAAATTTATCTATGTTTGTATATAATGTTCTAAGTTTATCTTTTAAAGATGAATTTGATAATTCAATTTTTTGGAGAGATAAGGTGATTTTATTCCAATCGGTTTCAAATATTTCCATTACCAAATGTTCTTTGCTTGGAAAATAGTTATAAAATGTTCCTATAGCTATACCACATTGTTTTGTAATATCTCTTACATTTAATTTATAATATCCTTTTGATATTAATTGTTTTTTTCCTTCATTAAGCAATTTGCTTCTAACATTCTCAATTATTTTAGGCATTATTATAACTCCTTTATTAATGAACTATGTTCAAATTATATAAATTAATAAGTCATTTTATATAAAATATAATCTGTAAATTTATGTTTTCTAGTATATTTTACTATTAATATGTGAAAAAAGTAAGCTATACCTTAGATTATCTTGAAATATATATAAGAATCTGGCTATAATATAGAAAGAGTAAGTATATTCAATTGATAATACTGAAAGGTATACGATTCTTAACATCTACATCCTTTTATGAGGTGTAGAAGAATAGGTGCTACCAATCCTAGATTAGCTTATCTAACATTTAAGTGGGAAGAGCCGTTATATATTTTAAGTATTAAATATATATGTATTGATTATATAATATTGAAATGAAAGGAATAAAGTCATGATAGTTTTAAAAGATATAAATGAAGAAAATTGGGAAGATGTAGTTATGCTTAAACCAGAAAGCGGAAAGCATTTACAAGTTGTATATAGATTTGTAGATTCAGCATCCTACTCAATGGTGTGGGCATCAATGGACAAAAATTTGATTGCAAAGGCTATATATAATGATGATGAACTTATAGGTTTTGTAATGTATGGATATTGTGATGAAATAAAGGGATATAAAATGTTTAACTTTTTTATAGATATTAAACATCAGGGTAAGGGGTATGGAAAAATGGCATTTGAAGTTATACTCTATACTATAAAGAAAATAAGCACTGGAAAGGATATATATCTTACATTTCATAATGATAATGAAAGAGCTAGAAAAATGTATATATCATATGGATTTGAAAACACAGGTAAAAGATTTAGATTGCCTAGTTCTGTTATAAAAGATGTATATGGGAATAATAAATATGATGAAAATAACGATGAATACTTATATATATTAAAGTGTTAGATACAAGTACATCAGATTTGATTAAAATAAATACATTAATCTTAATGATTAGATAAATTAAATTGAAAGTAACAAGAGAGATTAATTTTGAAATAGAAAAGTTAAAAGTTTTAATTAGTAATATTAGGCATGGAATAAAAATTATTAAATAAGATAAAAAGAGGATAAAAGATGGATAACATAATTGAAGTAATAAAGAAAAGAAGAAGTATAAGAAAATTTAAAGAAAATCAAATAAAAGAGGAAGAATTAAATTTAATATTAGAGGCGGCAGTACATGCTCCAAGTGGACACAATGATCAGCCTTGGCATTTTACTGTAATTCAAAACAAAGAATTAATAGAAAAGATAAGTGATTTATCAAAAGCTGAGATGGCTAAAAGTAATGAAGAATGGATAGCTAAAATAGGAAGTTCAAATAGAAGTATAGTACACAATGTGCCCACACTTATAATTGTATCAGGTAAAAAAGATTCATATTCACCATTAGTAGATTGTTCAGCAGCTGTAGAGAATATGATGTTAGAATCAACCAGTTTAAATATAGGAACATGTTGGCTAGGACTTGTAAATTATTTTTTTAAAATAGAGGAAGCAAAGGTGTTAAATATAAAAGATGGCTATGAACCGTACTATGCAGTAGGAATTGGATATATATCCGATGAATGTAATATACATAGCATAAAGAGAAATGCAGATGTATTCACATATATAAAGTAAGGGAGATTACTATGGATAAATTATTTGCAATACAAGGAACAGACTTTAATAAAAAAGATTATCAAGATGATTTAAATGAATTTTTAGATTTAATACCTATAATAGAAGATCTTCAAGATGAGTTAACACTAGAAAAAATAGAGTGTGTCCAAATTAATGATTGTTGTGAAGAAACAAAGATGAATTATTTTTCAGAAATTCAAGGATTTATAGATGAGGATGATGAGTTTATATTAAAATCAGAATTGGATGCTAATAAAGGGGTCATGGAAGGAAAGCATTTAGACTTATTTGTTATAAGAATATACAAGTGTGTTAATTGTGGAAAATGGATAATTGATATACTAGAATAATATACAAAGATATAAAAACCTATGGTATAAATGCTGAAATATATGAGACTCACAAAATGTATGTTTAATAAAGAACATTTTGTGAGTTTTTTATATTTAAAAATAAATTTAATGATATAATGTTGAATAGAGTTAATGTATAAAGTGATTTTTAGCTTCAGAGTGAGGTCATTAAAAAGAATGTATTAATAAGGTTGAAATTTAGAAAAAATGATTTTGAACATGACAATCTGAACTATGGGAAAGTGGCGAGTTTTAAGTGAATTTATATTTACTTTATAAGGTTATTCTCAATAGTATATATGGGGTAAAATCACTGCATTGTATAAGAAAGGGAGTTTTTTTGTGGAAAAGATTTATTATGAAAATCAATATATTAAGGAATTTACAGCAAATATAGTTGATATAAATGAACTAGAGAATAAATTTCATATAGTTTTAGATAAAACAGCATTTTTCCCAGGGGGCGGAGGACAATTTTGTGATACAGGAATAATAGAAAATGAAGTTGTATTAAATGTGTATGAAGAAAATGGAGTTGTATACCATATATTGGATGCAAAGCCTGGAAAAAATCAGGGGCTAAAATGTAACATTGATTGGGATAAAAGACAGGATGGAATGCATCAACATTTAGCTCAACATGTTATTTCAGGATGTTTTTATGAACTGTTTAATCAAAATACTGCAAGTTTTCATTTAGGAAGTGATTTTAGTACTGTAGATATAGTTGGAGAACTAGATGATGAAAGAGTAAAAAAAGTAGAAATTTATGCAAATGAAGTAATTAATAAGAATTTAGATGTGATGTCTTTTGTACCAACAAAACAAGAGTTACGTAAATTTAAATTAAGAAGAATTTTGCCAAAAACAAATGAGGAAATAAGGGTTGTAAAAATAGGAGATTTAGATATAAATGCATGTTGCGGAGTTCATCCTAATAATACATTAGATCTTAGGATGATAAAAATAAAAAAATATGAAAAACATAAGGGAAACACAAGAATAGAGTTTTTAGCAGGAAAAAGGGCAATTAATGACTCATTAAAAAAAGATATGTTATATGGAGAGGTATGTAGATTTTTAAATAGCAGCGAAGACGAGACTATAAATAGAATAAAAAATTTAAATGATGATTTAAAAAGATTAATAGATGAGAATAAAAAGGCAAAGGATAAATTAAGTCAATATGAAATAAAAGAAATGATAGATAATGCACATAAAATTAAAGACTTAATAGTTATAAGTAAGGTGTACAAAAATGAAAATGCAAAGTATGTAAATAAAGTTATTTCTAAACTTGTAGAAAATGAAAACACAATTGCATTAATGGCAATACAATCTATAGACAAAGTTAATCTTATATTTGGATGTTCGAAGAACATAAAAAACATAACAATGAAAGATTTATTAAGTGATAGTATAACCCTTATTGATGGAAGAGGTGGTGGAAGTAATTTTCTAGCTCAAGGTGGTGGAAAGAATAACAATAATTTAGATTCATGTATAGATTATGCAATTAATAAAATAAAAAGAGAAGCTTAAATAAAAAACACTACATAATAATTTATTTGTATTTATGTAGTGTTTTTGTTTATCTTTAAGAATGGGTTTTAACGGCTAAAATCTTTAACATAAGAAGTAACATAGCCGTGTGATTTTAGAGTATATATAATTTCATGTAAAGGTGAATTTTTTGAGTAATTAATGCTTAAATTGATATCACTATAAGTGATATCAATAAAATCAAATTCTATAGTAGGATGATAGTAAAAACTTGAAAGCTCATAAGGTAAGTGGTTAATTAGTCTTTTTATTATTGGCTCTGTGTTTAAATCTTTTACATAGCCAAGAGGCGTTGGGATGTATATAGTATTTTTTATAATTTTTAGTGTAGTAAAACTAAAAATACTATAAGGTTGATAAATATATTGAAAATAATTTGAGGCTATGTCTAATTGCTCCTTAGTTGCATCATAATGAGGACTTTCAAAAAAGTCTAGAGGAATATTTAATGCGCTAGCTGTATCAATAGCCTTTTCAATAATTGATTTAGTTGATTCTAAATCATTATTACATTCTTTAGAAAATTCTGTTCCGGAAAAACTTTCCTCATTACAAAACTGATGAGTGTATCCATGCAGTCCTATAGAAGCACCTTGAAAAATAAGATTGTCCATAATATTAATAAATGCTATATTTTGTAAGTTATTAATGGATAATAAATCATTATCAATGGATTTTTCAGGGCAAACATACCTAGGAACCCAAGATACGTGAAATTTTATATTATTTTCTTCTAAAAAGTTACCTATAACTTTTATTTTCATTATGTTTTTTTCGTCAGATATATAAGGGCTTGCCCCAAAATCTTCTAATCTTAAAAGTGCACAGGGACCGTTTAAAGATTTATCACATATATAACTAGGTTCTAATTTTGGAACAAAATTTATAATATTATCATTATAATAAAAACACGCTGTTAAATTAAATATTTTTTCTATATCTGATATAGATAAATAAGGGAGAGAGTCTATGGTCAAAATTTTTCCTCTCAAATAAAGAGTTTTATCTCCAACTTTAAAAGAATTATTATTTTTATTAATTGTTATATTATCTATTTCTATTGACGAATCATTGATTTTAAATTTAAAATCAAGGTAATGTGAAATTTTATCAATAGGAATATAATATCTTTGAGACTTTAAATATACTTGATTAGTTAAATTTAATGGCTTTCCTAACATACATATTTTTATATTATTGTCCTTAGAAGTTTTTGAACATTCAAAATTTAATTTTGGAACATAAGGGGAAGAGTATAGATGTTTAGGCAGAATATTAGTTATAATTTTTCCGTTTTTAATTTTTACCCATCCCTGAAAGAAATTAAAGAAAGTAAGTGTTCCCAATATAGTAGTTATTAGCAGTAAAATAGCAATACAAGTATAAATATATCTTTTAAGTTTCATATATATACCTCATTTCATTTATCATATTGTAGTATAATATTTATTGTAATAGTAAATTAGTACATCATTTGAAACTTTTAAAAGATAATTTAAATGTGGAAAATAGATTATTAATATAAAATTTAAAATCTAAAGTAATTGAATAAATAGAAAAATGACTGTAAAAATATTGAAAATTATTGAAGTATGTAGAATTGTATGATATAATAACATGTGAAAATTGTATTATATACATTTAATATGAATTAATTTAGGCTATATAGATATGTGTTTAAGCCCTGATTCCATCAGGGTTTTTATTCTATTGTAATTTATAGCTTATAATATATAACATAAGTATGTATTGGTTATTAAAAATATTTAAATATAGAGGGGAAGATCGTTATGAATATTCTTATTCTATCGGCATCTACAGGGGGAGGTCATATGGCATCTTCTGAAGCATTAAAAAATTTTATTGAAACACAGGATAAAGATGCCAATGTTAGGGTAATTGATACAATAAAATACATAAATCCTACATTAAATAAGGTAGTATCAGGTGGATATACTACACTTGCTAAAGAATTTCCTCTAGTCTACAAAAGATTATATAAACTTACTGATCAAAAGCGTAAATTAACTTCTATGGTGGGCAAAATGAATTTAATATTTAGCAAAAAATTAGCACCATTAATAAATGATTTTAAGCCAGATATAATAATAACTACTCATCCTTTTTCCACTGAAATGATTTCACTTCTTAAAGAAAGGAAAAAAATAGATATACCATTGATGTGCATAATGACAGATTATATAGCACATAACACTTGGATAAAGCCTCGTGTTGATGCATATATTGTAGCTAGTGAAACTATGAAGAATGAGATGATTGATAGAGGGATAAGTGATAAAAAAGTGTATCCATACGGGATACCAGTGGATAAGAAGTTTTTAGAAGAATTTGATAAAACAAAGATAATGCATGAAGTAGGTTTTAAAGAAGGTAAAACTACTATACTTGTTATGGCGGGTAGTTTTGGCGTGAAAAACATATCTACCATATACGATGAGATTTCTAATATACCTTTAGATATTCAAATTATAGTTATTACAGGTAATAATAAAAAATTGTTTGATGAGTTATCTTATAAGGTAGAAGTAAGTAATAAAAAAACTGAGCTTATAGAGTTTACAACAGAAGTAAATAAATTTATGAAAATATCGGATGTTATTATAACAAAACCTGGTGGAGTTACAACATCGGAAGCTTTAAGTTGCAATTTGCCTATGATAATTTTTGATGCAATACCGGGGCAGGAGGAAGGAAATGCAAGGTTCTTAATAGAAAATAATATGGCTATAACTATCGGTAATGGTAATAAATGCAAAAATGAAGTTGGTAAACTTCTTAGAGATAAGGATAAGTTAAAAGATATGAAAAATAAATGTTTGGCATTTGACAAATCAAAGTGTAACGAAAATATTTTAAATTTAATAGAAAAACTTTCAAAAAATAATTAGAAAAAAGGTAATGAATACTTATAAGTATTCATTACCTTTTTTAAACTAACATTTATTATTTGATATAAAAATATTATATATAAAGATCTATTTAAGTTTAAAGAGTATGTATGGTGAAAAAGAAAATATTTGTTTCAAAAATTTTATTAATATTCGTATTTTTTAATGAAATATTACTATTACAATAAAAAATAATATATAATAACTTATGTATACTTAAAATGCATAAGGAGGAAAGATTTTGTCAAAAGAACGAGAATTTTATACTAAACTTTTAAAAATAGCTTTACCAATAACTCTTCAAAGCTTAATAGTTTCATCACTTAATATGTTTGATACTGTAATGGTAGGTACTTTAGGAGAAGAGGCTGTAGCAGCGGTAGGGATTGCAAACCAATTCTTCTTTTTATTAAACCTTATACTCCTAGGAGTAAGTGGCGGATGTAGTATATATATATCACAATTTTGGGGAAAAAGAGATAATAAAAATATAAAGAAAATAGTGGGTATAGGAACGATAACTGCATCAATTTTAGGGATTATATTTACATTAATGGCTTTAATATTTCCAGAATTTATTGTTACTATATTTTCAAGGGAAAAACAAGTTATTGAATTATCGTCATCATATTTAAGAATAGTGAGTATAAGTTACATATTTACAGCTATAAGTATAATGTTGTCATCAGCATTGAAGTGCATGGAGAAAACTATAATTCCTATGTGTGTAAGTTTTTGTGCTGTCATTATAAATATAGTATTTAATTACATATTAGTGTTTGGAAAATTTGGATTTCCTGTTTTGGGAGTTGATGGATCAGCTGTAGCAACAGTTATAGCTAGAATAATAGAATTTGCTATAATATTATATGTAACTTTTAATAGAAGAAGTATTATACATGGTAAATTAAGAGAATATTTAAATTTTGATTTTAAATATTATTTAAATATTATAAGAGATGTTCTACCAGTTGTTATTAATGAAAGCTGTTGGGCACTTGCAACTATATCGTATTCTATAGCATATGGTTTTATTGGAACATCTGCTCAGGCATCTATACAAATTTGCAATAACGTACAAAATTTATTTATGGTTGTTACATTTGGATTAGCTAGTGGATCTTTAGTTATAATAGGAAACACTATAGGTGCTGGTGATAATAAAAAAGCAAAATTTTATGCAAAAAAATTCTATGCAATATCAATAATTGTTGGAATTATATTAGGATTATGTATGGTTGCATCCACTCCAATAGTTATGAAATTTTTTAAAGTATCAAATGAAGTTGTATATGCATCAGCAAACATATTGAAAGTTATGGCAATGGTTGCTCCTTTTAGAGTATTCAACATAGTAGTTGTTGTGGGAATTTTAAGGGGCGGAGGCGATGTAAAAAAAGCTATGTATATAGAAGTATCTACAATGTGGTTAATAGGTGTACCAATGGCATTTTTAGGTGCATTAGTATTTAAATTTCCTGTGGAATATGTAGTTGGATTAACGTGTCTTGAAGAAGTAGTGAAATTTATACTTTGTGTATATAGACTTAAGTCGGATAAGTGGATAAGAAGAGTTGTATAAGGGTTTTAACTTTTATAGAAATTGAGAATAAAATAATATATATATAGTTGTATATTGAAATAATAATAAACTAAAAAATAATCATTTTATATAAAAGACATAGGACAAATGAATAAGGAGGCACATAAATGGACAAATTACTTCGAATAGGAATTGACATAGGGTCTACAACTATAAAAATGGTAGCTATAAATAATTTAAATGAAATTGTTTATAAAACATACAGAAGACACTTAGCAGATGTAAAAAATGCATTTGTAAAATGTTTGGAAGATGGAATAAATTGTATAGGGGAAAATAGTAAAATTTCTATGGTTATAACTGGATCAGGAGGAATGAGTTTAGCAAAGGAATTAAGTGTAGATTTTACTCAAGAAGTTATAGCTAGCACTAAAGCTATACAAATGTATAATGAATCTACTGATGTTGTCATAGAACTGGGTGGAGAAGATGCTAAAATTATATATTTAAATGGTGGGATAGAGCAAAGAATGAATGGTACATGTGCAGGTGGAACTGGAGCATTTATTGATCAAATGTCAGGGCTGTTAAATACGGATGCTACAGGATTAAATGAACTAGCAAAAGGATATAAAAATATATATCCAATAGCAGCTAGATGTGGTGTTTTTGCTAAAACAGATATACAACCACTGATTAATGAAGGAGCAAAAAGAGAAGATATAGCTATGTCTATTTTTCATGCTGTAGTTGTTCAGACAATTAGTGTTTTGGCTTGTGGGAGACCGATAAAAGGTAAGGTAGCATTTTTAGGGGGGCCACTTACTTTTCTTTCAGAACTTAGAAGTAGATTTATTGAAGTTTTAAAATTAAAGAAAGAAGAAGTTGTTTTTCCAAATGACTCTGAGTTGTATATATCATTAGGGGCAGCATTATCCTGTAATGATTTAAAAACTACAACCATACATGAGGTATTATATAAATTAAAAAATATAAATAACATAGAAAATAACAATAAAACAATATTAAGACCATTATTTAAAAATAAAAAAGAATATGGAGAGTTTATAGAAAGGCATAACAAAAATAAGATTAAAAGAAAACCTATAGAGAATTCAAAAGGAGATTGTTTCTTAGGAATTGATGCAGGGTCAACAACAACAAAAGCAGTAGTTATAAACGAAAATGGAGAAATACTATATTCACATTATGCAAACAATGATGGAAGTCCTCTAAAATCAACAATAGGTATAATAAGAGATGTTTACACCAAGATGCCAAAAGATTTAAAAATAGTAAATTCAGCCGTTACAGGTTACGGAGAGGCTATGTTGAAAGAAGCTTTTGGAATTGACATAGGAGAGGTGGAAACAATAGCTCATTATAAAGGAGCTAAATTCTTTAATAGTAATGTGGACTTTATTCTTGATATAGGTGGACAAGATATGAAATGTCTAAAAATAAAAGATGGATGCATAAAAAGTATAACTTTGAATGAAGCATGCTCAGCAGGATGTGGATCTTTTTTACAGGCATTTGCAAAGTCTTTGAAAATAGATATAGAAGAATTTGCAAAAAAAGGACTCTTGGCAAAGAATCCAGTAGATTTGGGATCTAAATGTACAGTATTTATGAATTCAAAAGTTAAGCAAGCACAAAAAGAGGGGTTTGGAGTTGATGACATTTCAGCTGGACTAGCTTACTCAGTTGTGAAAAATACCTTATATAAGGTTATAAAACTTAGAAATCCAGAGGAGCTAGGCCATAATATAGTTGTTCAAGGTGGAACTTTTTATAATGAAGCAGTACTTAGAAGCTTTGAAATATTATCACAAAGAAATGTTGTTAGACCTGATATATCAGGTTTAATGGGAGCGTTTGGGGCAAGCCTAATAGCGCTAGAAAGATATGAGGAAAATATAAGTACAACTCTTATAACCTTAGAGGAACTTGATAATATAAAAATAAAAAATAGTACATCTAGATGTGGTAAGTGTTCCAATAATTGTATGCTTACAATAAATGATTTTGGAAACAATAAGAAATTCATTGCAGGAAATAGATGTGATGAAGCATTAGGAATAAAAAATGATAAAAAGAACATACCCAATATATATGAATATAAACATAAAAGAGTATTTAATTATAAACCATTAAATAATGATATGGCCTATAGGGGAGTCGTGGGAATACCTAGGGTACTTAATATATATGAAAATTATCCATTTTGGTTTACATTTTTTGATAATTTAGGGTTTAGAGTTATCTTATCAGATAAATCTAGTAAAAAAATATATGAAAAAGGTTTAGAGTCTATAGCATCTGAAACAGTATGTTATCCAGCTAAAATGGTACATGGACATGTAGAAAATTTAGTGGAAAAAGGTGTGAAAAACATATTTTATCCTTGTATAACACATGAGGTTAAAGAGCAAGAACATGCTAAAAATTCTTTTAACTGTCCAGTAGTAACTTCTTACCCAGAAGTTATTAAAAACAATATTGAATCTTTAAGGGAAAATAACATAAGCTTTATGAATCCATTTTTGCCTTTTAGAAATAAAAGCAGACTTAAAAAAAGATTAGAAGAGGAATTAAAATCTTTTAATATTACAAAAAAAGAAATAAGTTTAAGTGTTGATAAGGCATTTGAAGAACAAGAAAAATTTAAAAATGATATAAGAAAAAAAGGTGAGGAAACTTTAAAATACATAGAAGAGAATAATATTAGAGGAATACTTTTGGGTGGAAGACCTTATCACATAGATCCAGAAATAAACCACGGAATACCAAAACTTATTAATAGTTTAAGTATGGCTGTATTTACAGAAGACTCATTGGCCCACCTAGGAAAATTAAATGATCCACTTAGAGTAGTTGATCAATGGGCTTATCATTCAAGATTATATGCATCTTCAAACTTTATAGCTAACAGAGGTGATATAGATTTAGTGCAATTAACGTCTTTTGGATGTGGTATAGATGCAATTACCACTGAACAGGTACAGGAGATTTTAGATAAAGAGTCAAAAATATATACAAATATAAAAATAGATGAGGGCAGCAACTTAGGGGCAGCTAGAATAAGGCTTAGATCACTAAAAGCAGCCATAGAAGACCGAAAAAGAAATAATTTTAAGGAAGAAATAAAAGAAAATTATAGAAGTTTAAATCAGAATGAAAGCAAAAATAACCTAAGAACTACTATAATAGCACCTCAGTTCTCACCTATACATTTTGATATTTTAGTACATATATTCAACATTAATGGTTTTAACTTAGAAATTCTTCAAAATTATGAGGATATAGTTGAAGAAGGATTAAAATATGTAAATAATGATACATGTTATCCAGCTATAGTTGTTATAGGTCAGATTATAAAAGCACTTAAATCAAATAAGTTTGATATAAAAAATACAAAGATTTTATTGGCTCAGACAGAAGGACAGTGCAGATTTACGAATTATACAAGTGTTCTAGAAAAGGCATTAAAAGATTCAGGTTTTGAAAATATACCTATAGTATCATTAAGTTTGGCAGGAGCCGAAAAAGAACAAGGCTTAAATGGATTAAATATAACTCTTATGAAAAAACTTATATTAGGAGTTATATATGGTGATTTGTTAACGAAAGTTTTATATAGAGTAAGACCATATGAAAAGGTAGATGGAAGTGCAAATAAACTTTATGAAAAATGGGCAAATGTATGTAAAAAATCCTTTGAAAGTCAAAGTAAAAAAGATTTTGAGAAAAATATAAAAGGTATTATAGAAGAGTTTGAGAATTTACCAAGAGTAGATGTGAATAAACCTAAAGTTGGAATAGTTGGAGAATTATTGGTTAAACTTCATCCTGTAGCCAATAATAATATTATAGATATATTGGAAAAAGAAGGTGTTGAGGTTGTAGCAAATGATTTATTAACTTTATTTTTATCTACTTCATATGATAATATATATAATTATAGATATTTAGATGGTAAACTTGTTAATAAATTAATAGGACAAGTAACAATTAAATTTATAGAAAAGTATCAAAGTGTATATATAAGAGCATTAAAAAATAGTAAATTATTTAATGCACCAGAAAAAATAAAAGATATAGCTTTAAATGCAAGCAAAATAATATCTTTAGGGAACCAATCAGGGGAAGGATGGAAACTTCCAGGTGAAATTATAGAACTTCTTCAATGGGACGTTAAGAATATAATATGTATGCAACCATTTGGATGTTTACCAAGTCATTCTATAGCTAGAGGGGCAATAAAAGAAATAAAAAGAATATATAATGATTTTAATATAGTTCCTATAGAATATGATCCGGGTGCCAGTGAAGTAAATCAACTGAATAGAATTAAATTAATGTTATCAAAAGCATTCAATAAAATATAATAAGTATAGCTTAAGGTTAAAAAATGAAGAAACCTTAAGCTTATTTTATTTTGTAGAAATATATGTATATTTGACGATTTTAGCATTATAGAGTAAACTTGAATCAAGTTCAGCTACTGAACCTTAGAAGAAGTTATCTATAATAAGTGCATGTTGTGGAGTTAGTAGGACACTATTACATTCCATTTTTTACAAGACGGAAGTATTATGTAACATAGTTATAAATACATAAGGAAAAACATATACTTATACTTGTAAAATTCTAAAGAATATATAAGAGTCTTTTTTATATTTATTAATGTTATTGAAGTTAGTGTAGGAATTTTAAAAGAGTAAAGTGAAAGAAAAAAATTACAATTAAAAACAACGAAACGTATAATTGAATGTGAATAATATGATAATAAAATAAATGAATAAATTCTTGCAAATATTTCACAGGTGTTTAATTGAATAAAATACATTGATAGAAAATTTAAGGAGTGAGAATTATGGGAAATATAGCAGCATTTTTTGATATTGATGGAACTATATACAGAGAAGGTCTCATAACAGAGGTTTTTAAGAAAATAATAAAGTATGAGCTTGTGGAAGAAAATAAGTGGTATAGCGATGTTAGACCAGCATTTATAAAGTGGGATAAAAGACAAGGAGATTATGATACTTATCTGCTTAAAATGGTTGATATATATATAGAAGCTATAAAAGGTGTGAATAGACACAATATAGAGCATATAGCTAAAAAGGTAATAGAACAAAAGGGTGATAGAGTATATACATTTACAAGGGAAAGAATAAAATGGCATCATAACCAAGGGCATAAAGTAATTGCAATATCAGGTTCTCCAATTGAATTAGTAAGAGAAATGTCAAATAAATATAAAATGGATGATTACAGAGGATCAGTATATTTATTAGATGAAAAAGATGCTTATACAGGAGAAATAATTCCTATGTGGGATTCGGAAAGTAAACAAAATGCCATAATTGAATTAAAAGAAAAGTATGATTTGGATCTTAAAAATAGTTTTGCATATGGGGATACATCAGGAGATTTTACTATGTTTCAATCAGTAGGTATACCATATTGTATAAATCCAACAAAAGAACTATTGACAAAGGTTATAGAAGATGAAAAAGTTAGAGAAAAAATAAAAGTTGTAGTGGAAAGAAAAGATGTGACTTATAATTTAAATATTAATGATATACAATTTATATAGATAAATTTATAGAAAGAACTAAATAATAGAAAAGTTAAGAAAGTACATTAGTGCTTTCTTTTGTTTTTTGTCAAAATAATGGTTAAAAAAATAACAAGGACTAAACGAGTTCATAAGTTAGCACTTTTTTTAAAAATGATTAATATATTCTTTTGAAATTTCATAATTAGCAAAAAACACAAATAACAATTCCATATAATTTAATGTAGTTTAGTGTATGTTTTGAGAAAAAAATAGCAGAAAACGTATTGATTTTTTGAATTTAATAAAAAAAGTGGTTTTTTAAAAAATAACTGTTGAAATATAAGAAAAAAGATAATATTATAATAATGCATGGAGTAATAATACTAATGCATAGTACTGAAAATTTAAAAATTAATATTGTAACTTAAGATTAAGGATGAATATGGATAACTTAAAATGTATATGAGCCTTAGGGTTTATAGAAATAAACTAATTTAAGGGGGAAGAAAAATGAGTACACCAAACACAACAACTCAAGTTGGAACACAACAAAAGAAACATCCCAAGGGATTGTATGTTTGTGGTTTTACTGTGGCATTTGAAAGATTTGCTTTTTACGGAAGTAGAACATTATTGTTATTATTTCTAGCAGAAACAGTAGCAAAAGGCGGATTGGGTATTGGAAGATCTGATGCAGCCATTATAGCTGCAGACTTAGCAGCATGGACTTATTTAGCACCTATATTTGGCGGAGTAATCGCTGATAGATGGATAGGACCAAGATGGTGTGTTATTATAGGGTCATTCATCATGGCAAGTGGATATGCGGTGGGATATTTTGCAACAAGTGTAATTTGGGTACATGCAATGATAATCTTAATATCTATAGGAACGGGATTCTTTAAAGGTAATATTAACTCTTTACTTGGAGAACTGTATGATAAAACGGATTCAAGAAAAGATATGGCATTTTCTATATTATATTCTTTTGTTAACTTAGGAGCTTTTTTAGGACCTTTACTTACAGGTATATTTGTTACAGGAATTTTTGCTACAAAATCAGGTGGACAACTTATACAGTATGGATATAGAGAAGTGTTTTTAATGGCAGCAGTACTAACATTAATATCAGGAATATTCTTTATATTAACTATGAAATATTTAGGTGATGTAGGAAAAGTGCCGAACTGTAAGCTTCAAGGACATGAAAACATTGGAGAAGAAAGTAAATCAAATGAACCATTAACTCATCAAGAAAAACAAAGAGTTAAAGTTATAATGATTTTAATATTCTTTACAGTAATTTTCTGGTTTGCTTATAACCAAGCAGGTTCATCTATAGCTTTATATATGAAAGATTTCGTTAATCTTAATGTAGGTGGATTTGAAGTTCCAGTAAACTGGGTAGATGCTATAAATGGGTTAATGTGTATAGGATTATCTCCAGTTATGGCTATAATATGGGAGAAGTTAGCTAACTCTAAGAGAGGCGACTTAAGCATGGCTCAAAAGATTGGATTAGGATGTATACTACTAGGATTAGGATTTTTATTCATGGTTGGAGCAGAGATGTCAAGAGGCGGAAGCGATGATCAAGGAGTTAAAGCAAGTATATTATGGATTTTATTTTTTATGGTATTCCAAACATTAGGAGAAATGTGTTTTTCACCAATAGGATCATCAGTAGTAAGTAAACTTGCACCAGCAAAATACTTATCACTATTAATGGGATCTTGGACTATTGGAACTTTTGTTGCAAATAAGTTAGCTGGATATGTACAAGGAATAATGGAGACAATGGGAAGAATGCAAGTATTTATAGCTATTCCTGTTATACTTGTTGTATCAGCACTGTTAATGATAGCTTGCAATAAAAAGCTTGAAGAAATGACTAAAATGGAATAATAATAATTTTATATTAAATGGGATGAACTAATGTTCATCCTATTTTTTTATATAATAATAATTTTAAAAATAGTCATTGTGAAAAAATTAAAACCAAAGTTCATAAAAATCTATTCTACTAATATTAAAAAAATAATGATAAAAGAAGGATTTTAAGAACAAATGTAAAATATATACATGGGATAATATTAGTAGAATATAAGAAAAAGGAACTTTTTCTTTGATAAATTTATAAAAATATAAATTATAAAAAATTAATATTGAAAAAATAAGAAAACAGTAGTATTATTATAAACATAATACATTAATGTAAAATTAAGGTGTTAAATAAATGTTCTTTAATTAAATATAAGAATTATTTTTACAAAAGATATGTTATATATAAGTTATTCCTTAAATAAAAGCATATACAAGAAATTGTTATTATCTAAATATTTAGATTAATTCTAAAAGTATTTATGTGGAAACGATTTCTTGAATGATTTATTAAAGGGATTTTTTATGTAGAAATCAACAAAAAGCAATAGTATATTTTTTATTTACAATATTAATTTAGAGCATTTATAAGTTTAAAATTTAGGGGGGAAATTAATGAGTACACCAAACACAACAACACAAGTAAGTACACAAAAACAAAAACATCCTAAAGGATTGTATGTTTGTGGATTCACAGTAGCATTTGAAAGATTCGCCTTTTATGGTAGTAAAACTTTGTTGTTACTTTTTTTAGCAGAAACAGTAGCAAAAGGCGGATTAGGTGTAGGAAAAGCTGATGCAGCTGTAATAGCAGCAAACTTAGCAGCATGGACTTATTTAGCACCAATCATAGGAGGAATAATTGCTGACAGATGGATTGGACCTAGGATGTGCGTTATAATAGGATCATTTATTATGGCGGCTGGATATGCTCTGGGATATTTTGCAACTAGCGTAGGTTGGATTTATGCAATGATAATATTAATATCAATAGGAACAGGATTCTTTAAAGGAAATCTGAATTCTTTACTTGGAGAATTATATGACAAAAATGATCCAAGAAAAGATATGGCCTTTTCTGTACAGTATTCATTTGTAAATGTTGGTGCATTCTTTGGACCATTACTTACAGGTATATTTGTTACTGGTTTATTTGCCCAAAAATCAGGTGGACAACTTGTTCAATATGGATATAGAGAAGTATTTTTGTTATCTGCAGTGTTAACACTAGTATCAGGAATATTCTTTGTATTAACTATGAGGCATTTAGGTGATGCTGGAAAGGTACCTAATAAAATGCTTCATGGAGAACAAAATGAAGTTACTAAAAATAAATCTACTGAACCATTAACTCATGAAGAAAGAAATAGAGTATTAGTAATATTAATATTAATATTTTTTACAGTAATTTTCTGGTTTGCATATAATCAAGCTGGATATTCAATTGCATTATATATGAAAGATTTTATAGATCTTAAAGTAGGTAGTTTTGAAATTCCAGTAAACTGGATAGATGCTATAAATGGTTTAATGTGTATAGGATTATCTCCTCTTATGGCTATAGTATGGGGTAAGTTAGCTAAGTCAAAGAGAGGCGATTTGAGTATGGCACAAAAAATTGGATTAGGATGTATATTATTAGGAGTTGGGTTCTTGTTTATGGTTGGAGCTGAAATGTCTAGACATGGAAGCGATGATTCAGCAATTAAAGCAAGCATCCTTTGGATTATATTCTTTGTTGTTTTTCAAACATTGGGAGAAATGTGTTTCTCGCCAATAGGATCATCAGTAGTAAGTAAACTTGCACCAGCAAAATATTTATCATTATTAATGGGATCTTGGACATTTGGAACATTTGCAGCTAATAAATTAGCTGGATATGTACAAGGACTAGTTGAAACAATGGGAAGAATGCAAGTATTTGTAGCTATTCCTGTTATACTTGTTGTTTCAGCATTATTGATGATAGCATGTAATAAGAAACTTGAGAGTATGACTAAAATGGATTAAATAAAGATTAATTAGTATATAGGATAAGTAGTTAATACTTATCCTATATTTTTTTATTGTATAGGAAATTATAGGATTTTTGATATTCTATAATTCTGATAAAACCTAGGGTTAAAAAGATTTTTTAGATTTAGATGTAGTTTTATTAAATAGATTAATCCAGTTAAAGTTTAGGAGAATTTATATAGAATAGTGTAGGAAGTTATTGAGTTAAGGTTATCTCTGAATTAAAAAGGTTCATCATAGAAATAAGTATTATATAAAAGTTAAAGTACTTATATATAATTTCATATGAAAGAAATTACTTATATTAAAACATAGGAATGGTTTGAGATTTTTAATTTATTAAATAAATAGTTAAACTTTATAGATAAAATGTAAAAAAAAGTTTTAAATATACATAAAATAACTTAAACTTCTTTAAAATAGGTCAAATACATAAAATATACCTATAATTCTCATATAAACTCTTAAATGGTATGATTTTCAAAAATAATGGTGAAAAATATTGAATTAACCAAAAAAAGGTGATAATATGTAAACATAAATAAATTCAAAATTTATGGCGGAGATTTAGAGAGCCTTAATTTAAGAAGAATTGAAAAGGTATAACATATGTGTTTGGTTATCCTAATACATAATTTTATATATTTTAATATTCTTTTTACATTAAGGTTTTTTTGCGCCAGAAATAGGGCAGACTTTTTGTATGAATTTTTAATATATTTAAAATTTAAGTACTTAAAACCACAGTTTAATATGAAATGATTCTTAGTTTTAAATGGAAGTTTTATAATTCTTCAGGTGAAGCTTAGAATAATTTATCTAGGCTAATAACAGTGATTGTTTCTAATTTAAGAAATTTATTGATAGTAATGGTATAAAAGTATATTAAAAATAACAAATACAAATGAAGAAATTTAACCTTATAGTAATAAAAACACCATAAAAGTCAAAGCAATATTTACAAAATTAGTTTTATTTATATTTTAAGTTAAAGAGGGGATAATTTATGTTAAATTTTTTAAAGCCAGCGCCTCATATAGAGAGGATGTCAGAAGAAAAAATACCATCAGCTTATAAAAGATATCGTATACAAACATTTATAAGCATTTATATCGGTTATCTTATTTATTATTTTGTAAGAAGTAATTTTTCACTAGCAAAGGTATATTTAATTGAACAAGGTTTTACCAAAACTGAAATCGGTTTTGTAGCGTCAGCTCTAGGATTAGCTTATGGAATAAGCAAATTTGTAATGGGAAATTTATCGGATAGATCTAATCCAAGATACTTTTTAGCCATAGGACTTATATTATCTGGAATAGTAAACTTATTCATACCTAATGCAAATGGAATAGGTATGATGTTTATATTAATGTTATTAAATGGATGGTTTCAGGGAATGGGATGGCCTCCATGTGGAAGAGTAATGACTCACTGGTTTTCAGATAAGGAACGTGGAATTAAGATGTCTGTATGGAACACTGCTCATAATGTAGGTGGTGGATTTATAGCAACAGTAGTTTTAATAGGAGTATCAGTATTTGGAAGTTGGAAAGGTGCATTTTATTTGCCTTCAATAATTGCAATAGTTGGTGGAATATTATTTATAGTATTTGCAAAGGATACACCGCAATCAGTAGGATTACCACCAATAGAAGAATATATGGATGATTATCCAGAAGTAGTAGTAGAAGATAGAGAGAAAGAACTTTCAGGAAAAGAAATATTATTTAAATATGTTTTAAATAACAAATATTTATGGTTTATTGCTATATCTAACGTATTCGTTTATCTAGTTAGATATGGTGTCATAAACTGGGTACCAACATACTTACAAGAAGTTAGACATTTTAATCCTAAAGATTCATCAATTGCATTTGCGTTATTTGAATATGCAGCAATACCAGGAACTATATTAGTTGGATGGATTAGTGATAAGGTTTTTCACGGAAGACGTGCACCAGTAGGAGTATTTTGTATGATTGGAGTTGGTATAGCAACTTTTGTATACTGGAAAAGTACAAGTATGCTAGCAATAAATTGTGCATTAGCTTCAATTGGAGCATTAATATATGGACCAGTTATGCTTATAGGGGTTAGTGCATTAGACCTTGTTCCTAAAAAGGCAGCAGGTACTGCAGCTGGATTCACAGGATTATTTGGTTATATGGGTGGACAAGTTTTAGCTGAATTAGCTATGGGAGCTATAGTCGATAAGTTTAGCTGGGATGGTGGATTTATAACTTTAATGATATCATCGGTTTTAGCAATAGTTTTCTTGGCTTTCACATGGAATGTTCATGACAGATCAGAGGATAATAATAAGAATGAAGTAACTGCTTAAACTAAAAGCTGTATCTTAATAGATACAGCTTTTTTCTTATAATACTTAATGTAAATGGGATTAAAGTCATAAATTTAGGTAATAATATATAAATAGTATTAATAATTTTATGGCAAAACGAGGAGTGTATTATGAGATTACCAAAACATATTGGAATTATTCCAGATGGAAATAGAAGATGGGCGTTAAGAAATGGATTAGATAAATCTGAAGGATATGATTTAGGGTTAGATCCAGGTTTAAAACTTTTTAAAGCTTGTAAAGAAATTGGGGTTAATGAGATAACATATTATGGGTTTACTACTGATAATACCAAAAGACCTAAGGAACAAAGATTAGCTTTTACTGAAGCATGTATAAATGCAGTAAAACTTTTATCAAATGAGGATGCAGAGTTATTAGTATTAGGAAACACAGAATCAAATATGTTTCCTAAAGAGTTAAAACCATACACTACGAGAAAAAAATTTGGAAAAGGAAGTATCAAGGTTAATTTCTTAGTCAACTATGGGTGGGCTTGGGATTTGGAAAAATTAGCATTAAATGATGGAAACAAGGTTGTGGATAAACTTAAATCTAAGGATATATCCAGAATAGATTTAATAATACGTTGGGGAGGCAGAAGAAGATTAAGTGGATTTTTGCCAGTTCAATCTGTATATTCTGATTTTTATGTAATTGATGATTACTGGCCAGATTTCAAAGAGGACCATGTATATGAAGCTTTAAAGTGGTACGATGAGCAAGATGTTACATTGGGTGGTTAATAATATAGTTAGGAAGTAAAATAAAGGTATGAAGAATAGTGTAACATACATTAATTTTCATACCCTTAACTAATTTTTTAACAATTATGGCGCTGATTTTTTTTAACAATTTCTATTGCATTAGTAACTGATGATACAACATCTGTAATTGTCTGTTGCTTTAAACTTTCAACCTTAGTAAATAACTCTCCTTCAGAAGAAGAAACATAGTGGGGTTTTAAATTATTCAGGGCTAAAGACATTACATCGTCTTTACATTTTTCACAAGTACACATGTTAAGTTTATTATTATCCCAGATTGTAGAAAGAAAATCTTCAACTAGATACTCCATATAATTTTTAATCATGAAATCACACTTTCTAAATATATTTATTCAACAAAGTTTGTAGTGAATTTTTATAAGATAAAAGATTATTATTAAATATTTAATAATAAGTCAATGTTGAACATATTAAATATAATATATATAGTTAAATTTTAACATATAGTCAAAATCACTTCAAGTATATGTTAATGAGGGGATTTTTAGTTTAAGATAAGTTTTTGTTCAAAATGGAATGCATTACGAAAATCTAATTTTAAACTAATAATATAGATATAAACATTGACTTGAAGTTAAGGAAAGTATAACCTAAAATTAAGAAATAAATTTATATTTTGAGGTGTTAATATGAATAATCAGTTAGTTGTATATTATAGCTTAGATGGCAATACAAAATTTATTGCAGAACAAATTCAAGAAGAACTAAAATGCAATATTCTTCAACTTAAACCTATAAAAGATTTAAAGAGTGATAGCATGAAATTAGCTAAGTATTTTTGGGGAGGAAAACAAATTTTTACAAATGAATCTCCGGAACTTATGCCATATAAAGTAAATTTAACTAAATATGATACATTATTTATAGGAACTCCTATTTGGGCTGGTAATTTTGCTCCAGCAATAAAAACATTTATTAAAGATAATAAAATAGAAAATAAAAATATTTACTTATTTTGTTGTCATGGAGGCGGAGGGGTTGGAAAATCCGTTAAAGAATACGAAAAATTTTTAGGGGGAAATAATAAAATAATTTCTACAATAGATTTTAAAGATCCTTTAAAGAATTCTTTGGACATTAATAAACGTAAAGTGATTAAATGGATAGAGGATATAAAAGTCAATAAAGAAAAATAGAGTTTTTTAGTGTACTTAAAAAATTTGGAATAAATTTGTTGGGAAAGTCTTGGAATTTAAAGATAGGTAAATGATTTTCTATTTGAAATACAAATAGAGCTATAGATAACTATTTGATATATCTATAGAAGGTGAATATTTCCTCAAAATATGTTACATTATTGTTAACAAATGAGAGTGGGGGATACCAATGAAAAGGATTAAAAAAATATTAGGTATTGCTTTAGCTGCTACGCTATCTTTAGGAATGGGTGCTTGTTCTCAAGGTACCTCAAAAGATAATGCTAAGGTAAGTAAAAAAGATGGGAATTTAAAAATAGTTGCAACTTCAGATGATTATAAAAAGCTTTTTGACAAGTTCACTGAAGAAACAGGAATAAAAACGGAGTATCTATCTATGTCGTCAGGGGAAGTAATATCTAGAATAGAAGCTGAAGGAAATAAGCCTATGGCAGATTTTTGGTTTGGTGGAGGGGTAGATGCTTTCATGAAGGCAAAAGATAAGGGATTACTAGAACAATGTGAATTTGATGGTGCAGAAGATATATCTAGTGAATTTAAAGATGATGATAATTATTGGTTTAGTAAGGGGCTTACTGTAGTAGGGTTTATAGTAAATAAGGATATACTACAAGAGAAAAATTTACCTGAGCCTAAAACATGGAAGGACTTATCAAATCCTATATATAAAGATGAAATAGCTATGTCTAATCCTGCTGTATCAGGGACAAACTATGCAGTTGTTAATGGTATTCTTCAAAATATGGGAAATGAAGAAGGATGGAAATATTTAAGTGATTTAAATAAGAATATACCTTTTTATGATAAAAGAGGAGCAGATCCATGGAAAAAGGTAGTTGCAGGGGAAAGAGCCATAGGAATAACTTACTTAGATACTGCATTAGAAGGCATGGAAAAAGAGAAAAATGTAAAATTAATATATCCTGAGGATGGTATTCCTTGGATGCCAGATGGAGTTGCAGTATTTAAAAATGCAGCTAATTTAGAAAATGCAAAAACATTCTTACAATGGGTTTATAAAGATGAAAACTTAAAACAAATAGTTGAACTTGATAAAAAGGGTACATTAAAACTAGTAAAACCAAATTTACAAGGGGTTGAATTAAATATAGATAATTCAAAGCTTCTTAAGGAAGATTTATCTTTATTTGGATCTCAAAGAACTGAAGTTTTAGATAAATGGAATAAACTTGCAGGAGATAAATAATGAGGAATAAAAATAAAAGGGTACCTAATTTAGGTACCCGTTTTTGTGGTTTTTTTGATAAGGTTTTAATAGTTTTAATTATATCATTAATAGTTTTATTTATACTTTGGCCTGTTATAGCGGTTATTAGTAAAAGTTTATTTCTAAATGGGAAATTCACTTTAGATTTATATAAGAATATTTTTACTAATAACAAAAAATTGATTTATAATAGTTTGTTTGTGGCTACGATTACTACAATAATATCTACAGTGTTTTCAATTGTAATTTCCACATACGTATATTTTTCTAACAATAGAACAAAAAAAATTCTTATGTTAATACTTATGCTTACAATGATTTCACCTCCTTTTGTATCATCATTAGCATACATACAACTTTTTGGAAGAAGAGGATTTATAACATATAAAATTTTAAAATTAAATATAAATCCATATGGATGGCAAGGGATTGTATCTATGCAAAGCTTAGGTTTTATATCATTAAATTCGTTAATGATTTTAGGATTTATAAAGAACATAAATAAGAGTCTTCTACAATCTTCAAGAGATTTAGGGGCTAGTGTTTTGTATACATTTAGGAGGGTATTATTACCTTTAATGGCTCCTAGTATAATAGTATGTTCCTTACTTACTTTTATAAGATCATTATCAGATTTTGGAACTCCAATGACCATAGGAGGTGCTTTTAACACTTTGGCTACAGAAATATATCTAAAAATAATAGCTCAAGGAGATTTACCTATGGCCGCAGCTATGAATATTTTAATACTTGTTCCTACTATTTTAATATTTATACCATATAGAATGTATATGAAAACTGCAAATAATACTTATAATGAAAAAGTGACTTCTAATACTGTAGATTTTAAATTTAAAGGTATAGTATTAATAATATTCAGGATAATCACATATTTATTTGTAGTTGTTATGATTGTTCAATATTTAACCATATTTTTATCAGCCATAACTAAATTTAGCTATGGAAAAACTAGTTTTACATTTGAATATATTAAATATTTAAAAGAGTATAATGCTTCATCAATAATAAGAAGTATTATATATGGATTAATTACAGGTATAATTGGCACTTTTATAGGAATGATAATTTCTTATTACATGGAGAGAAGAAAAATAAGGGGAAGAAAAATAATAGACTTTATTGTAACTATACCTTATATAATACCTGGAACATTCTTTGGAATAGGATACATTTTAGCTTTTAATAGTGAACCATTAGCATTAACAGGTACAGCATTTATAGTTGTATTAAACTGTATTTTTAAACAGTTACCAATGGTTACAAAGACAACCTCTGCTTCATTAAGTCAAATTAATAGGGATATGGAATATAGTGCTAAGGATTTGGGAGCTAATAAGTTTTATATCTTAAAGGACATGATTTTTCCTAATGTAAAATCAGCGTTTATTGTAGGCTTTATAAATAATTTTACAGCTACTATGACAACGTTAGGTGCTGTAATTTTTCTTATATATCCAGGTCAAAAGGTTGCTACCATTGATTTGTTTGAGGCTATAAATGGAGGGAATTATGGTGTTGCAGGAGCTATTTCATCTATCATAATAATAATAACTCTTTTAATAAATATTGGCTTTTCAAAATTAGTTTTAAGAAATGAGGAATATTAGCATGTATCTTCAATTAAATAATTTAACAAAAAAGTTTGGTAATAATATAGTATTAGATAATTTAACACTAGGCATAAATAGAGGTGAAATTTTATGTCTTCTAGGTCCATCTGGTTGTGGGAAAACTACAGCACTGAAAATTATAGGAGGATTTTTACAAGGTACTAGTGGAGAAGTAATAATTGATAATGAAAAAATGACTAATCTCCAACCAGAAAATAGACCAGTATCTACAGTTTTTCAATCATATGCATTATTTCCACATTTTACTGTAATAGATAATGTAATATATGGTTTAAAATTTAAGGGGTATAGTAAAAAAGATGCTCTTAAAATAGGAGAAGAATATTTAAATATAGTAGGCTTAGAGGGATTTGGACACAGAAAAATCCAAAGTTTAAGTGGTGGACAACAACAAAGAGTTGCACTAGCTAGAGCCTTGATTGTAAGCCCTAAAATATTACTTTTAGATGAACCTTTAAGTAATTTAGATACAAAACTAAGGATTAAGATGAGAAATGAAATAAGACAACTTCAGAAAAAATTTAATATAACAATGATTTTTGTAACTCACGATCAGGAAGAAGCATTAGCATTAGGTGATAAAATAGCAATAATGAATAAAGGAAAAGTGGAACAAATAGGAACACCAGAGGAAATATACAATAAACCTTCTAATCCATTTGTTTTAGACTTTATGGGAAGTGCTAATTTAAAAAAAGAAAAAAATCAAATTAAAAGTTTTATTAGACCAGAAAATATAATTTTAAGTAAGAGTATTGGCGAAAACAAAGGGGTAATAGAGGATAGTATATTTATTGGATCTTATACCATGTATAAGGTTAGAGTAGGGGAAAGGATCTTAGATGTTAAAGTTCAGAATACATATAGAGAGAAATTTCATATTAAAGAAGAAGTATTCGTAAGCTTTACTTATGAGGAGAATTTTAGTTGAAGTAAGTTATTTTTAACTAAAATCCAACTAAATTTAATTTCAAATTATCATGATTAAAAGGATAATGGTTTTTTAAATAGAAGTTTAATTATATGAGAAACACATAAAATTTGGTAGAAATCATATTTATATATGTAGACTATAGAAATTTTCAATTGATTTAGGAGGATTTAATGAGTGAAAAGGGGTTTTAAAATAATAATTGTAGTTTTAATATCAATAATTGTAATTTTATTTATAGTCTTAAGAATACCAACAAAGCATTTCAGCAATGAGGTTAAAGATTTTTTTGCGATTCGCGATGATGAAATTGCAAAAAAGTACGCCCCTATAGTTTTGACCACTAATGAATATGGGCAAGCTACTAATTTGTATTATAGAGCAGCAAAAGATAAAGAAGGTAATACTTATTTTGCATATCATTTTTTATGGAATAGAGAAGTGAATAAGACAAAAGGAATAAAACCATTTTTAAATAGATATTTATACACTGGAGGATTAAGTGTTCAGAAGTTTATGTACGGAAAAGGTGATATTGAAGTTATAGAAATTAAGCTGGATAACAAAGGTAAAGTAGATAGAATTACATTTGAAACACCAGAGAACTATGATCCCTATGCATTTTCAGTAAAACATAAAAAGGTTGTTTTAGAAGGCGATATTGAACAAAACCCTAAATTTAAAGTGGCATCATGGAATCATTTATTTTACTATGTACATGATGATAAAAAAATAGAAGGTAATTTCATTGCAAATAAATTGGAACCATCCTATTTTGAAGAAAATTTATGGAATGAATATGAAATGTTTAAGGAAAAAGAAACTATTTTAAGAAAAAATAGAGCTCATTATGAATATGAGCGAAAAGGAGCTTAATAAAGTTGTTGAGATTAGGGTGTAGTTCTTTAAAACTACTTTCTAATTTTTATAAAAAAATAATAGCAATATACAAATATAAAAAAATATAAAAGCCTTTAAATGTAAATTTGATTAAAAAAATATGAATAATAGTTAAAATTTATAAAAATGAAAAAATAATGACAAATTTGTAACGCACATTAGTTAAAAATTGAAATATAATAAAAATGTAGTATATTAAAAATATATAGGGGTAATGCCTGAAAATAAATATAAGGAAGAAGATATATGAAAAAATCAATTGGAATTTTAAGTTTAATTTTATTTTTAACTATTGTATTTGCGGGTTATAATTTTTTTAATTATCGTTCAGTAACCCAAAATAATATTTTAACAAGTGATGAAAAAACTAATGAAACAAATTCTGATGAGAAGCTACAGGAAAACGATTTAGAAGTTAAGGAACCAGAAAAGCCTAGAATTCACAAATTGGGAGATACAGGAGATGATATTAAAGAACTTCAGGAAAAATTAAGGCGATTTGGATACAAGGTATCTGAGGATGGAGTATTTGAATATTCAACATCTTGGGCTATAAAAATTTTTCAAAAAAGGAATAGCCTTCCTGTAGATGGAACTGCTGGAGAAGAAACTTTATACAAGCTGTCCTTAGAGCCAACAGAAGAAACTATGTACAAGCCTCAGGAGGTGGAAGTTTCAGAAAAGCCCCAGGATAGAAGTTCAGAAAAAATTATTAACACAATGAACTTAACAAGTCCAACTAATTATTTAATGTGGGTAAATACTAAAAATCAACATACTTATGTATTTTCTGGGGAGAATAATAATTGGAGTCTTATAAAAGATATGCCTTGTACAGTAGGAAATGATAGTACTCCAACCAAAAAAGGAACCTTTTACGTAGATGAAAAGGGATTATATTTTAAAGTAAAGGGCAATGTCAGATGTAAATATTTTACTCAATTTTCTGGGAATTATTTATTCCATAGTGTACCATTAGATAACAATGATAATGTACTGGATAGCCGTCTTGGAGTGAAAGTATCTCAAGGATGTGTAAGACTGTCCATAGAAAATGCAAAATGGGTACAAGATAACATGGAGTTTGCCACAACAGTCTTTGTAAATTAAGCAAAAAAAGCAATGATTATAATAAATTTATGATCATTGCTTTTTTGGTTAAGTAATTTAGAATTATATAGGTTCCAAAAAGTTTATCTATTTGATTTTAAACTGTGATTTTAGTAATTCATGACAATGCAAATTAGTGAATTATGAATTTTATTAATTAGAACTTATATGTATCATAGAATAAAAGTCATGAAATTCAGGAATTTAAAAACTAAGTATTATATAGATAGTTTACTATGTTAAAGTATTATAAATATTTATATTTTCAAATCCTGTATTTTTTCTTATAACAGGGCAATAAACTTTGCTTTTTATAGCTTCTATAAAATCCTTCTCATCACGTATATTACTTCTAAAGTTAGTAGCATAGGTACCTAACTTTTCTATTACATGAGAATCACTGGCCCCTAAACACCCTAAATTCATCTCAGTTGACTTTGAATAGGCTAGTAAGTTAGCATGAGGGAATGTACTTCCATTAAAGCATTCAACCCCATGTAATAGATCCTTTAATGCTCCAATATTGTCACCTAGCCCTCTATTATTGTTTCTATATGGATGGGCAGATACAGCAACTCCATTATTTTCTTTTACAAGATTTAGAAGTTCTTTAGCAGGAATTTTTTTGCTTGGAAGAGTTTCTAATCCAAATACCAATATATCGCCTTCAAATGTTAAAAATTCTGCACCTACTATAACTAAAGTTTCATTTCTATAAAAAGAAGATCCTATATCACGCCTAAGATCATTAGATTCATGATCAGTTATGCAAACTCCATGTAAACCAAGTTCATTAGCTCTTAATGTAATTTCATCTAAAGATATAAAACTATCTTTAGAATACTTATTTTCATGAACATGAGTATCAATAATCATGTAACTTTCCTCCGAATAAATAATTAATTTGTAGTTAAATATACTTTTATATATTTAACAGTTAGTATGGAAATCCTCTAAATATTTTTAAATAAAATAGGTTCTTGAAGTACTATTGATAATAGTAATAGTAAAATCATATAGCTATACCAAATGATTATTAACGTTACATGTAATTCACTTAAAAAATACTTATTCTAGCTAAAGATTATAATGATATATTTTAAAAGTGATAGGTTACAAGCTGAAAGTTATGATTATAACAACTTCATACTATAAAGTTGTTGAGAAGTTATTATCTTTAATAAAAAGTATGAGTAGTAGAAAGGGTATCCATGGTATAAAGGTATTTTGAAAGCTTTTGAACATTAAAAATTAAGAAAGTAAATCAATCACTAAATAATAAAAAGTGAAAGAAATAGATTCATAAAAAAACAAAAATGTAAAAAATGCAAGAAAAACAAAGTTAAAATTTCAAAAAGGTATTGAAAAATGTAAAAAAATATGGATAATAGAAGATGTAGAATAAAATAATGAATTCAAATGAATTTTTCACATAAGAAATTATGCATAAAGGAGAATAAAGAGATGAAAAAAAACAGTAAAACTTTAAAAATAATTGTAGCTTTAATTTTAGGAATAATAACAGGTCTTATATTTAATTTATTTATCCCAAAAGCTGTAAATGATGAAGCTATTAAGTGGGTATTAAAACCACTAGGAGACATGTTTTTAAGAGCAATAAAAATGGTTGTAGTTCCACTTGTTTTATGTTCTTTAATAGTTGGTACTGCAAGTATTGGAGATATAAAAAAACTAGGAAGAATAGGTGGGAAAACATTAGGATTCTACATAGGTACAACAGCTATAGCTTTAACTATAGCTGTAATTTTAGGAAATTTATTAAAGCCAGGAGTTGGAGTAGATATAACTAATATAGTATCAACTGCTTCAGAGGTTAAAGATACTAGTGCTCCATTTATAATGGATATATTTACTCAAAGTATATCAGTAAACCCAATAGAGTCTTTAGTTAAGGGTGATATGCTACAAATTATAGTTTTTGCAATGATATTTGGAGTTGCAGCAACATTAGTAGGAGAAAAAGCAAAAGGTGTAATTACTTTTATAGACAATTTAAATGAGATTTTTCTTAAAATAATATTAATGGTTATGAATTTTGCACCTATAGGAGTTTTTGCTTTAATGAGTCAAGTTATAATGACTCAAGGGGTTTCAGTGTTACTTTCATTGATAAAATATACAGTTGTAGTTATAATTGGACTGACAATACATATTTTATTAGTATATGGAGGGGCATTAAAGATCTTATCTGGATTAAGTCCTAAGGTGTTTTTCAAAAAGTTTTATTCTGTTATGTTATTAGCATTTAGTACATCTAGTAGTAATGCAACAATACCTATAAATATAGAGACTTGTAAAGAAAAGTTAGGTGTATCAGATAAGATAACATCTTTTACCATACCATTAGGTGCTACCATAAACATGGATGGAACAGCAATTATGCAAGGGGTAGCAGCTATGTTTATAGCTCAGATTTTTGGAATTGATTTAACAATACAACAACAGCTTATGATTATTTTAACAGCAACACTTTCATCCATAGGTACTGCTGGGGTTCCTGGAGCAGGAATAGTCATGCTTACAATGGTAGTTCAACAAGTAGGGCTTCCAATAGAGGGAATAGCTTTAGTTTTAAGTGTAGATAGGATAATAGATATGTTTAGAACTACAACTAATATAACAGGGGATGCTGTGTGTACTATGATAATAGCAAATTCAGAGGGTGAACTAAATAGAGACGTTTACTATAATGAAGAAGTAAAAGAAGTTTTATGTTAGTAGATTTAAAATAAAGTAATCCTAAGTGTAAAATAAAGATATGTATTGTAAAAAATATATATCTTTATTTTTTTATTTATGAGGGGTGTAACATGGTGAATTTTAAAGGTATAATAGAAATAGAATACAAACATGTAATTTAATGTAGAATTAAAGGTGGTAAAAATGATAAGGTTAAAATTGGAGAGAGAAAAGAAAAATGGCATTATATTAAAAGTTGGAATAGTAAACAAAGAAGAAGTAAATAATCCGATAATTAGGAGAGTTTTATTTGAAGGTCAGGAGATAAAGGGTGGAAGAAAATATAATTATATAATTCCTTTAAAATTTCTTATACCAATAGTTAACAATATAAATAATGAAGAAGTAGTTATAGAAAAAAGCTCACTACTTAGTTACATAGAATATTCTGATGAATATGATGAACATTATTATTATATACAAGAGGTTACCCCAAGTTATATGAAAAATTGGAGAAAGTGTGGATGTCCTAAAATTTATAAGGTTACATTGGATGTTAATAAAAAATCTGTAAATAAAGAAGTAATATTTAATAAGATTAGTTCAATATTAAATTAAAAGTATAATGTGATTTTTAACTTCAAGTGTTGGTTTCTTAAAAGAAATATAGTACTTAGCTAGATTAGAAGAATATATTTTTAAAGTGACTATAAGTTGAATGAAGTTTTAAATGAAAAGGGATGGATGTTATAAGTGTCAATTCTTAACTTTCAATTTATACGCAGTGTGATAGGGCATAAATTTATTGACTTAAAATAGAGAGATAAGCAAATAGTTTTGTTTATCTCTCTATTTTAAGTTACACATGTTATATATATTAAATTTAGCTAAGGATGAGATTATGAGTTGAAAAAATTAAAATGTATCTAATTTAAGTGTATTTTAAAAGTATATTGATTACAATTATCCAATTGTTTAATGATTTAAAGTTGAATAAAATAAGAAAATATGTACATTATTAGTATTTATGATATAAAAATGTATAACTATAGAAAAAATGTATTAGAATCATTGTCAAATTATATGTTATGATTTGAAGTTGTTAGAGGAATTAAAATAAGTGAGGGGGATAATATAATGAAAGGCAAAAAAATTATGTCACTATTTTTGGCAGTGTCATTAGTTGCACTGACAGCTTGTGGTGGAGCAAAAGATAGTGGACAAAAGACTTCAAACATAAAAGAAGGGGGAACTTTGATTTTAGCAGCAGGTGGGGATCCTAATGTTTTGAATCCTATGTATGGCAATGATAGAGTTACAATGACAATTAATAATTCTTTATATGCACCATTATTTGAAAAAGTAAATGGTAAAATAAAGTATTATTTAGCAGAGGATTTTAAGGTGTCAGATGATTACTTAACATATACAATAAAACTTAAAAAAGATTTAAAGTGGCATGATGGTACTTTAATAACTGCAGATGATATAGTTTTTACTGTGGATAAAATTACAGATGAAAAACAAAATTGTATGTCAAGACCTGATTATTTCATAGATGATAAGAAGGTTGAATATAAAAAAGTCGATGATCAAACTATAGAATTTAAGCTTCAAAAGGTGTCAATGGCGTTTGAAGGAGTTTTAGAAGGAATAAGACCTATTCCAAAACATGTATTTGAGGGAGAAGAAGATATTGCAAAGAGTAACAAAAATGAAAAACCAGTAGGAAGTGGTCCTTATAAATTTAAGGAAGCTAAAAAAGGTGAAAGTGTTACTTTAGAAAAATTTGATGATTATGTGGATGGTAAACCACACATAGATTCTGTAGTATTTAGAGTAATACCAGATGCAAATGCTTCAAATACAGCTTTACTTAATGGGGAGATTTCAGCTAAATACTTAAAAGCTCAAGATGTTGAAAAATTTAAAGAAAAAACTAATATTGTAACTTATAGTGAAGGTATGCTTAATTATATAGTGTTTAATTTTAACAATAAATCAGTGGCTAAACCTGAAGTTAGAAAAGCAATGGCCTATGCTTTAAATAAAGATGAGTTATTGAAAGCTGGAAATATTTCTACTGAATTTGCAGACACAGCATCTTCAGTATTTACACCAGATACTCAATACTACACAGATGATGTAGAAAAATATGGGTATAATCTAGATAAGGCAAAAGAACTTATGACAAAATCTGGAGAAAAGGATTTGAAATTAAGACTTGCTTATGTAAATGGAATTAAAGATGAAGAAGCAGAGGTATTAGTAATTCAACAAAAATTAAAGGATATTGGAATAAATATTGAGCTTATACCTATGGAACTAAATGCTTTCATTCAAAAATTATACAGTATGAATGAAAATAATGATTTTGATTTAGCGCTAAATGGATATGTTATGGGATCAGAACCTGATTCATATAAATCAATTTTTATTACTAACGATGGAAACAATGTGTCTAATTATAGTAATAAAGAGTTAGATCCATTATGGGCAAAAGCAAATTTAGAAACAGATAAAATTAAAAGAGAAGCTATATATAAAGAATTACAACAAAGGATGGCTGATGAATTGCCACTATATCCAATGGTTTATCCAAAATCAATGGTAGGTGTTGATAAAAAAATCGGAGGAACAGAGGAAGCTAGACCAGCGCCAATATATATGTTTAGAGATTTATCTAAATTATATTTTACAGAATAGAATTAAATCAGAGGAGCGGGGGAAAATCTCCGTTCCTTTTTTGATAAAAGGGGAATAAAAATGGCAAGATATATTTTAAAAAGGATATTACAAACAATTCCTATGCTTATAGTTATATCTATAATTTCATTTACAATAATGAGAATGGCACCAGGAGATCCAGCTCAATCATATATAAGGCCTGATATGAAATATGAAGAAATTAAAAGGATAAAGGAAAACTTAGGGCTTAATAGACCTTTATATATTCAATATGGAGCATGGCTTTCTCAAATATTAAAAGGAGACCTAGGATATTCTCTTATAAATTTTAGACCTGTTTATGAACAAATAGGGGAGAGAATACCTGCAACATTATTGCTTATGGGTATATCATTAATAATTTCTCTTATATTAGGAGTAGTTCTTGGGCTTATAAGTGCATTTTACCACGATAAGATTATAGATAAAGTTATATCAGTAGTTACATATATAGGAATTTCCATACCTTCATTTTGGTTTGCAATGGTACTTATTGTTATATTTTCAGTGCAATTAAGACTTTTACCAAGTGTAGGTATGCATACAGTAGGGGTAGAGGATTCAATCTTAGATGTTTTAAAACACACCATAATGCCTGCTATGGTTTTAAGTTATGGAAATATGTCAATTATATCTAGATATATAAGGAGTAATACTATAATTCAGATGAACGAAGATTATGTAAGAACGGCAAAGGGGAAAGGGTTATCAACTAAGGTGATATTTACAAAACATATTTTGAAAAATGCTTTACTTCCTGTAATAACAATGCTTGGTATGTCTTTGCCAGATTTAGTAACTGGAGCATTTATAACAGAAACTGTCTTTGGTTGGCCAGGTATGGGAAGATTGGGAGTGCAAGCTGTCTTTAGTTTTGACTACCCTCTTATAATGGCAATAACTATGGTTTCATCCTTATTACTTATAATAGGGAATCTACTTTCAGATATCTTATGTGGAGTGGTTGATCCTAGAATTAAGGTGGTGTCTTAATGTTTGAAAGATTAAAAAAAAGATTTAAGAAAAATACATTGGCAAAGATAAGTTTATTTATAATTATATTTTTATGTGTAATAAGCCTATTAGCATTTTTATCTCCATATGATCCCAATAGTATAGATATAGCAAATAAACTACAAAAACCAAATTTAACTCATATATTTGGCACTGATGATATGGGAAGAGATTATTTTACAAGGGCTTTATTTGGAGGAAGAGTTTCATTACTAGTTGGTCTTTCTTCTATGATAATATCTAGTGTAATAGGTACTATTGTGGGAACTACTTGCGGATATATAGGAGGATGGGTAGATAATCTTATAATGAGAACTATTGATATACTTATGAGCATACCAAGTTTCTTTTTAATTCTTACCTTAAATGTTTATTTAAAACCAGGAATAACAACAATAATAATAATTATTGCTTTATTTAGTTGGATGGGACTTGCTCGTATAGTAAGAAGCGAAACATTATCTGTAAAGGAAAGAGAATATGTAACTTGTGCCATAGCTCAAGGAATACCAACCACGAAAATAATACTTAGACACATTATACCAAATGTATTACCCAGTGTAATAGTTTCAGCAAGTATAAATGTGGCAGGAGCCATATTAATGGAATCATCTTTAAGCTTTTTAGGATTAGGTGTACAAGCTCCAAATGCATCATGGGGAAGTATGTTGCAAAATGCCCAAGGATATATGATGGATGTTCCAACTTTAGCAATTTTTCCAGGACTATTAATACTTTTAACAGTTCTAAGCTTTAATTTATTAGGAGATTTTTTAAGAGATACATTACAAGCAAGGTAATCGAGTTCTCTAAATGAAGGTGAATTTTATACAAAATAAAGGAGTTCTATAAGGAACTCCTTTTTTCTATATTTTAAATTTACTAGATAAATCTTCAAGGTTATTAACGAGTTCTTTTAAGGTATCTGTTATAGATACAATATTATTCATTTCATTAATCCCCTGGTCGAGAGAGGCAGAAATCTCTTCACTTGAAGCAGCAAATTCTTGAGATGTTGCTGAAATTCCTTCTATGTTGTTTATAACATCATTTTTATATTTGTTTATATAATTTATTTCTGTCATTAAGGTATTTAAATTATCTGAAACTAAAGCAAAGGAATCATCTATATTTTTAATAGAGCCTTTTAATGTAACGACAGAGGAAGTTACGTCATTGGATGAGCTAGTCATGGTGTCCATACCTTCCTTAGTAGATTCAACTTCCAACTTTATTTCACCTAGAAGATTATCTATTTCTTTTGCAGAATCAGTTGTTTGTTCAGAAAGTTTTCTTATTTCATCAGCAACAACTGAAAAACCTTTACCATGTTCACCAGCTCTTGCAGCTTCAATAGCAGCATTTAATGCTAAAAGATTAGTTTGGGTTGCTATTGTTTGTATGGTTGTAAGTATTGAAGATATAAATTGAGATTTCTCATTTAATGAGTCTACTTTATTTATTATACTAATAGTTATATTAGAGTTAACATCCATTTTGGAACTTAAATCTTCTAAAGATTCAAAGCAGTTATCTGTGTCATCTTTTACAGCTATAGATTTTTTAGTTACATCATTACTAAGAGTAACAACAGAGGTGATTTTGTCACCCAAAGATATAAGCTTGGAAGAGGCAGATTCAGTATCTACGGTGTTTTGCTGAACTCCAGCTGATAATTGTTCCATAGTAGCTGAAACAGCTTGTATACTATCAAGCATTTCTTTATTAGATTCATTAAGTGTAGTAGATGAATTTAATGTTTCAGAAGAACTTTTCTTAATGCTTGAAACAATATCTCTTAGGTTAACTCTTAAATGCATAACAGAACGAGCTATATCTCCTGTCTCATCTTTATTGTTTGTTAAATCTTCAAATTCTTTATAATAGTTTAAATCAAGTTCTGAGGTTGAATGTATAAGAGTTACCACCTTTTTTAGGTTTTTAGTTATGCTTTTTGAAACATATACTCCAATAAAACAGGCAATAGAAACCAAAACTATGGCTATTAATAATAAGAAAATAGAAGTTTTTCTTACATCCTGAAAAATATCATTATAATTTTCAAGAGCAACTAAAGACCAATTACTACTAAGCTTATAGTAGTATAATAAATTCTTTTTATTATTATATTCAACATAACCTTGCTTATTATTTGATACAGTATCTTTTAAGTTGCCTAAAGATTTTGAATCTAAATCTGAGAGATTTCCTTTTAAATCTTTATGTATAACTATGTTTAAATCATTGTCAACAAGGGCAAAGCTACCATTTGCTAGGGGTTTATTATTTAGAATTCTATTTTGAACTTTATCTAATAGAATGTCTATCATTAAAACACCTAATAAGGCATTGTCTTTATATATAGGTTTATAATATGTCACAACAGGTTTGCCTGTTGTTTCATCGGTATAAGGTGTCATCCATACAGATTGTTTGTTTTTAATACACTCAAAATACCAGCTTTGTTTTTGGTTACTAGGATCTAAAGTATATCTTACAGATGCATCTACTTCTACAAAATTACCATCAGTATTTGGATCATTAATCCATATAGAGTGGTGATTTGGATTTATAGATGTATCAAATAGTACTAAAAAATTAAAAATATTCTCGTTGCTTTTAGCAATACCGTTTACAGAAGGCTTAAGGCTTTCCACTAGATTATTCATATAAGCATCATCATGAGTTTTTGATAAATCTATAGAACTCTTAATAGTTTCTTCTAATATATCAATACTAGAGGAAGCACTACTAAGACAATCTTCAAATTCTTCTCCTTCTTCAGTTATAGTTTTTTCAATTAATTTTGAAGATTTATCGCTGACCATAGATGTGGTTTTGTATAAACTTACAGAACTGAGTAAAACAGCAAGTATTATACAACAAGATGCTATAGATAAAGTAATTTTTTTTGCAATAGACATGTTTATATCCCCCTCTTTAGTAAATGTCTTTAACATATCTATTTTACAACAAAATATAAAAAAATGTAATATATTTTATAAATTTGTAATAATAGCTTATATTGTTAAAAAAAATACAGCTAGGTTTTAAAAACCAGCTGTATATTCGATTTGGTATTTCCAATCCTTTAACCCTCTATATAGGTTAAATATATTTGTGAAATTGTTTTTCAATAAAATATTAACAGCTATAGAACTTCTATTACCAGAAGCACAATATACTATTACAGGTAAACTTGAATAATCTTTAATTTCATTTATTCTATACATAAGCTCAGAAGCTGGAATGTTTTTAGCCTTAGGTATATGACCATATGAGAACTCATCAAAATTCCTAATATCAAGAATCAATATATTGGAATTATTGCTTATTAATTCATAAGCTTCATCTCCGGAGATGTTTGTTGATTTATTATTTATTAAATTATTTCTTATACTTGAGAAAAACATAGGTATCCTCCTCATATCACTCTTAATATAATATGTACACTTTAAGAAATTGTATACATTAGAGGGAAAATTTCTAAAGAAAGGTGAGGGGTAAGCATTAGTAAACTATTTGCTGAACAGCTAATTTACGTTGCTTAACCCTCACTTTTTGGGTTAGATGAATTTTAGTGTATATTGATTTTAAGAGCAACCTGTAGTTGAACCACAATCAAGGCATACCATGCAAGTTCCGTTTTTTACCATTCTAGTAGAGTCACATGTTGAACAAGTACTACCATAAACTCGTTCACCTTTAGGTGCTTCATTTTCTTCTGTTATAGATGCTTCTTCAGATATAAGGACAGGAGTGCTATTATTAAGCATATGTGAAGAATCAGGTTTAATTTGACACCTTGAAAAATCTCCTAATTCAATATCAATGACTTTACTTATAAGATCTGATATTGAAGAAACATATTTTATATATGGGTGTTTTTGTACAAAACCGTAAGGTTCATATTTTTGTCCTCTAAGCATATCAGAAATATCCTTTGGTGGAACGTGATATTGTAACATTACAGATATTGATTTTGAAAGTGAATTTAAAAGTCCAGTAATTATTGTACCTTCTCTATCTGTTGTTATATATATTTCAGATATTTCATTTCTATGGTTTCTATTTACAGTGGTATATATTTTAACATCTTCTATTTGAGCTGGATGAGTATTACCATATCTTATACCAGTTAATCTTTCACGCTTTGAAGTATTTAAGGAGTTTTGCATATTTTTTGCGGTTTTAAGAAGAGAAGAATAAGTCAAGTCTTCTAAATTAGTAGTTTTAGCATTATCAAGTGAATTATTTAAAGGTTGACTATGTTTAGATCCATCTCTATAAAGTGAAATACCTTTTACTCCAAGTCTCCAAGAATCTATTACTATATTTTTAAAGTTTTCAACAGTGGCTGTGTTTGGAAGATTTACAGTTTTAGAGATTGCTCCGGATATTAGTGGAGTTATACATGCAACCATTTTAACGTGACCCATTGGGGATATATACCTAATACCAGTGCCACATATGTTTGCTGTATCAAAAATACTTAAGTGTTCATCTTTTAGGTGAGGAGCACCTTCAATTTTACCATCAAGTATTTTATCATACTGAAAACCATCAGATTGTACTTTTTCTTTTCTCATAATATAGTCTAGAATATCTTTTATTTCCGTGTAAGTATATCCAAGTACAGTTAAAGCCTTTTCTATCATCGGATTGGTTAATGTCATGTATCCACCACCAGAAAGCTTTTTATATACTATATGACTGAAAAACGGTTCAATAGATGTAGAGGCACAATCCATTGCAAATGATATAGTTCCAGTAGGGGCAATGACAGAAACTTGTGCATTTCTAAATCCAAACTCTTCACCAGAATTTAATGCTAAATTCCATACTTTTATTAAGGTATTACTTAATTCATTGCAATTCATACTTTTTAATACATTATGATTAACTTTAATAGGTGAGTAAGATAAGTTTTCAAAGTTAGAATTAATAGCTCCAGCAACTCTTGAGTGATTTCTTATTACTCTTAACATATAGTTCTTATTTAAATCATAGGTTTTAAATGATCCTATTTCTTTTGACATTAGAGAAGAGACATAATAAGAGTAACCAGTCAAGGTTCCTATTAGTGAGCTTGCAAGATTTCGTGCTTCTTCTGAGTCATAAGGAATACCCATAGACATAAATAAAGACGCTATATTAGATATACCAAGTCCTGTAGTTCTAAATAAGTAAGTTCTTCTTGCTATATCTTCAGTTGGGAATTGTCCCCAATTTATAGAGGCTTCTAACATAAGCTGGTTTAATCCTATAATGTGTAGATATCCATCAATATCAAAAACTTTTTTATCTTCATTATAAAACTTATATATATTTATAGAACTAAGGTTACAAGATGTATTATCTAAAAACGCATACTCACCGCATGGGTTAGTTGAATTTAATTTATTATAATGAGCATTTATGTTTCCATCTTCTCCAGCAGGGCATGTATGCCATGCATTAAATGTATCAGTAAACTGAGGAGCTGGATCAGCACATTTATGAGATGCTTCATTGAATATATTCCATAGATGTGAAACACTAGTTAACCTGTTTACTGAGGAATCTACTCTTCCCTTTAATTCTAAGACCTCATCTGGATTATTTTTAAGATTAACAACTTTTTTCATGAACTCATCAGAAATTCTTAAAGAGTTATTTGAGTTTTGACCTGAAACAGTAGAATATGCTTCGCCTTCAAAATCAGCATCATAGCCCATTTTAGCTAAAGCACGAACCTTATCTTCTTCTTTAGCTTTCCAAAGAATAAAGTCTTCTATTTCTGGATGATCTATATCAAGGCAAACCATTTTAGCAGCTCTTCTGGTAGTACCACCAGATTTTATAGCTCCAGCATTTCTGTCAAAGCCTTTTAAAAAGCTCATTAGTCCAGAAGATATACCACCACCAGATAATTTCTCACCCTCAGCTCTTAAAGTTGAAAAGTTAGTTCCTGTTCCTGAACCACCTTTAAAAAGTTTAGTTTCAGTTATATACTGGTCAGATATAGAATGTTTTCCAAGTAATTTATCTTCTATTGACACTATAAAACATGCAGAAGCCTGAGTTCTTGTATAAGCATCAGTGGAAGGTACAACTTTATTTTCTTTTTCATTGAAGTAATAACTTTCTTGACTTGAACCTTTAATTCCATAACTTAAATTTAATCCAGTATTAAACCATTGAGGAGAATTAGGAGCATACATTTGGTTTAGTAAGGCAAAAACCATTTCATCATAAAATATTTTTCCTTCTTCTTTTGTATGTATTAAATTTTCATCCTTTAGAGATTCCATCCAAAAATTAACTAATCTATGGGCAACTTGCTTCATACTAGTTTCATATCCTAGTTTTCCAGGAACACCTGCTTTTCTAAAATATTTAGATGCTATGATATCACAAGCATTTTGAGAATAATGAACTGGAAATTCTAGGTTTTTCATCTCAGTTAATATTTTACCGGTTTTGTGATTTTTGAGAATCACATCTATGGTTTTCCATTCGAATAAATCATATACGGATTTAGAATTATCATGCTCTAAATCTTTTGTATAATATCTTTTAAATAAATCTTTTATAGAATTCAATTATTAAGCACCCCCGAAATTTTATAAAGTATTTACTCTATGGGGATCATTGATAATGCTTTTTAAACAGAACATCTTCAATGATATACCATTGGTATAAGTGATTCTAAGTTTAGAGGGAGTAATGTATTGGGTTTAAATAAACTTCACCTGAAATTAAGAATCACTTAATAATAAATACTTGTTAAATTATAATACAAAACAATATATGGTGTACAAGTGGTTTTATATGTACAACATATTGGATAACAAATAATATTATACTTTATTATACGATGTTAATCAATAAAGAATAGCAAGTGAATTTTAGACACATTTAAGCATTTAATTTTTTAAAACCTAAGATATCTCTAAAATTCTTAGTATTATAAGAATTTAAATTAAAATCTGTAAATCATATATTTGATTAAATATAATTAAGTGTAAAAAAATCAAATTAAGACTAAAAAGAAATATTTTTGTTAAGTATATTATAATATGGTCAATTTATATGTAATGTATATCTTAACAAGTATTTACTGTTAATATAAGCTTATATATGTTAATATATTGTAGAATAAAATATGTTCGGAGTTTAATCTGCAGGATAAAAAGATATTTTAAGGAGTGGTAATAATGATAATGGGTTTTAAAAATACAAAGCCACAAATACATGAAAGTTGTTTTATTGCACCTACTGCTGATATAATAGGAGATGTTATATTAGAAGAGGATGTTAATATATGGTTTGGAACTGTTATAAGAGCAGACGGTAATGCTATAAAAATAGGGAAAAACACTAACATACAAGATAATTCAGTAGTCCATATAGCTGGAGAAAATATAGATACAATAATAGGAGAAAATGTTACAGTAGGACATAATGCAATAGTTCACGGATGTGTTGTTGGAGATAATTGTCTTATAGGTATGGGAGCAATAATATTAAATAGGGCTGATATAGGAAACAATACTATAATAGGAGCAGGTTCTTTAGTAACAGAAGGCAAAAAAATACCTTCAGGTGTGTTATGTTTAGGCTCTCCAGCAAAAGTAATTCGTAATCTTACTGAAGAGGAAATAGATGGATTAAAAAAACATGCTCAAGGATATGTAGATTTATCGAAAGATTATAAGTAACAAGAAGGAGAAGATTTCATGATAAATATAGGACAGTTTAATATATTAAAGGTAGCAAGAACAGCTGAATTTGGATACTATCTTACTATTGATGGAAATAAAAGTGACGATGATATACTTTTACCTACTAAAAGTGCATTAGAGAGAGAATTAAATGTAGATGATGAGGTAGAAGCTTTCATATATAGAGATTCAAAGGATAGATTAATAGCAACATTAAAGACACCTTATGCAAAGGTTGGAGATGTTTCATATTTAGAAGTTGTTGATACAACAACTTTCGGAGCATTTTTAGATATTGGATTAGAGAGAGATGTTTTTGTGCCTCATAGAGAGCAAAAATATAAGCTTAAAAAAGGGGAGAAATATCTATTTTACTTATATGTAGATAAAACAGATAGAATTGCAGCAACTACGGATATAGATGGTTTTTTAGAAACAAATACTGATTATGTAGTAGGTGATGATACATATGGTATAGTATATGATATTCAGCAATGTGGAAACATCCTTGTTGCAATAGAAGGTAAATACAGAGGTATAGTTTTAAAAAGTGAGTATTATACTTATGTTAATATGGGAGAAGAACTAAAACTTACTGTAAAGAAGTTTTATGAAGATGATAGAATAGGACTTACAACAAGAAAACGAAAATTAGAAGAAAGAGATTTAATTCAAGAAAAAATTCTTAATTATTTAAAAGAAAATGGTGGAGTTATGTCATATAATGATAAATCATCCGCTGATGATATTAGAAGAGACTTTAATACATCAAAAAATTATTTTAAGATTGCATTAGGCGGTCTTATGAAGAAAAAATTAATAACCCAAGATGAAAATGGAACAAAGCTTTTATAAAAGATAATAAAAAAGGGATGGTAAACACAGTTTATCATTCCTTTTATTTATTTACCTGTATTTAACTTCAAAATTCATATTGGCTAAACTTATAACATCTCCACCATGTAAGGGAACACATGTATTAGGATAAAGCTTTAATCCGTTAAGTTTAGTGCCATTTATACTTCCAAGATCCTCTATAACATAGCTTCCTCTAAGATAATATATTTTTATATGTTTTCTGCTTATATAAGGGTTTGTAGAAAAATAGTTAGTACCTATATCACCATTTCGACCTATTATTCCACCTATTTCAGGGATTTCAATTAATTCATTATCTTTTAAATTTTTTAAAAGCAATTCCTGTAAACCAGAAGTATTCATTATATAAACTCCTTTAGAATATTAACAAATTTTTAATATAAGTATATTTTACCATTAAATAGAGATTAAGTATATTATATATTAAAGAAAATAAATAATAGTTACTTTAAATATACATTCTAAAAACATGCTTGATTACTAGTATACGCAATGTAGATAAAAATATAGTATACAAAATATTGATTTAATAGGGTATAATCTCAATAAATAATTTATTTTGTTTTTAAATTTAACTTTTAACTTGTTACTTGTACAAGATTGGGGGAGTGTAAAATGATTAATTTAAAATCTATACAAAACTTTTCAAAGGAAGAAAAACTGAAATATATGTTAATATTAACAGAAGGGCAATTAAGTTCAGAAAAGGATTTTATAGCAAATTTATCTAACATATCAGCTATAATTAATGCATGCATTCAGGGATGTAACTGGGTAGGATTTTATTTGGTGAAAGACTTACAGTTAGTTTTAGGGCCATTTCAAGGATTGCCAGCATGTAATAGAATAGAAATAGGTAAGGGGGTATGTGGAAAAAGTGTTGCTGAAGATAAAGTTATGGTAGTTGAAAATGTTCATGAATTTGAAGGTCATATCCCTTGTGATAGTGCTTCAAATTCGGAAATAGTAATACCACTTAAGAAAAACTCAAAAATAATAGGAGCATTAGATATAGATAGTCCTCATTTAGGTAGATTTACTGAGCTGGAGGAGAAATATTTAGTGAAGTTAGTAGATAAACTTGAAAAATATTATTCAAACTAGATAATTAAGATTTGGTTCTAAAATACCACTAAAAGTTAGGAAAAGAGAGTTTAAATTAGTGACAAGTTGTAAGTTGAAAGTGACAAGTTAAGGATGAAATCTTCTTAATGAGATTTCTAAAGGAAACTTGTGATTTTCAACCTCAACCTATCACTTGAAAAATAGTGTAGATATTTTTTATTTTTTTGATCTTATAAAGATTTTTGCTATTTCATTAATAACTAAAGGTACAATAGATAAACCACTAACAACTAACCAATCCTTCATTGTTAAATCAAAAACACCAAAAGTATTTGCAAGGAATGGTACTGTTATTATTATATCTTGAAGAAATATACCAAATAGTATTGAGAAGATTAAGAACTTATTTGTAAATAATCCTACTTGAAATATTGATTTTTCAGTATGTCTCATGTTAAGAGAATGTACCAATTGGGAAACACTTAAAACTACAAAGGCCATAGTTTGAGCATGAGTTATATTACCATATTTTTTAAGCCCAAATTGGAATGCAAATAATGTAAGGACACCTATTAAGACACCGTTTAGCACAAGGGAAATTCCACCCTGCTTTAAGAAGTTTTCTTTAGGATCTCTTGGATTATCATTCATAACGCTCTTATCACCAGGATCAACTCCAAGGGATAAGGCAGGTAAACTATCAGTAATTAAATTAACCCATAATATATGAATTGGTTTTAATGGAGCAGCCCAATTAAGAAGTATGGCAACAAATAGTGCGAAAATTTCACCTAAATTACAAGAAAGAAGGAACATAACAGATTTTTTAATGTTATTAAATATATTTCTTCCTTCTTCTATGGCAGATACAATAGTAGAAAAATTGTCATCTGTTAATATCATATCAGATGCACCTTTAGCCACATCTGTACCGGTTATACCCATTGCAACCCCAATATCTGCAGTTTTTAATGATGGAGCATCATTAACTCCATCTCCAGTCATAGATACAACATTTCCTTTAGCTTTAAAAGCTTTAACTATTTTAACTTTGTGTTCAGGAGAAACTCTTGCAAATACTCTTAAATGATCGATTTCTTCACTTAATTCACTATCAGAAAGATTATCAAGCTCTGAACCAGTTATGGTATCTTTTATATTTTCAGCAATTCCAAGTTCTTTAGCAATGGCAAAAGCTGTATTTTTGTGATCACCAGTTATCATAATAGTTTTTATTCCAGCTTTTTTACAAGTTTTAATTGAATCTTTAACTTCTAATCTAGGGGGATCGATCATTCCAACCATACCTATAAGAATTAGATCTTTTTCTAAATCTTGAGGAGCAATGTCATTAGAGTCAAGTTCTTTAAATGCGGAACCTAAAACTCTTAATGCGTCATCAGACATATTGTTAGAAGCATCCATAATAAGAGTTTTTATTTCATCAGTAAGAGTTTTTATTTCACCGTTTATATAGACTCTATTACAAATTCGTATTATATTATCAATAGCACCTTTTGTAAAAACTTTAAATTTATTATCATATTTATTTACTGTTGACATAAGTTTTCTATCAGAATCAAAAGGTAGTTCATTTACTCTTTGATGATTAGTTAGAAATTCATCTTTTACTATATTGAATTTAACTCCAGCTTCTAAAAGTGCTATTTCTGTAGGGTCGCCAGTAGAGTTTTCTGGAGAAAAGGTTGCATCATTACAAGCAACTAAATTTTCAAGAAGTAGTTTTTCAGTAGGGTCTTCATGATTTAAATCTTGTAGATTTTTTAAAGATGAATTAGCATAAAATTTTATAACTGTCATTTTATTTTGAGTTAATGTACCAGTTTTGTCAGAACATACAATGTTAACAGATCCTAAAGTTTCTACAGAAGGAAGTTTTCTTACTATAGCATTTTTCTTAATCATTTTTTGTACACCCATAGCAAGTACTATAGCAACAACAGCAGGAAGTCCTTCTGGTATAGCTGCAACAGCTAAACTTATAGCTGTAAGTAACATTTCAAACATATCTCTTCCTTGTATAAGAGATATAGTAAACATGACTCCGCAAATTATTAAAGCTCCAACACCTAACAATTTTCCGATTTCTTCTAACTTTTTTTGAAGAGGTGTCATTTCATTTTCAGCTTCATCAATCATTTTAGCGATTTTACCAATTTGAGTATCCATACCAGTGGATACAACAATACCCACACCTCTACCATAAGTAGCTAGAGTAGAAGAAAAGGCCATATTTTTCTGATCACCTAAAGGCACATCTTTTTCATTTATAATATCACTAGATTTATCTGAAGGCACTGATTCACCAGTTAAGGCGGATTCCTCTATTTTAAGATTAGCACTTTCAACTAACCTTAAATCAGCAGGGATGTACCTACCAGCATCAATAACAACTACGTCACCAGGAACAACATGTTCTGATTGAATTTCTATAATAGATCCATCTCTAACAATTAATGCTTTAGGGGTGGATAGTTTCTTTAATGCATCTAATGCTTTTTCAGCTTTTGCTTCTTGGGCAACCCCAATAACTGCATTTAGCATAATTACTAATAGTATTATAATAGCTTCATTGTAATCCTTCATAAGGACTGAAATTCCAGCTGCACCTAAAAGAATATAAATCATTGTGTCCTTTAGTTGGGCAAAAAACATTTGAGCAATAGTTTTCCCTTTTTTTGCTTCAAGTTTATTTTCGCCATATTTTTCTAAACGTTTTTTTGCTTCTTCAGAGGTTAGTCCATTTGAAATGTTGGTTTGGAAATGATCCAAAACCTCTTGAGATGATTTGTTAAACCACATAATATACCTCCTATAAATTATTTTGATAATAGAATATAAATAAAATTATTAGGTTACTATATAGAAATATTTGTTATTAATTTATATAGTATAAATAATAATTATAACTATAGCTTAAAGTTACAAAATTAGTTTCTCCATAAAACTTTAATATATAAGGGAAAGTATAGATTAAAAGTTTTATTATTTAATATATATATGTTCTAAAAAAGTTTATTCATTTGAATTTAAACTGTGATTTTAGTAATTCATAACAAGGTAACTTACAAATTTTATTGATAGAACTTATATATATTAGTAAATAACTGTATCGATGTAATAAAAAAAGACTTAGGTGCAATGTATAAAAACATTACACATAAGTCTTACAATTTCATACAAAGCCAGATGCGAATACACCGGTTGTTGACTTTGTAACAAGGTAAATACCTTGCCAGTTACTCCCTTATGCTTATGGTTCATTTGTAAATATTATACAATATTAGAATAAATTAGTCAACATAAAAGATATATTTATTTGATTTAATTATATAGTGAAATTTCTAGAAACTAAATAATAATAAACCCATTAAAGCTGCTATTACTATAACAATAATAGGATGTATTTTACTTTTAAAGCTTATAAATGCTATTACTATACCAATTAGTATAGATTTTAAATTTACAAATGACTCTTTTGCTAAAGACAAAAATGCACAAATAATAAGTCCAATTAATGCTGGTTTCATACCTTTAAGCATAGATTTAAGAGTAACAGAATCTTTAAATTTAATTATATAGTGTGTAGCAATGGAAACTATAACAAAGGAAAATGTTACAACTCCTAAGGTTGCCACTACACTTCCTAAAATACCTGCTACTTTAAACCCTACAAATGTGGCTGAATTTATAGCAATAGGACCAGGAGTCATTTGAGAGATTCCTATTATATCTATAAAATCACTATAAGATATCCATTGATGGTTATTTACAATTTCTTTTTCTATCATTGGTAGCATTGCATATCCACCGCCAAAACTAAACATACCTATTTTTAGAAAGGTAAAAAAGATCTGTAGAAGCAACATAATGATTACACCTTCTTCCTAAGAAATATAGCACCATATAATGCTGAACAGATAATTATAATAACTGGATGTATATCAAATATTCCTATTAGGATAATCGTTAGTATGAGAATAATCCAATTAGTTAAATTTTTTTTATCTATGGACTTGGAAAGACTTTGAACGGCAATTAAAACTAATACAGGAACAGCAGCATTTATGCCTTTAAAACATTTATCTACTATAAGATTACTTCTAAAGTTAAGAAAAAATACTGCAATGACAAGTATTATAAAAAATGATGGTAAAACAACTCCAAGAAGAGCAAAAATAGCACCAATAAACCCACCAATCTTGTATCCTATAAAAATACAACTATTAACGGCAAGTGCACCAGGAAAACTTTGACTTATTGCTATAAGATCTGAAAATTCCTCTTTAGAAACCCATTTTTTTGAGTTTACAACTTCTTCTTCAATAAGAGGTATCATTGCATATCCACCACCAAAAGTAAAAGCACCTATTTTAAAAAAACTGAAAAACATAGTTAAAATTTTATTCAAAGGTAAGACCTCCTTATTAAAATATAAGCAAAATATGATATCAATTGTTATATGTAGTCGTCTTTTTATTATAAACCCAGATATTTAAGTTTTCAAATTAAGCCCTGATAAGTTAAGAAAAACGGGGGGAAGTTGTATTGTAAATTTAATGTATATGTATTAATATAAATTGTACAGGTATTTAGATAATTAATTACATTAATATATAAATAATTTACAAAAGGAGAGAAAATCATGGAAATATCGAGAGTAAGAAATGGTTCGGCGGTTAATTCAGAAAGAAAAAAAGTTGATTTGAAAAAAGACTTTTCACAAAGCTTTAATTCTTCCAGAGAAAGAAAAAGTGAAGAAGAATTAAAGGAGATACTTGATGATATAAAGAAAAAGGGAAATAGATTGTCTATAACAAAATGTTATGGCGATGTAAGAATGTATAAAAAGCTTATAAAAGAATATTTAGAAGCTGTTTTAAAGCATATGTATTCAGTAAAAAAGGATATAAGTTTTTGGCAAACTCAATATTTTATAACAGTAGAAACTGTAGATGAAAAGCTAGAGGAGTTAACAAATTTAGTTATGGATGGAGAAAAAGGCAATATAACAGTTGCATCTGCTATAGATGAAATTCAAGGGCTTATAGTAGACATATATAAGTAATAAACAAGAATTAACCAAGATTTGTGGAATTAAAAGTGGAGAGGTGTATTAATTGACAGTTGATAATTGAGAATTGGCAATTAAGGAGGTTTTCTTCACTCTGTTCAGAAAAACTTAGAATTGATTTGTATATAGAAAAGAGAGGGATAAGCAATAGTAAACCACCTGACGAACAATTAGCATTGTTGGTATAAAAATTTTGTGCAGTCGGCTTACATTGATTATCACTCTCTTTTCGGGTTATATGAATATCCTTTTTGCTAATCTTTAAATTTAAAGAAAACTACCATAGCTTGCATCAGATGGCATTCTCCAATCACCTCTAGGTGATAAACTTATTGATCCAACTTTTGGACCATCTGGAAGAGCAGAACGCTTAAATTGTTGAGTAAAGAATCTTTTCATAAACATAGTAAGCCATTTTTCAATAATCTCTTCAGGATATTCTCCTTTAAAAGACTCTTTGGCAAGGAAAAGGATTTTTTCATAAGGTGCACCTTGCTTTATAAAATAATATAAGAAGAAATCATGTAATTCATAAGGACCTACTATATCCTCTGTCTTTTGAGTTATATTGCCTTCCTTATCTTTTGGAAGAAGCTCAGGACTTACAGGAGTAGCTAGTATGTCTATTAAAGTTTGCGCAGTTTTATCTTTAACTTCAAATTCAGCAACATAACCAACCAAATATTTAACTAATGTCTTAGGAATAGAGCAGTTAACAGAGTACATAGACATATGGTCTCCATTATAAGTACACCATCCAAGTGCAAGTTCAGATAAGTCCCCAGTACCTATTAAAAGTCCACCTTCTTTATTAGCCACATCCATAAGGATTTGAGTTCTCTCTCTTGCTTGAACATTCTCATAAGTAACATCATGTTTTTCAACTGGATGATCTATATCCTTAAAATGCTGTAGGCATGCGTCAACAATGTTTATTTCTCTAAAAGTAGTTCCAAGCTCCTTACATAGATGAACAGCATTATTATAAGTTCTATCTGTGGTTCCAAAACCAGGCATAGTTATAGTTAGAATATTTGTCCTTGGGATATTTAACATATCAAATGTTTTTAATACAACTAATAATGCTAAAGTTGAATCAAGTCCACCAGAAATACCTATAACAGCTTTATTTATATTTGTATGTTCAAGACGCTTTGCAAGAGCAGAAGTTTGTATGTTAAATATTTCTTTACATCTTACATCTCTTTCATGGGCATTTGAAGGAACAAAAGGATGTCTATCTATGTATCTATCAAATTTGCCATAATCTTTTACTTTAAATTCAAAGTTTATTTCTAATGGTTTTAAAGATGAATTTTTCAAACTATCTCTAAAGCTTAGATTTTTCATGCGTTCACATGTAAGTTTATCCACATCAATTATAGAAGTTATTATTTCATTTTCACGTTGGAATCTATTGTTTTCATTTAAAGTAATTCCATTTTCGCAAATAGAAAGATGACCACTAAATAAAAGATCAGTAGTGGATTCATGTACACCAGCAGAAGCATATATGTAGGATAACATACATCTAGCACTTTGATTTTCAAGTAAAGATTTTCTGTAATTATATTTACTTACAAGTTCGTTTGAAGCAGATAAATTACCTATTATGTTTGCTCCCATTAGAGATAAATTTGAACTTTGGGGAATTGTAACCCAAAGATCTTCACATATTTCAAAACCAAGTTTAATATCCTGGCATGTGAATAATAGGTTAGTTCCAAATGGAACTAATTTATTCCCATTCTTAAATGGTAATGAAATTGTTTCATCTTTTATAGAAGCACCTTCTGTAAACCATCTTTTTTCATAGAATTCACTATAGTTTGGTATATAGCTTTTAGGTACAACACCTAAAATTTTCCCTTCAAATATAACATATGCACAATTATAAAGTGTGTAGTTGTGAAGGCAAGGTCCGCCAACAGCAATTACCATATCAAGAGATTTTGAATAATTACATAAGTCTTCTATTGCTTCATAGGTCTTATCTAGAAGTCTTTTTTGTAAAAATAAATCTCCACATGTATAAGATGTTATACAAAGTTCAGGAAAAACAAGAATTTTTGTGTTATTTTTACTTCCATCAACAATACATTTTTTAATGTTTATTAAATTTTCATCTACATTAGAAACTTTAGTTATGGGACAAGCTGCCCCAACTCTTATAAAATTCATTTTAATCACTCCGTAAAAAAATTGTTTTAAAGATAAATAAGAAAATATAGAATTATAAAAGCTAAAACTTTAAAACTCTAAATTCTATATATAGTTTATGTATTTAACACTATTATAATGTAAAAGAATATTACTAAGCAAATTTAACCAGTTAATAATATAAATAATTTTAAAGCTTATAGGTAATAATGTTGCTTGTAGGTTAAAAATTACTTAGGAGGAGTTTGTAATGAATAAAAATAGTAGAGCAAAAAAATATCTTATTATTACTTTACTAATAATAGGAGTATTTTTTATGGTTGGATTTAAGTCTAATGATAATCTTAATGGAAAATGTGAAGAAAACAAATGTAAAATAGAAGATAAGGAAGAAAAAAGTGATAAGGAAACATTAGAAGAAAAAGATGAACTTGAAAGAGAAGAAAAAGATGAGACAACTGAAAGTGATGCGGAAATAAAAAACAAACCAGGGGCTGTAGGAAAAATAGAAGAAATCAGGAAAGATGGAGAGAACATACTCATAAGAGTCAAGGGTGATAGACATGCAGGATATATGTTTGACGAAATAGTAGCTGTAATAAATGAAGATACTGAAATAAAGGATAAATGTGGAAATGAAATAAGAGGAGAAGATTTAAAAGAGGGAATGTTAGTAGTTGTTGAAGTTGGGGATGCTGTAACTAGTTCTCTTCCACCACAAGGAGTAGCCAAATACATAAAAGTTCAAGATTGTAGCAAAGGTGATGTTCAGGGAAAGGTTAAAAAAATACAAAAGGATAAAAAGGATAATACATTAAGGCTTAAAGTCAAAGGTGAGAAAAATGAAAATTTTATCTTTAATGAGGCTATAGTAATAGTAAATGAAAAAACAGAAATATATGATAGTTGCGGACATAAAGTTCCTATGAATTCTATTAAAAAAGGCTCTAATATCCAAGTAGTATTTACAGGACCTGTAACTAAATCAATTCCTCCTCAAGGAATTGCTAAGATTATACTTATACAATAAGAATAAAAACATTAAAGCATTGTGAAAAAATAATTATTTTGCAATGCTTTATTTGATTATTAAATAGCAAGTATTGGAATAATCTTTCAGAATATTTAAACAATTACATTGAAAAAATTGTAAAATAACTATACACTTATAACTAAGCATAAATGTTATATTACAGATTTTAAGGGGGGATTATATATGATGGAAGTAGTTAAAACGCTTAACCATTATCTATGGAATTATATTTTGATTTTTTTATTATGCGGAACAGGTATATATTTTTCATTTAGGCTTAGGTTTGTTCAATTAAGAAAATTTAATGAAGCTTTTAAAAAAACATTTGGAGGTTTAAGTTTTGGTAAAAAGGCAGGAAATGAAGGAATGTCATCCTTTCAGGCATTAGCAACAGCAATTTCTGCACAGGTGGGAACAGGTAATTTAGCAGGAGCTGCAACAGCCATAGCATCTGGAGGACCAGGAGCAATATTTTGGATGTGGCTTAGTGCTTTCTTTGGGATGAGTACTATTTTTGCAGAGGCTACATTAGCTCAAGTATATAAAACTGAAAAAGATGGACAAGTTACAGGAGGTCCAGCATACTACATTAGCAAAGGGCTTAAAAGTAATTTTTTAGCAGGATTCTTTGCTGTAAGTATAATTATAGCCCTTGGATTTATTGGTAATATGGTACAGGCTAATTCAATTGGAGCAGCATTTAAAAATGCCTTTAATATTAATCCATATATAGTAGGAGCCGTTTTAGCAATACTTACATGTGCAATAGTTTTAGGAGGAATGTCAAGAATTGCATCTTTTGCAGAGATGGTAGTTCCTGTTATGGCTTTATTCTATATTTTGGGCAGTTTATTTATTATAGTGAAAAATTATGATAACATACTTCCAGCATTTCAAATGATATTTGTAGGAGCTTTTAATCCTCAAGCTGTTCTAGGTGGTGGAATAGGTATTACAGTAAAGCAAGCAGTTAGATATGGTGTATCAAGAGGATTGTTTTCTAATGAAGCTGGTATGGGATCTACACCTCATGCTCATGCTGTGGCAAAGGTTAAATATCCATGTGATCAAGGTTTAGTTGCTATAGTTGGGGTATTTGTAGACACTTTTGTAATTTTAACATTAACAGCCCTTGTAATTTTGACAACAAATTCAATAGGAGAAGGTGTAACAGGTATAGAACTTACTCAGAAAGCTTTTAATGTGGGCATGGGAAGTTTTGGGGAAATATTTATTGCTATATCACTATTTTTCTTTGCTTTTTCTACTATTATAGGATGGTATTTCTTTGGAGAAGCAAATATAAGGTATTTGTTTGGTAAAAAAGGATTACCTATATATAGGATTTTAGTTATGGCATTTGTTTTCTTAGGATGTGGCATGAAGGTAGATTTAGTATGGGAGCTTGCAGATTTCTTTAATGGAATAATGGTAATTCCAAATTTAATAGCTGTTATTGGTTTATCTAGTATAGTTACAATAAAGTTAAGAGAATATGAAGAGGTAAATGTAAAAAAATCTAGGGTACATGAAAGAAAGTAACAACACAAAATAGACTAGCATACTGACTTATTGTTTTTTGAATGTGCCCAAATAAGTATTAATGTATTAAGAATTTAAAAAATATATGTTATTCTAAAGATTAAATTTATAATACAAAAATAGGTTTATCTAACTTATCATAAAGATATAATTAGATAAGCCTCTTATTATTTCAATATGATATAATAAGAAAAGGATATCATAAAGGGGTGTAGATTATGAGTAACAGAATATTATTTCCTGAAATTAAGCCATATAAAACAGAAATGTTAAAGGTTTCAGAATTACATACAATGTATTATGAGGAAGTAGGAAACCCAAATGGTGAACCTATATTGTTCTTACATGGTGGACCAGGAGCTGGATTAAGTGAGGGGTATAGAAGATATTTTGATCCAGAATTTTATAGAATTATTTTGTTTGACCAACGTGGGGCAGGTAAAAGTATTCCTCATGCAGAATTAAGAGAAAATACAACAAAGCATTTAGTTGAGGATATTGAAAAATTAAGAGAACATTTAAATATAGAAAAGTGGGTAGTTTTAGGAGGGAGTTGGGGAACAACGTTAGCATTGACATATGCTATCAACCATCCTTCAAAAGTACTTGGACTTATTTTAAGAGGAATATTTCTTGGAACAAAATCTGAAATTGATTGGATTTATCAAGAAGGAGCTTCAAAAATATACCCAGATAAGTGGGAAGAATACTTTAATTTAATTCCTGAAGATGAAAGAGGAAATATGATAGAAGCTTATTATAAGAGATTAACTAGTAGTAATGAAGAAGAAAGGCTAAAAGCAGCTAGAGCATGGAGCATGTGGGAGGGAAGTATAGTAAATTTAATCCCAGATGATGAAACTATAGAAGAATTTGGATCATCAGGCTTAGCACTTTCAATGGCAAGAACAGAATGTCATTATTTCATAAATAGTATGTTTAATGAGAGTGATAATTATATATTAGAACATGCTGATAGCATAAAAGATATTCCTTGTAGAATTGTTCATGGAAGGTATGATATGGATTGTCGTGTATTTGCAGCATGGGAACTTCATAAGTTACTACCTAAGTCAGAACTTAAAATTATTAAAGATGCTGGTCACTCAGGTATGGAACCTGGAACTATAAGTGAACTTGTACAAGCAGCAGAGGATTTTAAAAAGTTATATTAAATTTCACACAATAAATACAGAAATTTATTAGGGAAGTCATTTTTGAAATGAACCCAAAAAGTTAGACAAAGTATAATTACGCTACTTCCAGGGACTGGATCCTGTACTGGACAGGACTCAGTCCTTTCAATTTGCTCTTGATTCGTTTATTGTTATAGTAATCTATGTAAGCTACTAATTCTTTAATGAAATGTTCTATGTTATCGAATTCCTGTAAATATAGCAATTCTGTTTTCAGTAAGCCAAAGAAATTTTCCACAACTGAGTTATCGAGACAGTTACCTTTACGAGACATACTCTGTCTAATGCCTTTCTTCTTCAACATATTTTGATAACTGAACATTTGATATTGCCATCCTTGGTCAGAAT
>NZ_FOKI01000068.1 GCF_900111985.1 Clostridium frigidicarnis
CTTTCGTGTACCTAACTTTCCTAAGTAAGAACAAAAGGCTACGCCCTTTTTTAATTGACAATTGAGAATTGACGATTATTGTTGAAAGTCACGGACTTCCTAAATATAAAGTTGAAGGTTGAGAGTGGAAAGTTGAAAGTTCAGGTTGAAAATCACAGATTTTCTCTAAATTATATTTTTTAAATTTTAAAATCTTCCTTAGAAGATTTATCCTTGAATTGTCAATTTTCAATCGTCAATTGTCAATTTCTTAAACTCTTGCAACTTGCCACTTGTAATTTTTCACTAATTAAAGTTTTCAACTAAAAAATCTATATATTTTAATAGTTATCAAAGTTATCCACAGATTTGAAATTTTATAATATCCTATACATTAAAAAACTTTATATTATAAAGATACATTTACTTTTATTCTATTACTGTTATTAACTTACCAAATATATCTTTATTATCTTTTATTTTTTTCTCATTTCCAAGAACACATATATGATTTTGTTTCATTACACTCTCAACTAAAGGCGCATAGTTTCTTATGTCCTCTATAGTTGTTTCAATTACTTCAGTTCTTTCTTTTTGTCTATCTTCAAAGTTTATTCCCATATAATATTCTTCTATAGCATATTCAGTTTTCATTGAAGCAGTAAGAGGTGTATCTAAATTTCTAATAGTTCCTATTATATATTTTGTCATTGTGTCTTCATCTATATCTGCATTTTTTAAATAGCTAGGAACATTATCATAAATATCTAATGTCTCTTTAAGTTTAGGATCTCTATATGATGTTATAAACATATTTCCACTTCTACTTAATCTAGGAACTACACCATAAGCTCCACCTTGAACTCTTACATTGTTCCATAAATAATCAAAGCTTAATATTGTTTCAACTACTAACGCTGACCCACTATAATTAAATCCGTCATCTATAAAGTTTCCACCCTTAGCTACATACTGAACATTTCCTTGAGTTAATAAACCTTCATTTTCTTTGTTAACTTCGAAATCATAATTAACCTCTGAAACTTTTTTATCTCCTAGAGAATTAATTATTATAGGCATAGCATCTTCTAAAGTATTGTAGTCTTCATTTTCTCCGCCAAAGCTTACAGTTAAATTACTTTTGTTGAATAAACATTCTCTAACATTATTTAAGTTATTCTTTATGTTATCCCACTTAGACTCAAAGTTTTTATCAAGATCACATAAAAATTTATAATATCCTATTCCAGAAATAACTTCATCATATGATGCTTTTGGTGAGAAATAAGACATAACTCTTTTTGCTGCCACAACATGACCTGAATTAAATAACATCATTTCATAATATGCTCTTATCTCTCTAATATTTTGAAGTATTTTATCCTTATCATCAAACAATGTGTTTCCTAAAATTTCACTTATAAGTTCACAAGTTTTATTTAATTTATTCATTAAAGCTTTTGACTTCACCATAAATGTTGCTGAGAATTCTTGTGGTTTACCACTTTTTACATAAGTCATTACATTAAATGATATTGACCCACTATGAATTCCTATTTCGTTTGATAGTGAACCATAATCGTAATTTTTAGTATTTATTTTTCCTAACACATCTGATAAAAGCTTTGAATAAGGTAATAATTCTATTGGCAATACCTTATTATTAAATAATAATTTTAAATATGCTATTTTATTAGTATGAGTCTCATGGAATAGCACTTTAACTCCATCTTTATTTTTAATTTCTAAAGGCAGTTTTTCTGCTTTCTTATCTATATCACTAATATGCAATGTAGGTATTGTTTTCAATGCTTCACTTGTATCTGGAGTCATTTGTCTTGTCTTTAGATTCTTACATTTTTCTATTACTTCATCTAACTCTTTTTCACTTAAAGAATCTTTATATCTACTTAGCTTATCTTGAAGTTCTTTTTCCTTTCTATCATTTAAACCTTTTTCTGGTTTTAATAGAACTATAGAACTATGATTACTACTTATTAAGTATTTTTCTATAAGATCTTCAAAATACCTAGAAGTTAATGCTTTTTTTACACTTTCTATAAGTGGCTCATATTGAAGATTTATAAATGGATCTCCTCCATATAAAAAGCTATCCATAACTTTTGAATAATATACTATTCCTGTTGGTTGACCCCTAAAGTCCCCTTCTCTCAATAAAAACTCAATTTTATTTATAGATGCTTCTATTAATTTCTTATCTATTCCATCTTTAACTAGCTTACCTAAAGTCTCAAATACAATTTTCTTAAATTTTTCCTTATCATTCTCATTAGCATCTTTTGCTACTATTGAAAAATATGGTTGAGCTAATCCATCATCAAACTCTCCGAATACTGACTTTCCAATATTATTATCAAGTAATGCCTTTTTAAGAGGAGCTGCTGGTGTCTCTAATAAAATATACTCTATTATTGTAAATGCCAAATTAGTTTCTGTATCCAATGAACTTCCTATTGAGAAATTTAAATTTAAGAAACTTTTGTTTTCTATACTATCCTCTTCTGCCAAGCTATAAGTATAGTTATACTCTCTCATTTCTTCAAAAGGCTTTTGTAATGGAATTTTTGAATCTATTTCTATTCTATCAAAATCCTTTAAATACTCATCATTTATAAATCTTAGTTGTTCATTAACATCACCATCACCATATAAATAAATGTAGCTATTTGATGGATGGTAATATTTTTTATGAAAACTAATAAATTGATCATAAGTAAGTTCCGGTATAACCTCTGGATCTCCACCTGATGAATGACTGTACGGTGTGTCAGGGTAAAGAGTTTCTGTTATTTTTCTAAACAATAATGAATCTGGTGAAGAATATGCACCTTTCATTTCATTGTAAACTACACCATTGTATTTTAATTTATCCTCTTTATTTTCTAATGAATAATGCCAACCTTCTTGCATGAAAATTTCAGGATATTTATATATGTTAGGATATAAAACTGCATCTAAATAAACATCCATAAGATTTTTAAAATCCTTGTTATTTCTACTTGCTACTGGATAAACTGTTTTATCTGGATATGTCATAGCATTAAGAAATGTATTTAAAGAACTTTTTAAAAGTTCAACAAATGGCTCTTTAGTGTCAAATTTTCTAGAGCCACATAAAACTGAATGTTCTAATATATGTGGAAGACCTGTGCTATCTTCTGGTGGTGTTCTAAACCCTATGGCAAAAACCTTATTATCATCATCATTTGATATATTTATAAGCTTAGCACCTGTCTTTTCATGTTCAAATACTCTTCCTATAGATTTTACTTCTTTTATTTCCTTCTCTTCTATTAGTTTAAATCCATTATATGAATTTCCTATTTTAAAAGTCATACTAACACTCCTTCTCAATAATAGCTTATTATTTTCTATAAAAATTTTTAAATTTTAAAATTTAAATTGTATTATCATGCCATTCTTATCTTTACATGGATTCTTCTTAATATAAACACATTATCCAATTAAATCTTAGAATAACTTATTTAATCTATATTATATTAATATTTCACTTAATAACATACTTACTTTATGAAAATACTACCATAACATATTATACTAATCAATAATAATTATCATTACTTGAAAATTATTTATTTAATTTAGAAATTTTAACCATTTTATTTGAATTTAGATCGCATTTCTACCATTGCTAGTACTTCAACTTCTTAATTAAAAGTTGTTACTTTAAAGTTTTAAGATTTCAATATATATAGTCTCCAAATGAATAAAAAAATAAACACTTGCAGTATATGCAAGTGTTTGCTTTTCCTAAAATATTTTCAATTAACTCAACTAATTCTTTGTTAAAGTACCCTTAGTGAAATAAATTTACAAATACAGTTATGATTAAAGAATTGGTAATATCAACAAAGAATGCTCCAACAACCGGTAAAACAAACATGGCCTTTGGTGAAGGTCCAAATTTAGTAGTTATAGCATCCATATTAGCCACACCATTTGGAGTAGCCCCCATACCGAATCCACAATGTCCTGATGACAGTACTGCGGCATCGTAATCTTTTCCCATTAATCTAAATGTTATAAAGTATGCGAATATTGCCATAAGTACTGCTTGAGTTCCTAACATTACAAGTAATGGACCTGCCATTGCTTGCAACTGCCATAACTTTAAATCAATAAGTGCCATTGATAAAAACACATTCAAAGCTACATTTCCTATAATATCTATACATGTAGTATTTATAGTAAACTTCTTTGTTTGTTCTCCAAAATTAATTATAATAGCGGCTACAATCATTGCATCTATGTATGCTGGTAATGTTATACCTACTGCTTTAAAAAATATCTCTAAGATTGTTCCAAAACCCATAGCAATAAATATTATAGAAATAGTTTTGAACATAGTTTCATATGTAACGCCCTCCTGTGTAGCGGCTACTTCACACTCTGCAGTTACTGATTTTGATTTAGTTTCCTGTTCTTCTGATTTTAAATTACCTTTTTTAATTAAAGCTTTTCCTATTGGACCACCTATTAAACTTCCACAGACAAGTCCAAATGTTGCTGCTGCCATAGCTATAGCTGTAGCTCCCTCGAGTCCATAGTCAGCTTCAAACAGTGCTCCCCATGTAGCTCCTGTTCCATGACCACCTGTCATTGTTATAGATCCTGATATAAGTCCTAAAAGAGGGCTTACTCCCATACCTTTGGAAACGATAACACCAATGACATCTTGAAGAACAACAAGTGTTATTGCGGCTATAGAGAACATAACAACTTTTTTTCCACCCTGTTTTATCATTTTAAAACTAGCTCCCAACCCTATAGTCGTAAAGAAAACTAGCATAAATGGAGTTTGAAGAGTTACATCTAAATTTGTACTTAAAACTCCTGTGTTTCTAAGTAATAAATTTGCAATTGCAAATATAAATCCACCTATTACAGGTGCTGGTATGCAAAATTTCTCCAAAAATCCTATTTTGCTTTTTAAAAATACCCCTAGATAATACATCGCTATAGCAACCGCCAACGTTTGTATCATATTTAAATTTAATTCCATAACACAATCCCCCTAAATAGTCTGATTCAAATTAATGTTTCTATTGTTGAGTTAATTCTGAAAATTCACATTAAGAATTGCTAGTTATATTACTATTCTATATGCATATTTAAAATTCCTTTCTTGCATTCATAATTTTTATAAATTTATAATTTTTATTTCATATTTGTGTAAATATCCTTTAAAATACACATTATTTGGATTAATAATTTGTTAATAATTAACTAATTTGCTTGTTTTTTATTTTGCAAATTGGACTTTTTTGAATTTTTTATGTGTATCTCCATTTGTTTTTAATAAAATAGACCCATATAAGTTTTACGATAAAAATAGACTCCTATTTTTATAAGAGTCTATTATTGAGCATATTAAGTTTAATGGTTTATTTATTCATCCAAAGCTGGGGCTCATGGTGATTCTTTGAATTAGCATAATGTCCTACTTTTTCACCATGAATTACACCTAAATCTGCATTTTCTTTAGGTTTGATTTTTCTTAGTTCTGCGTTTGATTTGCTTCGATCTTTTATCCTATTCTTATTATTGTCCATTGGACTTCACCATCCTTTTTAATGCTCAATACTATTATTATCTTTTTTTTCTTATATATTCTTATATATTTTTTGATATGTTAGAAAGAAAATCCTTAACTTCTTTAAATTTATTATTTATTATATAAATAACATTATTTGCATCAATTTCATCTCTATTATTCATATTCGTATCTTTTAATCCGCATAAAGCTTCAAGGGATTTTTTTACTTCTTTATCAATAACATTATTTTTTTCTAAAATGTCAAAAGAATTTATTCTTTTTTTATACACACCTAACTCTTTAAATTCAATAAATTCTGTGGATAAATCCAATACATTGTTTATAACTTTATTTATTCTTATTAATATTTCATCCAATATTTTAAAATTTTTTATTGTTTCATCTTTTCCATCATAAAGACAGTCTATTTTATTTATTTCTTCATTTATGCTTTCTTCGTAGTTTAAAAACATTTCTTTCATTCTTATCTCTCCTTTTTCTTTAGTTTTAGCTATTTTTAGTGTTTTTAAGCTTTAGATTATAGTTTTTTATAATATTTATGAAATATTTTCCATACTTATTAAATTTAACTTCACCAACCCCAGCTATTAACATCATTTCTTTAGAATTCGTTGGTTTTAAGTTTGCCATTTCTATTAAAGTCGAATCAGAAAAAATCATATATGGCTTTATATTATTCCATGATGCTATATCTTTTCTCATAATTCTTAACTTTTTAAATAACTCTTCATCTTCAATTCTACTATCAGAGCTTTCTTCAAGGAGCAACAATACTTTATGTTTATTTTTTAATATACTTATAGATTTTTCATTTAGTTTCACCATAGAGTAAGTATTTTCTTTTTTGCTTAAATATCCCTGTAAGATTAAAGAATCTATTATCTCTTTTATATATTTTCCACTGTATTCTTTCATAAGTCCATAAGTCGATAATGAATCATATTTATTTGCTATTATTTTAGGTCCAGGAATTCCTCTTAAAATATCCGTCAATACAGATATTCCAACTTTTTCTCTAGTTCTATATATACAAGATAATATTTTTTGAGCCTCTATTGTAAAATCTTTAAGTTCCTGATTATTAAAACAGTTACTACAATTATTACAGAAGTTATTATGTGAATTATCCCCAAAATAATTTAATATAACTTTTCTATAACATTGTTCCGTTTCACATAATTTTATAATTTCATTGAGTTTCATTATTTCTATGGCTCTCCTATTAAATGATGATGAGGTGTTAATTATATATTCCTGTCTTTCTATATCATTCCTAGAATAAAGTAAATGACATTCACACTTTTCTCCGTCTCTTCCACCTCTACCAATTTCCTGATAATAACTTTCTATATTTTTAGGCATAGTAAAATGTATTATGTATCTTACATTTGATTTATCTATCCCCATGCCAAAGGCATTAGTCGCAACCATAACATTTAGTTTTTCAAATAGAAAATCCTCTTGAAACTTATGTTTTAATTTATCATCTAATCCTCCATGATATTTGCTTACATAAAATCCTCTTTCTCTTAAATATTCATAAAGTCCATCAACTTCTTTTCTGGTTGCACAATATATAATTCCACTTTCGTATTCTTTTTCTCTTATATAGGATTTTACAAATTCTAATTTATCCATCTCCTTATGTATATTTATTGATAAATTGTTTCTATCAAATCCACCTGAATAAACATAAGGATTTATTATACCTAATAAATTTATTGAATCTTTTCTAACTTCTTCTGTAGCAGTTGCAGTAAAAGATGTAATAATAGGTCTTTCTGATAATGAATATATAAAAGATTTTATATATGTATAACTTGTTCTAAAATCATGTCCCCACTGCGAAACACAATGTGCTTCATCTACAGCAACTTGAGAAATTTTAAGTTTTTTTATTAAATTACAAAAATAAGAGTTTTCTAATCTTTCTGGTGCTATATATAAGAGTTTGACTTTATTGTTTTTACATAGATTTATTATTCTATCTATGTCATTAAGCGAAAGAGTTGAATTTATATATTCTGCATCTATTCCTATATTTCTAAGATTATCTACTTGATCTTTCATAAGTGATATAAGTGGACATATAACTAATGTTATCCCCTCTAGCATTAATGCAGGTATTTGATAACATATAGATTTTCCTCCACCAGTAGGCATAACACAAAATACATCTCTTTTTTCTAATATGTTTTGTATTATTTTTTGTTGCCCTTGTTTAAAATAACTATATCCATAATATTGTTTTAATATATTTAAAGCTCTTTTAATCATTTTAATTCACCTTTATTTAAGTTATATCTTTATTATACCCTTTCTCCTCTTATTAACCTATATGTACCACCAGTTCTATTTAAAAATAAAAATTTATAAATATACTTAGTTTTTATTCTGTTTCTTATGATTATTGTTCTAATATTATAATACTTTTTTTTAAAAGGTTAACTATAATTAATAAAATCTTAATGTCAATATTTTAATCTAATTTCAGCATGGGAAAAAAATGAAATAGTCTGTTGACTTAAAACCTTTACAGTTATATAATTATCTAGGATTTGACAAGATATCTTATAAAAAACCAACTTAAGTGCAATTTTAGGTTCTATTTTTTAAATTTTTAGAATCTTATAATAAATACTACAAACAAACTATTTTTAAGGGGGAACCTGTCATGAGAAATACAAAAAAAGAATTTTTAACTATTATCGATGTAATGACGGCAAGAGAAAGAGTTAAGGATATTTGTTTACATACAAGTTTAATACACAGCCAATACCTTAGTGATGTATGTGGAAATGAAGTTTATATAAAACCAGAAAATCTTCAAATTACAGGTGCTTTCAAACTTAGAGGGGCCTTAAATAAGATCACAAGTTTAACTGATGAACAAAAATCTAAAGGACTTGTGGCATCTTCAGCTGGTAACCATGCTCAAGGTGTTGCTTATTCAGCAAAGAAATTAGGAATACAAGCTACAATAGTTATGCCAAAAACTACACCTCTTATAAAAGTTGAGTCAACAAAGCAATACGGAGCAAATGTTGTTCTTACTGGAACTTGTTATGATGATGCTTATGCAGAAGCTAAAAGATTAGAGGAAAAACATGGATACACATTTATTCATCCATTTAACGATATAGAAGTAATGGCTGGTCAAGGAACAATTGCTTTAGAAGTAATTGAAGATCTAAAAGATGTTGATGCTATACTTGTTCCAATTGGTGGTGGTGGTCTTATAAGTGGTATAGCAGTTGCTGCTAAATCATTAAAACCAGATATAAAAGTAATCGGAGTAGAGTCTGAAGGCGCTAAGGCAATGAGACTTTCCATTGATAATAATAAATTAACTAATTTAGATTCTGTTGATACCATAGCAGATGGTGGCGCTGTTAAAAATCCTGGAGATTTAGCTTTCGAAATAGTAAAAGAATATGTTGATGACATAATAACAATCAGCGATGAAGAAGTAGCCGATTCTATATTTACATTGGTTGAAAAACATAAAATTGTTGCAGAAGCTACTGGAGCTTTAACAATAGCCGCTTTAAAGAAACTAGATTTCAAAGGTAAAAAAGTTGTTCCAATTATAAGTGGTGGTAATATAGATATATTGATGCTAACATCTTTATTAAACTTTGGATTATCATCCAGAAAAAGAGTTGTTAAATTACAACTTCAACTAAAAGATGCTCCTGGTCAAATATCTAAAATAAGTTCTATACTGTCAGAACAAGGAGCTAACATAGTTGAAATAATCCATGACCACCATACATTTATGTCTAAGTTTAAACAATTAATTGTTAATATAACTATAGAAACTAACGGTCAAGAACATATAAATAACATAGTTAAATACTTAAATGATTATGGTTATGATTCCAAAGTAAACGAATAAAAATTCATCTAAACTAAAAATTGAGGTATAAGCAACACAAATTAGCTAAATACACAGAGAGTTATAAGAATATACAATGCAATATAGAAATTTAAAAAAACTGCCTCAATTCATTGAGGCAGTTTTTTATTAATATATACTATTATTTGTTTCCAAAGTATCTTCCTAATAATCCTTTAAATGCCATTCCATGTCTAGCTTCATCTTTACACATTTCATGTACTGTATCATGTACTGCATCTAAGTTTAATTGTTTAGCTAATGTTGCTAAATCTTTCTTTCCTTGACATGCTCCATGTTCTGCATCTACTCTCATTTCTAGGTTTTTCTTTGTATCTGCTACTACTACTTCACCTAACATTTCTGCAAATTTTGCTGCATGTTCTGCTTCTTCAAATGCTATTCTCTTATATGCTTCTGCTACTTCTGGAAATCCTTCTCTATCTGCTTGTCTTGACATTGCTAGGTACATTCCTACCTCTGTGCATTCTCCCATAAAGTTTTGTCTTAATCC
>NZ_FOKI01000001.1:0-165836 GCF_900111985.1 Clostridium frigidicarnis
ATCTTTCAACAGAGCAGATAATGAAGAAATGGACTTCACCAATTCAACATTGGGCGAGTACTTTAGCTCAACTTAGTATTTTATTTGAAGGAAGATTTGAAGTTTAAAATTAAGCTTGTACAACTTTTAATAATCATGAATAGTATTACTATTTTTGCAAATAATAACTATATAAAAAGTTACACTAACCCATTATTAGTATTGCCTTGAAAAATAAAAATTACTACTGACAATAAAATCCAGTAGTAATTTCCAATTAAAAAAAGCCCGTCTTTATTTAATTACACAAACTTATGCATATTCTCAAAAATCCTGTGCTACATAATATAAAAATAAATTACAAAGCACTATTGTCATTTGTTTTTATAAGTCCATATATTAGTCTATCCTCAAATTTATCTGTTCCTCTATTATAAGCTGATTGTTTTTTAAAACCTTCTTTTTCGAATCCAAGTTTCATAACTAATTTGTTTGATGCTATATTTTCAGGGTGAATTATTGCTTCAATCCTATGCAATTCTATTACTTCAAAAGCATATTCTATAACTTTTTGTGCAGCTTCACTCATTATATTTCGTTTCCAATAGTTTTTATTAAGCATGCATCCTAGTTCAGCTTTTGAATTCCAATTATCAAAGGTATGAAGTGTAATTAATCCAATTACTTTATCATAATCTTTATCAGCAATGCACCAGCGAATAAATCTTTTATATCCATTTAAAAAAGAATGTACTGCTTTTTGTGCTTGTTCCATACTCTCCATAGGTTCTGTCTGCTGATATCTTACGGCTTCTTCATTAGAATAAATTTCATAAATTTCATTTAAATCCTGTTGTTTTACTTCTCTTAGTATGAATCTTTTTGTCTCCAGTTTAGGAAATACATTAAATGTTATTTTAAAAATATCCATAAAGCAACTCCTTGGTATAATAGTTTTTAGAAATAAAGAGAGTCTACTATTTTGTAATAGTAGACTCTTAGAGAACATATCTTTCAAAACAAGAGCTATGATTTTTGAAGCCACAGCTTTTGAAAATATGTAATTAAGTAAATTATATCATATTTTAACTAAATATTCAAGCTAGGTGTCTTTTTATAGAGAATTATTTCAAAACAGATAACAAATTTCTATGTAATGAGTATTTATATATTGAAGCAAAATGAAATAGAATCTTAAATAATTGTGTAGGGAATAATATATAATAAACTTTAATGGAGTTGATAAACAATGTTAAATTTTTTTAGAAAAGATCATAAGAAAACAATTAATGTAAATGAAATAGATCCATTAATAGGCAAAATAGAATTAATTGATATTAGAGAACCTTATGAATATAAAGGTGGTAGCATAAAAACAGCTAAAAACATACCTATGGGTGAGCCTTTAAGTAATACAGAGAAATATTTTAAAAAAGATAAAGAGTATTATATTATGTGTCAATCAGGTGGAAGAAGTTCTTCTACTTGCAATAAATTAAAAGAACAAGGATATGATGTAATAAATGTAAAAGGTGGAATGAGATCATATTCAGGAAAGAACAGAAAGTAGGAGGGGTTATTTATGAAAAAAAGAATTTTAATAGTTGGAGGAGTTGCAGGTGGGGCATCTGCAGCAGCTAGATTAAGAAGAAATAGTGAAGAAGATGAAATAATAATGTTTGAGAAGGGTCCTCATGTATCTTTTTCAAATTGTTCACTTCCATATCATTTAAGTGGAGTTGTTGATGAGGCAGATAAACTAATTTTGATGAACCCTAAGAAATTTAAGTCTCATTATAATATAGATGCAAGGGTTAATAGTGAAGTTATATCTATTGATAGAACTAATAAACAAGTATCTATTAAAGATGTTTTAACAGGAGAAATATATAAAGAAACTTATGATAAGCTTATACTTTCTCCAGGGGCTAAACCAATAGTTCCTAATATAGCTGGAAGTGATAAGGTTAAGATTTTTACAGTAAGAAATGTAGTGGATATTGATAAATTAAATAACTATGCTAAATCTATGGATTCAAAAGATATTGCTGTAATAGGTGGAGGATATGTAGGAGTAGAGGTTGCTGAAAACTTGAAAGAGGCAGGATTTAATGTATCTTTAATAGAAGCTATGGACCAAATCTTAAAACCATTTGATTATGATATGGTACAAATACTTCATAAAGAGCTTTATGACCATGGTGTAAATTTAATTGTAGGTGATAAAGTAGAAAGCTTTGAAGAGAATGTAGTAGTGTTATCTTCAGGAAGGAAAGTTTCTGCGAAAATAGTAGTTATGGCAATAGGAGTTTCACCAGAGGTTAACTTGGCGACAGATGCAGGTATAAAACTTGGAGAAACAAAGGCTATTAAAGTAGATAAAAACTATAGAACACACGATGAAGATATATATGCAGTAGGTGATGCCATTGAAGTCTATAATGAATTAACACATTCTATGACCAAACTATCACTAGCAGGACCTGCCCAAAAGGAAGCTAGGTCTGTTGCAGATCATATAAACAACAGAAAAACTTTAAATAAAGGATATATAGGTTCATCAGCAATAAAGGTGTTTGATTATAATGGAGCATCAACTGGACTAAATGAATCTTTAATTAAATTTTTAAATATGAATATTAATTATGAGGTTGTTAGGTTAATAGCTAGTGATAAAGTTGGAATAATGCCAGATTCATCACCAATGCATTTTAAATTATTATTTGAAGTTCCAACTGGTAAAATATTAGGAGCTCAAGCTATTGGAAAAGGCGATGTGACTAAGAGGATTGATGTAATAGCAACTTCAATAAAATTTAATGGAACTGTAGAAGATTTAAAAGATCTAGAATTATGTTATGCACCACCTTTTGGAACAGCAAAGGATATTGTTAACTATGCTGGATATATAGGATCAAATCTACTAAATTGTGATTTTAAACAAGTAAATGTAGATAAGGTAAGAGATCTTGTAGAAGAAGAAGCTTACATTATAGATGTAAGAGAAAAAGTAGAATATGATAATGGTCATATTATTGGTGCAAACAATATACCTTTAAGTGAATTAAGAAGTAGAATTAATGAAATACCAAAAGATAAAAAGGTATATGTACATTGTAGAACAGGACAAAGGAGCTATAATGCCACTTTAGCATTACAACACTTAGGATATACAAATATTTATAATATTACAGGAAGCTTTTTAGCACTATCTTTTTATGAATATTTCAATGATAAAACTACAGATAGAAAAAGTATTGTAACAAAATATAATTTTAAATAACAAAAATATAATTATAATCAGTTAGATATAGCCGTATACTAAACTTAGTATACGGCTAACTAAATTTAAAGAAGCGTAACAAAAAAATCTTTAGTAATCAAGTTGAATAAAGGTTAAATGTAAACTATAATAGTATAAACATAAAATGTCTGATAATAGTTATTGTTGGATATAGAGAAAGGGTGACATAAGATGAACATTAAAGATATACAAAATAAATTTATAGCTATAGAAAATATTTTAAATAACGAACTTATAGGTCAGGAAGAATTTGCCCATGGTTTATGTAACTATTTTGAAGAAAAAATTTCAGATAATGCAAAAGGAATATTACTTCTAATGGGGGAAAAAGATACTTTCAAAAAAAGTAGCATAAGAATTCTATTTGAAAATCTTAAAAAGTATAATTTAATAACAAATGAAGAGATAGATGAAATAGATCTTGGATCTTATAACTTTAATTTAGGATATAATGCTTTTTTAACAGATTTATATGAAAAGCTTAATAGTAGTTCAGAGTGTGTAATCTTTAAAAATACTGAAAAAGTCAGTGATGACATATTAAAGGTATTGTCTAGTATACACCCTAATGAGTGCTTAGAACTAAACGATGACTATATAATAAAAAATAAGTTTTTAATTGAAGCTGATGATACAGATAAGGGAAAGATTAGTGAGTTTATCTGTCATAATAAATTTTTCGTGTTTCTTTATAATGAAGAAGCTAATGAGGTAACAGAAAAATTAGAAGAAAAGATTTTGCTTAATAAAGATAAGGTTCTATATACTAAAAGTTTAACTCAAGATGAAAAAAATATTTTAATTAGAAGAGAAGTTTTAAAGAAGATAAACAAAATTCAAGTAGAATTGAATATAGATATATTATTAGGTATAGATAATGAAAATGAAATTGAAGATGATTTTGGATTATGTAGTTTTCTTCAAGAAAATTTTGCCCAAGAAAGCGGTTTTGGAGTTAGTCAATATGTAGCATATAAAATATATAAACCACTGATAAATTTAATTAGAGAAGAAACTCTTCCATATGATAACCAAGTGCTAGTTTATATAGAAGATAACGATATATACTGTAAAGCTAATAACGATATATTTAAATTAAGTAATTATTCAACACCAACCCTTGAAGAAGCAAAATACAATTTGCAATCAATAATAGGAATGAAGGAATTAAAGGATTTTATAGTTAATGTTGAAAATAATTATAAGGTTCAAAATATAAGAGAAAGACTTGGACTAAAAACTTCAAGTATCTCAATGAATATGATATTTGCTGGAAATGCAGGTACAGGTAAAACTAATGCAGCAAGAATAACTTTTGAATATTTAAATGCATTGGGAGTATTATCAAAGAGAATATTTAAAGAAGTTAGTAAAGCTGATTTTGTTACAGAGAATGTTAATGATACAGCAAAAAGAACAAATGATATAATAACTTCAGCTCTAGGTGGGGTTCTTTTTATAGACGAGGCTTATTCTTTATGTGAAAGTGAAGATGATAAGGTTGGTAAAGAAATAGTAGATGCGCTTTTAAAGGGAATTGAAGATAATCGTGATAATTTAATTGTTATATTAGCTGGATATGAAAGAGACATGGAAAAGTTTTTAAGTTTTAACCAAGGACTTAAATCAAGATTTCCTAATATAATACAATTTAAGGATTATAGCCCTGTAGAAATGTATGAGATAGCTGTTAATATTGCAAAATCCAAAGGATATAGAATAGCTAAAAATGTAAAGTCAGGGTTAATAGACTTATTTACAAGAAATCAAATTATAGGTAAGAATGATTTAGGAAATGCTAGGTTTGTAAGGAATATAGTTGAAAATGCTATAATGGACGCTTCTAAAAAATACTTAACTAACAGCGAAAAGCAAATAGATTTGCTTGAAAGAGATAATTTTAACTTTAAGGTTAATGCTAAGTTTGATTTAGAGGAAAAATTAAATGAAATAATAGGATTAGAAGAAGTTAAAAATCTTTTAAGAAGCCAATATAAATTAATAGTTGCTCAGGAAAAAAGAAAATCTGTAGGTGTTAATACAAAAATAGAACAGAACTTAAATATGGTGTTTGCAGGAAATCCTGGTACAGGCAAAACAAGTATAGCAAGATTAGTAGCAGAAATGCTAAATAGTATGGGATTATTAAAGGTTGGACAGCTAATTGAAACAGACAGATCAAGTTTTGTTTCAGAAGTACCTGGAGAAACTTCAAAGAAAACAGAAGAGAAATTTAAAGAAGCCATAGGAGGAATCTTATTTATAGATGAAGCTTACACTCTTGCCAATGATTCACTAGGTAGAGAAGCCATAGAGACACTTCTTAAACTTATTGAGGATTATTCAAAAGAAGTAATAGTTATATTAGCAGGATATGAAGAAGAAATGGAAGATTTCTTTGATGTTAATATTGGTTTAAGATCTAGGTTCCCATTATGGACCAATTTTGAAGATTATAACCCTAATGAACTTTTAGAAATGGCTATAAAAATAATGGAAGCTAAGGGGTTTAAATTATCTAAAAATGCTAATGTGGCTTTAAAGAAAAGTTTTGTAGATATTTATGAAAATTCTGATGCTCAGTCAGGTAATGGCAGAATGGTTAGAAATTATGTGGAAAAGTTAATTAGAAATCAAAGTATACGAATAGCTGAAGAGGATATCAGTGTTTATGAAATGAATTTAATAACAACTAAGGATATAGAAAAAATTAAAGTATCTGAGTACGATAATGACTTTGATTTAGAAAAAAAATTGAAAAATTTAGTTGGAAATGATAAGGCAAAAACATTTTTAAGAAACCAATATAAACTAATAAAAGCCAAGGAAAAAAGAAAAAAATTCGGGATAGATACAGATATAAATAAATATATGAATATAGTTTTCACAGGTGAAATTGGAAGTGGAAAAAAGACTGTAGTAAGTATATTATCAGAAATGTTTTATAGCATGGGTTTGGTGAAGTCTAAAAGTATAGTTGAAATAGATAACACTGAGATTATATCAATGATGAATAAAGATAAAGATATAGAGATAGATGATATTTTAAATAAGTTTCTTGGAAAAGTGTTATTTATAGATAAAGCACATTTGATTTTAAAAGAAAATAAATGTAGTGAAATCATATCATCACTAATAAAATTTATAGATAAAAGTAATAATAAAGTAATTGTGGTTTTATCAGGAGAAAAGGATTCTATGAGAGAGTTACTATTAACTAATCCGTCTTTAAATTATAGATTTCCAACATACCTTGATTTTGAAAACTATGATGAAAATGACTTGGTTAATATTGCTTTTAACACATTAAAGAATAAGGGATTTTCTTTAGAAAAAGAAGAAGAGGAAGTATTGAATCAAGTAATACAAGATATGTATAGAAAACAAAATTTGGGATTAAAAAATGGATTGATGATAAAACAATTTTTGGATAATTTAATAAGAGCTCAAAGTATAAGAGTATGTGATGAGAAGATATCACACAAAGACATAAATCTTATAAAAGTTAATGATATATTAGCGGGTAAAAAAGAATTTTTAAATAAAAATATATTTAAATCTTCGAAGGCTTCTTGGGAAGGTATAGATATGGAATCTAATATAAATAAAGAATTTAATTTCAAAGAACAAAATTATGATTTTTCTATAACAGATGAACTTATAAAGTTAAAGAATTTACTGGATTTAAATATTATAAATAAAGAAGAATTTAATATATTAAAAAGAAAATTAATTAGATAAGTAATAATTAAAAAGAGTGGTATAAAAAAGCCTATATGAAAATTAAAAAGTATTTTCATATAGGCTTTAAACTTACAAAGAATATGTAAATGTAGTTACTTTATCTTAGTGATTTGAAATCCATTCTACTGCTTGAGGAATTGAACAAGCAGTAGCTTGACCATCTAATTTTGAAATGAAAAGAGTATCCTTTTCTTTAATAGTAACTTTTAGCTTATCAAAGATTTCAGTTTCACTTAAGGTACTTTGTAAAAGAAAACTTGTAGGCATTAAATGAGCCCATGCTCCTAGTGACTTAAGTTCTCCAATTAGTTCATAATCTTCATGATGATGGTGATGATGTTCATGGTCATCATGGTTCTCACAACCACAATCATGTTCTTCTTTTAAATAATAGTTTATTAAATATACTGACATATAAATACCGCCTTTAATTCGTAATGTATAAGGTGAAAGCCCCTTATCATAGCTGCTTAAAATCTTAGTGTGTACTAATATAATACAATAAGTGATAATAAAAATCAATTACAAAATGAAAGTTATTATTAATTTAATATAAGTATTAGTATTCTAAAACTTGCGTTAACAAAATTCTATATACTATAATTATATTAATGTAATATTAAAACATATTTTTATAAAGTAGAAAGGAGTCTAATATGACAGAAAAAGAAAAAATGGTTAAGGGATTACCATATAACCCTGGGGATGATGAATTAGTGGCTGATAGGTTAAATGCTAGAAGGCTTATGAGATTATATAATAATACACTAGAGACAGAATTAGATAAGCGTAGAGACATATTAAAAGAACTGCTAGGCTCAACAGAGAAAAATTTTTATATAGAGCCAAGTTTTAAATGTGATTATGGTTATAATATACACATTGGAGATGGATTTTACTCAAATTATGATTGTATAATGCTTGATGTAAGCGAAATAAGGATAGGTAAAAACTGTTTTATAGCTCCGGGAGTTCATATATATACAGCTACTCATCCTATAGATCCATTTGAAAGATTAAAATATGAATTTGCAAAGCCAGTAAAAATAGGAAATAATGTTTGGATCGGTGGTCACGCAACTATAAATCCAGGAGTTACTATTGGAAACAATGTTGTTGTGGCATCAGGTTCAGTTGTAACAAAAAATGTTCCTGATAATGTTGTTGTTGGTGGAAATCCAGCAAAAATTATAAAACAAGTAGATCTAAATAAGGAAGAAATAATTGAGAAGAAAAACAAAACGGAAAAGGTAATTGTTGATTAGGAAAAAGAATATAAAAGATTACAGGAAGAAGCTAAAGAGAAAGGACAATAACTTAAACATGAGGATAAACAAATTATTTAGTAATTTAGGGCTTTGCTCTAGAATGGAAACAAATAGGCTTATTGAGGCAAATAGAGTAACAGTAAATGGAAAAGCCTGTATACCGGGACAGTGGGTAGAAGAAAGTGATATTATATTAGTTGATAATAATCCAATTCCTATAAAAGATAAAATTTATATAGTTTTAAATAAACCAACAGGAATTATATGTACAGCAGCAAAAGAAGTAAAAAATAATATAATTGAATTTATGAATTATCCTGAATACATTTTTCCAGTAGGAAGATTAGATAAGGAATCTCAAGGACTTATATTAATGACTAACGATGGAAAGTTAGCAAATAAAATTTTAGAATCTGAAAATCATCATGAAAAGGAATATATAGTTACACTTGATAAACCTTTTTATGATGATTTTATATTAGGTATGTCTAGTGGAGTAGAGATCTGTGGAGTAAAAACAAGACCTTGTAAAGTTAGTAGAGTTAGTGAAGATACTTTTAAAATTATTTTAACTCAAGGTCTTAATAAACAAATTCGTAGAATGAGTAAGATTTTTGGTTATACAGTTGTTAGATTACAGCGTATTAGAATTGTCAATATAGAACTTAAAGGATTAGATATTGGACAGTGGAGAAACCTTACAAAAGAAGAAGTGTTTAATTTAGAAAGTGGACTGAAGTAATATAGTTATCAAGTGACTTTATCACATAACAAAGAAATTAAATACTGTAAACTAAAGAAAAATTTATTTTAAATTAGGAGGTGCTAAATTGGATAATGTTAATTTGTTCTTAGTATTTATAGAGGGCATAGTGTCTTTCTTTTCTCCATGTATATTACCATTATTACCTGTATATTTAGGTATATTATCAAATAGTAGCATGGAACTATTAAAAGAAGGTAAAGTAAGTTTTTGGAATAGCAAGTTAATGAGAAACACATTATTATTTATTTTAGGAATTTCTACAACATTTTTTATATTAGGATCATCAGTAAATATGTTTAGTAGATTTTTTAACTCAAATAAAACACAGATAACACTAATAGGTGGAATAATAATTATTATTATGGGACTTTTTTATATGGGTTATTTAAATTTAAGTTTTTTACAAAAGGAAAAGAAATTTAATTTTGAAGTAAAAGATATGAATGCTATTACAGCATACTTATTTGGATTTACATTTAGCTTTGGTTGGACACCATGTATTGGTCCTATGTTAGCATCAGTTTTAATTATGACATCTAACTCAAAAACTTTATTAGAAGGAAATCTATTAATTGGATTATACACTTTGGGATTTGTGTTTCCATTTATGATTATAGCTATGTTTTACAATAAACTTTTTAAAATAGTTGATAAAATAAAATTACATATGCCAAAAATAAAAAAGATAGGTGGTATTATTCTTATAATATCAGGTATCATAATGATTTCAGGAGCGTTTAATGGGAAAATAAATGATGAGAATTTATCACAAGCACAAGAAAATAATATAGATAAAAACATTAATAAGAATAAGGATTCAGATAAAGAGAAAATTTCAGCAATTGATTTTAGTTTATATGATCAATATGGAAATCTGCATAAATTAAGTGATTACAAAGGTAAGGTTATATTCTTAAATTTTTGGGCTACTTGGTGTCCGCCTTGTAAAGAAGAAATGCCTTATATAGAAAGTATATATAAATATTATAATCAAAATAAAGAAGATGTTGTTATTTTAGGGGTTGTATCTCCAGATTTAGGAAGAGAAATGTCTAAGGATGGAATTAAGAATTTTTTAAAGGATAATAATTATACATTCCCAGTAGTATTTGATAATACTGCAAGATTAACCTATGAGTATAATATTAATGCTTTTCCATCAACACTTATAATTGATAAAGAGGGCAATGTAAATCAATATGTTTCAGGAGCTATGAATGAATTTAAAATGAAATCGTTAATAGAAAAAGTAAAATAAAGACTGGAGAAAAAATGAGAAGAGTAGAAAAAAGAGATTTTAATATTTTATTTGATTGGATAAATGATAAGGACGTAATAAAAAATTCAAGATATGGAAAAGGAAAATCACTAGATGAATTTACAATATGGTTTAATGAAAAAATAAAAAGTCAATCAAGCTATATGTTTATATTAGAAAAAGAAAATAATCCTTTAGGTCAAATTAATTTTGACTTAGTTGAAAAAGAAGTTGTTATAACTTATTCAGTAGATAAAAGATTTAGAAATCAAGGATTGGGCAAAGAGTTGGTAAGAGAAGTAGAAAAATTTATAGGTATTAATCTTAAAAATGTTAAAAAAATATCTGCATATATTAACTCAATCAATATACCATCTATAAAAGTATTTGAAAATTTGGGATTTATAAGAGAAATAGATGAAAAATACTATGTTAAATTAATAAAAAATCTATAAATTTTAATTAATATATTTAAGAAATTTTAAATTTAGGATATAATAATAAAGTAAAAAAATATTTATATAAAGATTAAAAGGAGTAAAAGATGAGAGCAGTTTATAGAAATCCAAAGGAATTAGCAACGTATTTAAAAGATTTGGTAGATTCTTATTCAGAGAATCTTATTACATACGAGAAGTTAGAAGAAAAAGTCCTTAAGATTGTAGAGGCTAATGGGGATAGGGTTTATAGAGATGGGTTTATGGTTTCCAAGATTGAAATTGTAATAGGAGAATCAAGAAAAGAAATTATTGATAAAATAGTTAAACAAATTTAGAAATAGTATAATAGGCACTTTCTTATGTTTATAAGTTAGTGCTTATTTTTTTGTGTTTAAGGCACATTCAAAAAATAGTTTTATTCAAAAACATTTCATAATCAGCAATAAAAATGTATAATATATGTAAAGATAAGAAATTTTGTTAGGGGGTTATAAAAATGGACATACCTATATGGCAATATTTATTAACTATGATTATCTATTTCTCAGTACTTATGATAATTGTAGAGTTTATGCGTAACAAATACAAGATAGCTAATATTGTTTGGATTGTATCATTACTTACATTTCCACTATGGTTAAAGGGTGGAGTAATTGGCTGGTTTAGATGGGCAAAAATTTTAAGTGTAATTCTTCCAACTATATTTGTTGGATTTTGCAGAATTGCCAGTGTTGAAAATAGAAAAGGGAAATGGTGGGAGTTCATACAGAAACCATGGGTTTTGTGGTTTACTTATGTAATATTATTTTTAAACATTATGGAGGCAACTTTAAAAGATTTAGCTTTAGGTAATTATGCGAACTGTGCTTGTGGTTTTTTACTATGTGTAACAATACCTTTTGCTCCCAAGTATTGGAAATATCATAAAGAAGGTAAGGGAGAATTAATAGTATATACTACAATGGCTTGGAACTTTTTATATACAACATGGAATTTATGCTTTGTTTATGGAGAAAGTAAAGCTTATTTTGCAAGCTCAGTGTGTATTCTTTTAGCAGCTGAAATTTATCCTTTAATAAAGAAAAGACATGAACTATATATTATGGCCAGAGTTTATACACTAGCAACTCACATGATAGTACGATCATGTTTTGGGGGCTTAATATTAAAAGTCATGGATTCTTCATCATGGTTTAATGAAACTGTATGGCAAACATGGGGCAAAATTAATCTGATTTTAATAATACCATTTGTATTTTGGCATATATGGCAGTTACACACCGGTAATGCTGAATACACATTCCGTAGCAAAAGGGTTCCTAAAAAGGCACTATCAGAAAATCTGAATATGTAAGTAGGTTCTAATGCTTAAGGCACCTGAAAGAAAATAATTGGGAGGGTAAGCAATGGATAAGTTTAATAAATTAGCATTACCATTTGTTAATGGGGTAGAGGAAGGTAAAAGGAAAAGTAATTTGTTTGTTGCAATGATAGTTGTTCCAATATTCTCTTTTCTAGTATCTTTCATATTTAGTTATGTAGTATTTTTAATTTCATTTAAAAGGGTACCATTTATGGGGCTTGTAATTCCTTTTTTAGGAATGATATTAGGGGTCTTTATATGGGTTAGATTTTTTGAAAAAAGAAAATTTGACACAATAGGTTTTTTTACAGAAAATAATAAAGCTTTAAAAAACTATATGATAGGAATAATAACAGGGTTAGTAGCTTTTTCAATAGCAACATTTATAATAGTAACTTTTCAAGGAAATATATCTTTTCTAGGAATTGATTTTAATAAATCAGTATTTTTATTTACTATGCTTATTGGATATGGTGTTCAAGGAGCTGCTGAAGAAATATTAACAAGAGGATATATATTTGGGGTTGTATCAAATAAATTAAATGTAGTTTGGGGAATTATAATTAATTCAGTGATATTTGCACTACTACACTTGGGCAACCCAGGATTTGGATTAATTCCGTTTGTTAACATAATCCTTGTGGGAATATTTTTCACACTAATGGCTATCATAACTAAATCTTTATGGTGTTCATGTGCTATCCATAGTATGTGGAATTTTGCACAAGGACATATTTTTGGTACAAGTGTTAGTGGAACAGGAGTATCGTATAACAGTATATTTATGACAACATCTAACAACTCATTAGTAGCTGGTGGAGTTTTTGGACCAGAAGGAGGACTTGCTGTTACAATTACATTGCTTCTCTTTATTTTAATTTGTATATTTAAAATAAGAAAACAACTAAATAGTATTTAATTTTAAGTGATAAGCTTACCAAGTCTTTTTTAGGGAGTTGTTTAAGGACAATTATAAGAAAAGCATTTCTTTATTTGAATATAGATAAATTGAGAAATGATATACAAATATTTGAGACTGTAATTAAAATGGAATAATAAGCACCGGTAAACTATTTTATTGAGTGCAAGTTAAGAAAAGAGAGGTTTAAGCATTAGCAAACTATCTGATGAACAACTAGTTTGCAGTGTTTAGACCTCGCTTTTAGGTTTAGGTGAATTTCCTTGTTTATATTTTATATACTAATTGTTTAATTTGGATATATATTGGGAATAGTTTAAATATAGAATGTAAGCTTACAAATTTAATAATATGGTATATAATTATTAAAGTAATAATAAGTTATTAGATAAAGTGGGTGTATATATTGAATGGTAAAGCGTTAGAAATTTTAAATAAATATTATGGTTACTCTTCATTTAGAAAAGGTCAAGAAGAGATAATACATGAAATAATAAATGGAAATGATGTTTCATGTATTATGCCAACTGGTGGTGGTAAATCTATATGTTATCAAATACCAGCACTTTTAATGGAGGGGATAACTTTAGTTATAAGTCCCCTTATATCTCTTATGAAGGACCAAGTTGATACATTAAGAAACTTAGGAATCAAAGCAGCTTATATAAATAGCTCTTTAGATGAATATGAAATTTTAGAAATCATAAACGATCTTAAAAATAATGAAATAAAAATACTATATATAGCTCCAGAAAGACTTCAATCTCAGGATTTTATAAATTCAATTAGAAATATAAATATATCCTTAGTAGCAGTGGATGAAGCTCACTGTGTATCTCAATGGGGTCATGATTTTAGAGTAAGTTATAAATATATTTCAGGTTTCGTATCTAATTTAAGCGTAAGACCTACAGTGGCGGCATTTACAGCTACTGCTACAGAGGATGTTAGACGTGATATAGTAAGTCTTCTTTCTCTTGAAAATCCAAAGATTTTTATAACTGGTTTTAATAGAGAAAACTTAGAAATTGAAGTTCTTAAGGGAGTTAATAAGAAAAGTTACATATTAGATTATTTAACTAACAATAAAGATGAAAGTGGAATAATATATGCGGCAACAAGAAAAGAATGTGATGCTTTATGTGAATTTTTAAATTCTAAAGGTTTTTTAACAAATAGATATCATGCAGGATTAAAAGACGAGGAAAGAGCTAAAATACAAGAGGATTTTGTTTATGATAAAACACCAGTTATTATAGCAACAAATGCCTTTGGTATGGGAATAGACAAATCAAACGTAAGATTTGTTATACATTATAATATACCTAAAAACCTTGAAAGTTATTACCAAGAAATCGGTAGAGCTGGTAGAGATGGTGAAGATAGTAGTTGTATTCTTCTTTTTTCTCCTTCTGATGTTCATACTCAAAAGTATTTAATAGATGTAAGTACTGATAATACGGATAGAAAAACAAATGAGTATAAAAAGCTTCAAAATATGGTAGATATGGTTTATAGTAATAATTGCTATAAGGGTTTTATTCTTGATTATTTTGGAGAAGAACATGGTGATAATTGTAGCAAGTGTAGTAACTGTAATTCTGATGCAAAATTAGTTGACAAAACAGTGGATGCACAAAAGGTATTGTCATGTGTATATAGAATGAAAAGGCCTTATGGAACAACTATGATAATAGATGTACTAAGAGGGTCTTCAAATAAAAAACTCTTGTCTGTAGGACTAGATGAAATAAGTACTTATGGAATAATGAAAAATTATTCTAAGGATAACTTGAAAGAATTTATAAATACATTGATTTCACATAAATTTATAGATTCTGTTGAGGGAGATTACCCAGTGGTAAGACTTAATAATATTTCTATTCAGGTATTAAAGGGAGAAGAAAAAGTATTCTTAAGAGAAGAAGTAAAAGCTAAAAAGCTTTCTGTAAATAATGATCTTTATGAATTATTAAGAACTCTTAGAAAAGATATAGCCATGGAAGAAAATATTCCACCATACGTTGTTTTTGGAGATACTTCATTAAAAGAAATGAGTACAAGATATCCAAGAAATTCTGAAGAATTCCTTGATATAAACGGAGTTGGAGAATCCAAATGTGAAAAATATGGTGAAAGATTTTTAAATATAATAAATGAATATGTTGATGAAAACAATATTAATGTAAAATGGATTTTTACTAAAAAATCAAAAACTGCTACTAAGACTTCTTCTTCAGAAGAAAAAAATTCAAGTAGCAAGGAAAAGTCGAATTATGTAACAGTAAATATGCTTAAAGAAATGCCTTTTAAGGATGTAGCAAAAGAAAGAAAACTTATGACAACTACTATGTTTAACCACATAATGGATTATGTCAAAGATGAGGGCAATATAGATTTCAATATAGATTTTACAGGAATATTAAAGGAGGATAATGAGGCGATAATTTTAAATGCCATAGAAAAAGTTGGGTATGACAAATTAAGACCAATAAAAGACGAGGTTCCTTCTGAAATAACTTATGATGAAATTAAATCAGTTATAGTGAAAAAGTTTTTTGTGAAAACAGCTTAATATATAAATAAAAATTCAATCTCTAGCATATGTATATAAAGTAAGAATATGCACTTATTAATAACTAGGAGGAGATTGAATTAATGAAAGTTTTTTTATGTAGTGCGGAAGATTTTAAGGGCACTCCACTTAGAGCAATAGTTATGGCTGATGATGAAACTAATGCCATTGAAAAATTAAAAAAAGATTTTGCAGAAGATAAAAGATCCTTTAAAGAGGAATCATTAAAAATAGAAGAAGTAGAGCAATAAAAAAAACCAGTTAATAGCTGGTTTTTTTTATTTGTTAGCATTTAAAATTGATTGTATTATTTTATCTTTTTGATTTTTATTTAAAGTTATATTTCCTTTGAAATCAACCAAATATTGAATTATTGAATGTTCTTTACCTCTTCTTATAGTAAACAACTTAGTAGAAGACTTACCTTGTAGGTTTAGGTGAATGTCTTTATTTACAAAAGCAACAATATTTTCAATTCGGATGTTTATTTTATTGGACTTTAATATGTCTTTAAGTCGTTCTCTATGAGTTTCTACCTGTTTTATAGGATTATATATAGTTTTAACATATTTCTTACCATCTCTATTTATTTTAGTTTGAGTTAAATCATGGTCAGTAACATGTCCTGTTATCGTTCCCCTAACATTTTTAACCTCAATTATAAAAACTCCATTATCACCTACGACGATCATATCTAACTGACTAAAGTTACCTTTGTATCCTATATCTAAATCAGTAAGTATAGTGTAACTTTTAGGAAGTTTTTCTGCCACCTTAAGAAAATATTTTTCACCCTCTAATCCATTAGCTAATATGGATTTCTTCTTTTGAAGATACGTAATTCTAAATATAGTATATGTTCCATATCCAAGTGCTATATAGGAAGAAACAAATTTATCCCATATGTCAAAAGTAAGAGAACAGACATAGATAACAAATAAAATAAAAAGTTTTAAGATTTGCAGAAATATTTTAATTTTAGTCCATCTTATATCCTTTTTTAAATGATTGGTTCTATTTAAAACCGTTGCCATTAGATGCTCCTTTCAGGTGGTTGCTATTAAGATTTAGTATATACATTAAATTATTATTCAGTATTTTTCAATACAAAATTTTATATTTATTTATAGATAATTAACAATGTAGTTTATACAAATTAGCAAACCTATAGCATTATTATTTTATACTAATAAATAATAAAAATCTACTTTTTATTTGTAAAGCATTAAATTATTATTACACCTTTATAAAGATCATTGAAATTTTTGTAACATCGTTCAATGGATTGAAAATACAAGATAGAAATAAAAGCTTAAAATAGCATAAAGTCAATGCTATTTTAAGCTTAAAAAATTCATTCTAACTATTTTTAGATTTTATCCATGTAGAATAAGAGATTTTTAACAGATCTGTACTTTCGGTACAGTATTTATAAAAACCTTCTAGGAAATTATAAGTTTTGGTGTCAGACTTTAAATCGAATCCACTTTCTTTAAAATGCTTTTCTATTATGGATTCAAATGAGGTTGATTTATAGTTTTTCATTATATCAACCATAGCCATAAATGTTGTTGTGCGAGCCTCTCCATTAAAATCATGTATATACAAAAATGAGTTTTTAGGTTCATTTAAGATAAAAGATACGAAATCATCTACTGTTTTAGTTGAAGGTACTTCTTCATACTCTGTAGCAAATCTCATATATTTAAGTTTTAATTCATTACATAATGTTTGCTCTGAATAAACTCTTTCAATATCTTTAGTTCCAACTTCATTTCCATTTTTATCATATAGTGTTAGGGTATTTTCATTGTTTAATTGAGCTAATTTATTTGTTTCTTCAGAGATTGTCTCTTCTGTAGTTAAACCAGAATTTATTTTCCCATCTTTTTTATAAAAACTTAGAGGACTACTATTTATGAAACCATGGGGTTCGAGTCTTAAATCTACAACAGTAATGGAAAGATCACTTCCAATTTTGTCGGTTGCATTTTTTAACTGGGCAGGAGTAAATTGACCACTACCAGCAACATTAATATCTTTTATTATTCTAAAATGTTTAGCATAATCCTCACTAGATTCATCATCTGTTATTGGAAAAACATCAGGACTTTTGGTGGCTTTATTCTCATTTTTTGAATTATTACAGCCTATAATAGAAAAAAACATTATTACACATAGTATAGATGTTAAAAGTCTACTAAATGATTTTTTCATATGCTTATTCATCACCTTTCATTTCATTCGAAGTATATAAATAGTATTTAATAAATTTGAAAAAATATTCTTATAACATATAATTTTAGCAAAAAAGCTATATATGGGAGTAATTATGGAAGTTAGGAATTGATTAAATTTCCTTATATAGAAAAACATAATAGTTAAATGGTTTACTATAGATAATAACAATTTGAGATACAATGTATAAAACGTTAAACTTTTATATGAATGAAAATGAATTTTACAAAATATTATGTTTTTAGGGGGATTTTTTAAATGGAAAACTTAAAGGAACAACTTTTAAAGGATATGTGTAGTGCTGTATTAGAAATGGAAGAGGATTTAGCAGAAGAAAAATCTAAGGAATACATAGAAAATGGTTTTGATCCATATGATGGAATTGTAAGTGGACTAGCTTCAGGAATGAATAGGGCTGGTGAACTTTACGAAGAAGAAGAATACTATATTCCAGAACTTTTAATGTGTTCAGATGCTATGTATAAGGGATTAGATGTTTTAAAACCTCACTTAAAAAAATCAGATTCAGAGGAAAAGCTAATTGCAGTGTTAGGTGTTGTTGAGGGAGATACTCATGATATAGGTAAAAACTTATTTAAAATAATGCTTGAGACTGTTGGATTTAAAGTCTATGATTTAGGACGTGATGTACCACCTAGTGAATTTGTATCTAAAGCTAGAGAGTATAAAGCTAATTTAGTTGGTATGTCAACTCTTATGACAACGACTATGGATAATATGAAAGTAGTTATAGATATGTTAGGTAAAGAGAACTTAAGAGATGATGTGGTTGTAATGGTAGGTGGCGGTCCTATTTCGAAAAATTATGCTGATAAAATAGGTGCTGATGGATATGAAGTTGAGGCGTCTAAAGCAGCAAGACTTGCAAAAGAACTTGTAACTAAAAAGTTAAATGCTTAGGGGTGAAAAAGCTATGACAACTTATAAAGAAAGATTATTTAATGCTATAGATGGCAAAGAATTAGATAGAGTTCCTTGTATATGCCCAGGTGGAATGATGAATATGGTAATAAGAGATATTATGATTTTAACTAATAGCTTTTGGCCAATGGCTCATACAGATAGTAATGTTATGGCAACATTAAGTGAAGGTCTTTATAAAAATGGAGCATTTGAGAATATAGGGGTGCCTTTTTGTATGACAGTAGAAGCTGAGGCAATGGGTGCTAAAGTATATATGGGAACGGATATAACTGAACCAAGAGTTACTGAATATCCTATTAATACAGTTGATGATTTTAAGAATTTACATAACATTAATGTATCAGAAGGAAGATGTAAAGTTGTATTAGATGCTATAAAAATTTTAAAGGATAGAAATAAAGACGTACCAGTAATAGGTAATTTGACTGGTCCAGTAAGTGTTGCATCATCATTATTAGACGCATCAGAATTTTACAAAGATTTAAGAAGAAAGCCTGATATGATGAGAAATTTTATGGACTTTGTTACTGATAATCTAATAGAGTTTGGAAAAGCTCAAATAAATGCTGGAGCTGATATTATAACTATTTCAGACCCAAGTGGAACAGGAGAAATTTTAGGACCTAAGTTATTTAAAGAATTTGCATTGCCTTATATAAATAAACTTGTTAATGCATTAAGTCCATTAGTTAATGGAAGAGTTATTGTTCATATATGTGGAAGACTTAAAAGTATATTTAAAGAATTAAATGATTTAAATGTTAAGGTATTAAGCTTTGATTCAATAACTAGCATAAAAGATGTAAAAGAAAATGTTAATAACAAGAGGCTTATGGGAAATGTCAGTACACTAGCTTTAGAAACATCTACACCAGTTGAAATTAGAAAGTTATCTTCATACTGTATAAAAAGTGGAGTATCTATACTATCTCCAGCATGTGGTATAGGGGTTAGAACATCTCTGGATAACATAAAAGCTATGGTAGATGCTTCAAAAGAAAATATGCTATAAAAGGATTGAGAAAGTTGAAAATTAGTATTAAAAATCACAAAAGTATAGAGGGAAATTTAAATGATAATTTAATGGATTTATTTAAAAATAATCAATTGTCGTTAGAAGCACCTTGTGGAGGAAAAGGACTTTGTGGAAAATGTAAGGTTAGAATTATTAAAGGACAAGCTAATAATATAACTCATGAGGAAAAAAACATATTATCTAGTGATGAAATTAATAATGGGGTAAGGCTTGCATGTTTGACTCATCCAGTATCTGATATAGATGTTGAAATCTTAAATTGGAAAGAAACAAATGGGAATATATTATCTTATGGATATATGCCAGAATTTAATTATAATCCCCCTTTAAAAAGTGTAATAGTAAAAAAAGGTGACTTGGATTTTTCTAATAATTTAAGTATTGAAGAAGTAATAAATAACAAGCTTAATATAAAAAGTAGTATTTCATTAGAGGTTATGAAAAATTTAAGTAATGTTGTTTGTGATAGTGATGAAATAGAGGTTGTTTTACATAATGATGACATTATTTATGTAGGTAGTAAAAGTTTAAATAATAGCATATATGGAATATGTGTGGATATAGGAACTACAACAGTAGTAGCATCTTTGGTAAATGTATATACAGGAGAAGAGATAAACAGTTTATCAAGTATAAACCCCCAAAAGAATTACGGGTTAGATGTATTAACTAGAATTGATTATTGTAATAAAGATGGGGGGTTAAAAACTCTACAATCTTTAATAATAGATTGCATAAATAATCTTATAAGTGATTTATGCGTTGAAAATGGTATAGATAAAGATAGAATTTTTGAAGTTGTTATATCTGCTAATTCTACAATGAACCATGTGTTTTTAGGAGTAGATCCTAAAACTTTAGGAAAAGCTCCATATTCAACAGTGTTTAGACATGGAAGAATAGAAAATAATAAAGATTTTAATCTTAATATAAATAGTTTAGGCAAAATTTATATTATTCCAAGTGTATCTAGTTATATAGGAGCTGATATAGTATCTGGAATTGTAGTTACTTCTTTAAATAAAAGAAATGACAAAGTGCTATTTATAGATATAGGTACTAATGGAGAGATCGTTTTATCATATAAAGGAGGACTTCTTTGCTGTTCATGTGCAGCAGGGCCTGCTCTTGAGGGGATGAATATCAGTTGTGGTATGAGAGGAGAAACGGGTGCAATTGAAAAAGTAAAGATAGATAACAATGGTGTGAAGATAGAAGTTATTGGAGACGAAGTAACTCCTTCAGGTGTGTGTGGCAGTGGAATTATGGATATTGTTGGGGAGTTAAGAAGAAATGGACTTATAAATAACAAAGGTAGATTTAAAACTAAAGATGATTTAACTAAAGAAGGCCTTGAAAATCTAAATCATATTATTATTGAGGAACCCTCAAGGGGGATTATATTGCATAATAATCAGTGTAAATCAATAGTCTTTACTCAAAAAGATTTAAGACAAGTTCAACTTTCAAAGGGAGCTATACTTTCAGGATTTTATGGATTATTAAATTATATTGAAATGCCTATGGAAAGTTTAGAGCAAGTTATAATTGCTGGTCAGTTTGGTTCTCATTTAACAAAAGAAAGTCTAATAAACATAGGACTTATACCAGATGTTTTAAAAGATAAGATAACTTATGTTGGAAATTCTTCTAAGGCTGGAGCAATTATGGCACTACTTTCAAAAGATATACGATTTGAAATGGATAGGATAATTAAAGATATAGAATATGTTGAGTTATCTACCTTAGATGGATATGATAAGTTATTTACTAAGTGTCTTAAATTTTAGGAGGAGATTTATTTGGGATTTGTGTGTAGTGGAGATGATTCATTTAAAATACCAAAGGATTTAGCAAAACAATATGAGTTTCCTAAGTGTTATTTTAATAAAGAAAATTTATTAGAATTATCAATTAGCTTAAAAGAATTCAATAAAGATAGCTTTTTCAAGTTGCCATTTTGTAATACTTTAGAGATAGAAGCATTAGGTGGAAAAATTGTTCTAGGAGATGGAATATCTAGCCCAAGAAGTAAAGAATATGCCTTTAAAAGTTTAGAAGAGTTAAAGGACAATCTAAGTAAGTGGAAAAATGTAGAGTTAAAAAGTGAAAGAATAGATTTATTTAAAGATTTAGTGAAGTTCTTATCTTTAGACAATAACAAAATTGTTTTTTCTGTGCAAGGTTCATTTACAATAATATGTTCTTTGATAGATCCTAAAATTTTTTATAAGCTTTCTATGAAAAATCCTGAAGAAGCTGAAAATATTTTAAAATTGGTAGAGGATATAATAATAAGATTTGCAAAATCATTAATAGATGTGGGGGTAAACATAATATCTTATGGTGATGTTATGGGCTTAAAATCTATTGTAGGAAAAAGAGTATACGATAAATTAAGTGCTTTTAGTATGATTAGAGTTATAAAAGAATTAATTTTTTATAATAATAACATAAATATTCATTTGTGTGGAAAAATGAGTAATGAATTAATACAATATGAATATGCAAAGTTACATGAAATAGAGGTTAATGATTATAAATCTTATGGAGATGCTTTATTAAATTTAAACATATATAATAAAATTATAGGTTTAAGATGCATAAACACTACTAATAGACCTATGAATACTAAGTATATATATGAATTGATTTTAAATTAACAAAGGTGGCGTAGCCACCTTTGTTAATTAGTGACAAGTGACAAGCGATAAAAATATGAGATTTTAAACTACAACTTTTCACTTTTCACTCTTAACTTGTCACTTTTAAAATGTTGTAAACATTTTAAAAAAGTATTTTAGACATAATTTTTAATATATTTATAGAAACATTTGTATTTTTATGATATATTTATAAAGAATAATATTACGTCAAGAAAAGGGATGATGAAAATGTCAACAGAGTTCAGCTCTTCAAACTTTATAAAGAATATAGTTATCTCTGATTTGGACAGTGGAAAGCATAATGAGATAATAACTCGTTTTCCACCAGAGCCAAACGGATATCTTCATATAGGCCATGCAAAATCAATAGTTTTAAACTTTGAGCTTGCTGATGAATTTAAGGGTAAAACAAATCTTAGATTTGATGATACAAATCCTACAAAAGAGGATACAGAATATGTTGAATCTATAAAGGAAGATGTAAAATGGCTTGGATTTGATTGGGATAATTTATATTTTGCTTCAAATTACTTTGAAGAAATGTATAATAGAGCAATATTATTAATAAAAAAAGGTAAGGCTTATGTTTGTGACTTAACTCCTGAAGAAATAAGGGAATATAGAGGAACTCTTAAAGATCCAGGTAAAGAAAGTCCTTGTAGAAATAGAAGTATAGAAGAGAACCTTAATTTATTTGAAAAAATGAGAAAAGGTGAATTTAAAGATGGAGAAAAAGTTTTAAGAGCTAAAATAGATATGAATTCTCCTAATATAAATATGAGAGATCCTATAATATATAGAATATCTCATTCAGAACATCATAATACAGGTAGCAAGTGGTGTGTTTATCCAATGTATGACTTTGCTCATCCATTAGAGGATGCTATAGAAGGTATAACTCATTCTATATGTACACTTGAGTTTGAAGATCATAGACCTTTATATGATTGGATAGTGAAGGAATGTGAAATGGAATGTGCACCTCAACAAATAGAATTTGCTAGATTAAATATAACTAATACAGTAATGAGTAAAAGAAAGCTTAAACTTCTTGTAGATGAAAATGTAGTTGATGGATGGGATGATCCAAGAATGCCAACTATAGCAGGACTAAGAAGAAGAGGATACACTTCAGAGTCAATAAGAAACTTCTGTAGAGCTATAGGAGTTGCAAAAGCTAATTCATTAGTTGATGATGCTATGCTTGAGCATTTCATAAGGGAAGATTTACATGACAAGACATTAAGAACAATGGCTATTTTAAGACCATTAAAACTTGTTATAACAAATTATCCTGAGAATGAAGAAGAGCTTCTTGAAATAGAAAACAATCCTGATGATGAAAATGCAGGAAAGAGACAAGTGCCATTTGGAAGAGAAATTTACATAGAGCAAGAAGACTTTATGGAAAATCCACCAAAGAAATATTTTAGATTGTTCCCTGGAAATGAAGTAAGACTTAAGGGTGCTTATTTTGTAAAATGTAATGAGGTTATAAAAGATGAAGAAGGAAATGTATTAGAGATTCATTGTACTTATGACCCAGAAACTAAGAGCGGAACAGGATTTACAGGAAGAAAAGTTAAAGGTACAATACATTGGGTTAATGCAAAACATGCAATTCCAGCAGAGTTTAGATTATATGATCATTTAATATTAGATGAGAATTCTGAGGAAGAGAAGCATTTCTTAGAACAAATTAATCCAAATTCTCTAGAGGTCCTTAATGGTTTTGTTGAACCTAATATGATAGATGCAAAATCTGAAGAAAAATTCCAGTTCTTTAGACATGGGTACTTTAATGTAGATCCAAAAGATACAAAGAATGAAAAATTAGTATTCAATAGAATAGTATCTTTAAAGAGCTCATTTAAATTGGATAAAAAGTAACATAAAAGACCTTCTAATTTTAATTAGAAGGTCTTTTTATTAAAGAATACACTCTTTAATTGTATGTAATACTCCATTATCTTTATTACTCTTTGCAATAAAATTTGCAGCAGATTTAACTTCTTCTACAGCATTTTCCATGGCATAACTAAATTTTGCACAATCCATCATTTCTAAGTCATTGAAGTAATCTCCAAATACCATAGTTTCATCTTTAGATATGTTAAAATTGCTTTGTAGAGCTTTAATAGCTTGTCCTTTGTTTACTCCTTTGTTCATCAAATCAAGCCAAATAGACCCTGATATAGCTATTTGAAAGTTATCTTTAAACTTTGGGTAAAAATGAGGATATGAATTCTCAGACACATTATTGAAATCACATATTGCAATTTTTAAAATATCATCATTAACATTTAAAACATCTTCAACTAGTTGGCAACGTGTGTAATACTTGTCTACTTCTTCAATAAATATTTTTTCAGTACTTTCAATATATGCAGATTTTTTACCACATAAAACTATGTTAGCTCCCTCTATTTTCCTTGCTGTTTTAACAAGGAGTTCTATATTTTCTTTTGTCATAAAGTTAGAATATATCTCTAAATCATTATTCATAACAAAACTACCATTTTCAGCAACATAAACAATATTATCTTTATCAGAATTAAAATTATGAAGTAAATTATAGTATTGTCTTCCTGATGCTGCTACAAATAGTATTTTTTTATCTCTTAATTTTTTTAATATAGTAAAGAATTCTTTATTAAGTTTACCATGTTCATTTAATAAAGTTCCATCCATATCTGTCGCAATTAACTTTATCATGAAATCACCTCATCATTGGATATTATATATCTTATTATATCATAAAAAATACAACATTTAGTTAATAAGGTATAAGATTAAATTCCATCAAAAAAATCTTGAGAATTATTTAAAACTTCATTAGTTATGTCTATTATCAAAAGATTATTATATGAAAATAAGGATAATATAATATTTTTAACAAATTCTCCTTTAATACAGTCTCCTTGAACTACAGCATAATATTGTATAAGAATTGTAATGAACTTAAATATAAAAATAGCTTTTCTGGTTTTGGACACAAGAGTAAATTTATTGTCAGGCAAGGTAATATCTAAAATTTTCAGAATAAGACAAATTTCATATCTTATTTGATCATCTATAGATGGTTGAGAGCAGCAGTCCCCTTGAATTAATCCGGAAAAATTAACTAAATTTAGTAATTGGGATAAATGTAGCCCAATTATAGAGTGTGGTTTTAAATCAACATCTTCTAAGGCTAATATATCATAAAATTGAAAGTTATTGGTGAAAGCCATGCTATTTTCTCCTTTTAAATTAAGTGATTTACATAGAGATATATAATATACTATGATATTGAGGAAAGCTTTGATATATAACTTTAAAAACTCTAAATTAATCAACGGTATTTTTCATGTTTAAAATATAAGTAAATTGCATTATAAAGAACATGATAGTAATATATAATGGATTAAACTTTTAATTAATTATACAAATTTTAAAGTTATAGTATGTGGATAGATTGAAAATAAATTAATTGCAAAAATTAATGATTATTGATAGGAGTGAAATATATGGACTTAAATGGGAAAGTAGCATTAGTTACTGGCGCTTCAAAGGGAATTGGCAGAGAAATTACATTAAGCCTTATAAAAGAAGGAGCAATGGTTGCTATTAATTATAGAAATGATGAGGAAGGGGCAAATAAAACTTTAAAACTTGTAAATGAAATTGGTGGTAATGGATTTATAGTAAAAGGTGATGTGGCGTCTTATGATAACTGTGTGTCTATGTATAATGAATGTATAAAAAAGTTTGGGAAACTTAATATTTTGGTAAATAATGCTGGAATAAGTAAAGTAGGGTTATTTATGGATATGTCTATGGAGGATATAAACTCTTTAATAGATACAAATTTAAAAGGAGCTATAAATTTAACCCATGCTGTTCTTCCTCATATGGTAAGTAGAAGAGAGGGAAGTATAATTAACATATCATCTATGTGGGGGAATGTGGGGGCATCATGTGAAGCAATATATTCATCTACAAAGGGTGGAGTTAATTTATTCACAAAAGCTTTAGGAAAAGAAATGGCTCTTAGTGGAATAAGGGTTAATGCAATAGCACCAGGGGTTATAAATACTTCTATGAATAGCTTTTTAAGCAGTGAAGAAAAACTAGCTTTAGAAGAAGAAATACCGATGGGAAAGTTTGGTGAAGGAAAAGATATTGGAGACTTAGTGGTGTTTTTAGCATCAAACAAAAGCAAATACATAACATCTCAAGTTATTACTGTTGATGGAGGATATTTATAGATTTTATAATTGTAAGAGTTATTCAATGAATTGAATTGATTATTTTTAGTTATAAATTAATAAAAGAAATGTTCTTTGCTGATATTTTAACACTAGATTTAGAAAATAATTTTTATGGTTATAAAAAAACATTCATGGCATTAAGAAATTTAGGGCTATTTTTTCAATATAAAGAATTTTATAAAGAAAAATGAGATTTAAGAGTTAGCAAGCTATTATTAGAAAGTGGAGATCTGAGAGTGATGGATGTTTTTCTTCACGCTGTTCAGAAAAAACTTGAAATTGTATAGTCTTATAATAAAGACCTCTGTTTTCAGGTTAAAATTGAAATATAATTAATATGTACAAGTGTGTTGGTATAAGGATTAGCAAATTATCTAGCGAACATTAATCATTCTTTTTATAAAAAAATATTGATGCCGTTAAAAAATCTAGAGTTATTTTTTTCAATATAAAAAATTTTGTAAAGAAAAGAGAGGTCTAAGCGTTAGCAAACTATCTGACGAACAGTTAGTGTTGGTGGTATAAAAAATTTATATGGCGTTAAGAATTCCAATTGTTGAACGAAGTGAGTTATTGGAATTTAGACATATAAACTTTTTATACATTACAATACTTTGTGCAGTCAGCTAGTTTGCGTTGATTAGTCCTCTCTTTTTTTGTTCTGATGAACTATATTTAACGTAAAGTAAAACATAACTCCATTATCAGTATTTTTAGCACCAAATTTACTCTTATGAAGAGTTAATATGTTTTTACTTATAGAAAGACCAAGTCCAGTTCCTCCAAATTCTCTATGTCTTGATTTATCTGTTTTATAAAACTTATCCCATATATTAGTTATTATATCTTCATCTATATGACTATCAGTATTTTCAACCCATATAATAGCAAAATCTTTATGATTTTCTAATCCTATTACTATGGTACCATTTGGTTTGGTATGTCTAATTGCATTTGTTATAAAATTAGTTAATACTTGCTGAATTCTAAATTCATCACCAGATACAGTAATGGTCTCATTATTAAATTTTAAATCTATTTTAGTTTCATCAACATATGCTTTAAATGGCTTTAGAACCTTTAATATTAATTGATTTATATAAAAATTACTTATATTTAATTTAAAGTTTTCACTTTCTAGCTTACTAACTTCGATCATATCACATACAAGTGTATTCATTTTTTTTGCTTCATCTAATATTACCTCTAAATAGAAATCTTTATCATCTTCACTTGCTATGCCATCTTTTAATCCTTCGGCATATCCTTCTATTAATGTTATTGGAGTTTTTAATTCGTGGGATACTCCAGCAACAAATTCTTTTCTCATTTCTTCTAACTTTTTTTCTTTTTCTATATCAATTTTCAACTTTTTATTGGCACTTTTAAGTTCAGTTAATGCAGTATTAAGATTTAAGGCTAAGAAATTTAAAGTTTTAGCTAAACTTCCTATTTCATCTTCTCTATTAATTTCACATTTTTTACTAAAATCTAAGTTGCTCATTTTTTTAGCACTCATATTTAGTTTAACTAATGGTTTGGAAATTAATTTTGTATATACGAAAGAAAGTATAAGTATCATTAATATAGCAAATATAAACATATACACATATAATTGTTTTATTACTTCTGAGGCCTCCTGTATAGGTCTAAAAGAGGATACAGCTATAATTAAACTATCATCTTTATAATTAATTGACATAGGGCCTACACAGGCTATATTTTTCACATTTATATTTGGTGTTTCCACTGTATAAGAAATTATTTTATTTTTATTATATAAGTCATTTAATAAATTGTTATTTCCTTTAACATGATTAAAAATATTAACTATTATATCCTTTGTGTTAGAGTCTATTTCGTTATTTAAGTTTGATAAATATTTTATTTCACCATTGGTTTTTAGTATAGCTATCTTAGCATCATTTTGTTTTTCTAAAGCATCGATATTTTTAATAAGAGCTAAATTATCACTATCTTTAGAATATGAATAAGTTAATTTTAAATTTTTAACACTTTCGGTTAATGCTTCTTGTTTTTTCTTAACATAAAAATTTTCAAACAATAAACTTTGAAAAACCATGGAAAAAAGTAAAAATGCAAATAGGGATATTGCTGTTATAAGGAACAGCCGCTTGGTTATTGAGTTTTTTATATTAAACTTCAAATTTATAGCCACTTCCTCTCACTGTAACTATACAGCTAGATCTATGAAGAAGTTTTTCTCGAAGTCTTTTTATATTTGTATCAACTGTTCTTAGATCTCCTTCATAATCATAACCCCAAACACTATTAAGAATCATTTCTCTACTTAAGGCAATATCTTTATTCTCAACAAGATATATAAGTAAATCATATTCCTTAGGTGATAAGTTTATAATAGTATCTTTTACTTTAACCTCATGAGCCATTTTATTTATTAATAAGTCCTGAAAATTTAAAATATGATCTTTAGTTATATGAACATCTTCAATCCTTTTTAATAAGGCTTTAACCTTAGCCACTAGCACTTTAGGGCTAAAGGGCTTAGTTACATAATCATCGGCACCTAAATTATATCCTAAAAGTTCATCTTCCTCTTCACCTCTTGCAGTTAAAATCATAACAGGAACAGATGACACTTTTCTAATTTCTTTACAAAATGTGAATCCATCCATTAAAGGCATCATAATATCTAAAATTATTAGGTCCATATTACGTTGTTTGAATACATCTAGTGCTTCTTTACCATTAGATGCTTCTAAAACTTCAAAATCTTCTCTAACAAGATAATCGTGAATGAGCTTTCTTATTCTAATCTCATCTTCAACTATCATTACAGTTTTTTTCATAAAATCACTCCTGTATAAAGTTATAAGTTTATTGTATAATATACAGTTATTCTAACAAAAAAACTTAACTTTGTAACTTGTCAATTGTTAAATAGGTATCTTAATAAAAAGTATAATTAAAAAAGACCAGAAAGAAATTCTTAATATTATACTCTTAGTTAACATAATAAGAACTATATTTTAAGATGAGAATAATTTAAAGTTCAAGAATTTCAGGTTTTTTTATAATATTTGATTTTAGTGATTCTCTTAAAATATCAAATAAAGTTGAAATACCATGACTAATTTCCTTTTCATTGCATTTTGCAACACTTATACGAGCAGTATTAATGTTTTCAGAGTTATTATAATAAAAATATTTTCCATGCCTTATATAGATTTTATTTCCCCTTAAGTTGCTTAGAAATTCCTCCATATTTAAATTCTTTGGAAGATGTATCAAAGAAAAAAGGCCACTAGTTGGATTAGTAAAGTTTAGATTTAAATCAGAATTCTCATTTATTATTTCTTTCAAAATATCCATTTTTTTATCGTAATGAACTTTTAAATTTTGTATATAATCATCGTAATCAGTAGAAAGTATATACTCATTTAAGGCACACTGGAACACAGCATTACCTTGCAATTCGCAGAAAGTCTTAAATTGTCTAAAGTCTTCTACTATCTTTTCAGGTAAGCTTATTGCAGCTAGCCTTGCTCCAGGAAGTAGTATTTTTGAAAATGTCTTTAAATAAATAACTTTTTCAAAGGAATCATAAGATTTAATTGGTTTATTAGATACATCATTTAATTCACTTAAATAATCATCTTCTAAGATATAAACATCATACTTATTTGCTAAATATAATATTTGTTTTTTAGTTTCTTCATCGTAGGATGTACCTAGAGGGTTGTGAAGTCTTGGCATTGTATAAAAGAACTTTAAATCCTTATTTTTAAATAAATCTTCAAGTAAATTTAAATCTATACCATCTTTTCCGCGTGGAATAGTATAAACCTTAGACTTAGTTAATTTTAGCCACCCCAAATAAATATTATATGATGGAGATTCCACTAATATAGAATCTTTATTGTTATGAAATCTCATAAGAGAAAGCAAGGAAATTGACTGTTGTGCTCCATTAGAAAAATAAATACTTTCTTCCGTTAAATTTAATCCCTTTTCACTATATTTATTGCAAAGGGTAGTTTTAAGCTCAGAAAATCCATCTGAATGACCATAGTTAAATAAAGATGTGCCATAAGAATTTATAGCTATATCAATGTATTTTTGAAATTGAGCAACAGGAAATATTGCTTCATTCGGTTCTCCAGAAGAAAAATCAAACTTGTCCTGAACTAAATTATTTTGTTTAAATAGGCTGTTTTCTAATATAAAGTACCCACTTTTAGGCATAGAGTATATTGACCCCTTTTTTTCAAGTTCAGAATAGGCTCTAATTACAGTTGAATTGCTACAACTGAATTTAATAGCTAATGCTCTTATTGAAGGAAGTTTTGATTTGAAACTTTCTTTTTTTATTTCATTTTCTATGTAATTAACAATAATATCATATTTGTTTTCCATAAAAGCCCCCATAAAAATATAATTAACAGAATTTATTTTATTTTGAAAATATTTTGTTATACAAGTATACCATAACAGATTAAAATATTAAAGATATAGATGATGGAGAGCCGGTAATAGCCACTTTATAAGGGTATGAGGTATTAAAAGTGGTAGTCATCAGATGAACTGTATCAGAACAATATTTCAATAATTTGGAAAATATCAAAGGGTTTTTAATTAGATATATAGAATAAGTACCTTAGTATTGTTTAGGGGGATTATTTAAATGGAGTTAGATAGCAAAAATTTATGTGATAAAAATGGACGATTGAATTTTCATGAAGGAATGTTTTTTCAAGATCCTATTATAAATTCTAACCTAAGTAAAAGAAATTTATTAAGGCGTAAAAAGTGGAATTATTGGACAATAAATAATGATAAATATTTTTTTACTATAGCATTGGCCAATTTTGATTATTCAGGGTTAATATTTGCATATCTTATTGATTTAGATAACAATAAAATTATAGAAAAAAACTTTTTAGTACCTTTTGGAAAAGGGATATGTCTTAAGTCTCACGTAGACGATGATATAGTATACGAAGGTAAGAACTTGAATATAAAAATTATTAATTCCAGTGATAAAACAAAAATAGAATTATTTATAAATAATTTTTGTGAAAATAATTGCTTAATGGGATATTTCAATATTTATAATAAAGATGTTGAAAGTTTAAATATTGTTGTTCCATGGTCAAAGAAAAAATATACTTATGCCTGTAAGCAAAGTGCTCTTAAGTGTGAAGGTGCATTAAGCATAGGTAATGATTATATAAAATTTGAAAAAGGTGAAAGTTACGGTTCCCAAGATTTTGGGCGTGGAGTTTGGAAAAGAAACATAAAATGGAACTGGATAACTTGCTCTACAACAATTATGGATAAAAAACATCTTGGTATAAACCTTGGAGCACATTGGACAGATGGTAGTGGTATTACGGAAAATGGTATAATATTAGATGGTAAGGCTTATCAAATAGAGGAAGATGTGGAGTTTAAATATGATAATGATGATTTTATGAAGCCTTGGACTATTAAATCTCAAAGTAATGATATAAATCTTGTGTTTGTGCCAATTAGGATTAGGGAAAGTAATATGAATTTTGGAATAATAAAATCTCATTTTAATCAGCTATTTGGTAAGCTTAGAGGAAGTATAAAAATTAATGGTTTAGTTATTAATATAGATGAGGCATTGTCACTTTGTGAGGAACATATAGCAAAATGGTAAGTAGAAAGAGGTGGACATATGAATTTTTATGAAAAGTTAAGTACAGTTTACGATACTGTATTTAGTTACAATGAAAATACCCATAAGCTTTTAAGAGAAACATTAAATCTATCTAGGGGTGAAAGGTTTTTAGATGTGGCATGCGGAACAGGAACTTATTCATTAGCTCTTAATAAAGATGGGTTTTCTGGTTGTGGTGTTGATTTAGATAACAAAATGATTGAAATAGCGAAGACAAAGTCTAATGAATTAAATAACTTGGGTTTTAACACCATGGATATGAGAGAGATAAATTTACAATTCCACAATACATTTAATTTGATATATTGTATAGGAAACTCTTTGGTTCATTTAAGCAATGCTTTGGAGATTGAAAAGGCAATTAATGACTTTTATAGTATTCTTCAAGAAAATGGCTATATTTTAATACAAATTATAAATTATGATAGAATACTTAAAAATAATATTAAAAATCTTCCTACTATACAAAAAGATAATGTAGACTTCGTAAGAAATTATGACTATAAAAAGGATGAGAACAAGATTTATTTTAATACAGAATTAAGAATACAAGGAGATACTAATGTTTATAAAGGCTCAACTCCCTTAATACCACTTAAAAGTAAAGATCTGATAAATATTATAAAAAAATGCGGTTTTAAAGACATAGAAGTATTTGGTGACTTTAAGAAAAGCGTATTTAACATAGATTCTTATGGATTAATAATTAGAGCATGTAAATAATAATTTTATTAAATAGAGTTTGTAATGTTACAGACTCTATTTAGTTTCAACTTTTATAAGTGCTGAGAATGGAAAGTTGAAACTTGTCATTTACCACTTAAAACTTGTCACTGAATCAAGGTTTTACATTGATTAATACAAGGTATATATGATAAACTAATACGGTCTATAACAATTAAAAAGTAAACAATTTTTACTATTTAGATACAAGGAGATATATAATGAAAAAATGGTTTTTAGATTCCAGAGATACCTTTTTAAGTAATGGTTTAAGAGTTATTTCTATAAAAAGGGACACTCAAATATTTTCAGTACATGGTGGGATTAATATAGGTTCTCTTTATGAAAAAGATAGTGAGAAAGGGATTTGTCACTTTATTGAACATATGTTGTTTAAGGGTACAGAAAGCAAGAGTAATGAGGAATTAAACAATGAACTTGAACTTTTAGGGGGAGAGTACAATGCCTATACAGATTATTCATGTACTGTATACAGTATAAGTGCATTATCAGAAGAACTGCCAAAAGGATTAGAACTTCTAAGCGATATGATAATAAATTCAAATTTTGATTCAAACGAATTTGAGAGAGAAAGAGGAGTAATATTAGCAGAACTTAGGACAAATAAGGATGATGTAGAAGATTATTCTTTTAATAAGACTTATGAAACTGCATTCAATAAAAGTCCATTAAAATATGATGTAGGTGGTACTGAAAAGCATGTTGAAAGTTTTTCAAAAGAATATTTAGTATCATTTTATAAAAAACACTATATACCTAATAACTCATGTATAACGATAGTGTCAAATTATGAGCATGATGACATCATTAAATTGGTTAAAAAATACTTTTCAAACTGGAAAAAAGGTGAGTTAGAGTTAAGAAATGCACCAACAGAAGATAATATTCCAGGAAAATTTGTATCATATAAGAGCGATATAGAGCAAAGTACTTTAATTTACCTCTATACTCTTCACAACATAAGTAGAGAAGAGGAACTGCCTTTAAAAATATTAAGTTTAAGATTAGGAGAAAGTTCTAATTCAATATTATTTAGAGAGTTAAGAGAGAAAAGAGGACTTGCCTATGATGTTTATACTAATATGGATCTTACAAAGAATGTAAAGACATTTGTAATATATACGGCAATTTCAGATGAGAATTTAGATGAAACTACAGAAGTTATTGATAAATGTATTGAAGATATTAAAAACAGAAATATAATTTTTGATAAAAATACAGTTGAACTTATGAAAAAGGTTCATAAGACAGCAGTTGCATCTATTATGGAGGATTCAACAGATCTTTGTAATTATGTAATGCATCAAGCCCTTGAGGATGAACCAATAAATGAATTTATAAATGATATGGAAGAACTAGAGAATTTAACAGAAGAACATGTGTACAATGTTGCAAAAAAGGTATTGAATAACAGTACTGTTCACATTTTAAAATCAGATGAAGAAGATGATGAAGAAGAGGAAGAGTAAACTAAATGGGAAAAATAACAAAAATAGAAATTCAAAAAAATAATGATGAAAGAGCAAATCTATTTATAGACGGAGATTTTGCTTTTGGTTGCGATATGGAACATATATATAAGTTAGGACTAAAAAAAGGGGATATTGTTGATAATGATAATATAGAAGAAATCTTAACAAGAGAAGATTTCTCAAAATGTAAGAGCCAAGCGTTAAGAAGTGTAACTAGAGGTTATAAAACTGAAAAAGAAATTAGAGATAAGTTAACTCAAAAAGAATTTGAAAGTAGTTCTATTGAAAAAACTATAGATTTTTTAAAAGAGTATAAATTTATAGATGATGATAAGTTTGCACTAATGTTTTCTAAAGACAAATCCTATAATCAAGGAAGAAATAAGATTAAATATGCCTTAAAAAGAAAAGGTATAAATGATAGTATAATTGAAAAAAGTTTAAGTACTATAGATGAAGAAGATGAACATTCTAAAGCATTAGAATTAGGAAAGAAAAAATATTCTCTTTTAGAAAAAAGGGAAAGTGATAAAAGAAAATTATATCAAAAAGTGTGCAATTATTTAATAGGAAGAGGATATGAATATTCTCTTGTGAAAAAGGTTGTAAATGAGATTATTTCAGGAATAGAAGAGGAAGTATAATATGGACTATATTTTAAAAGATCCTATAACTTTAATATTAATAGCTGTTTTCTTTATACCTATAATATTAGGGTTTATAAATATAACTTCAACTAAATATATAAAAGAGGAAATTTTAGATATTGAAAAAACCATATGTTTTTTAGGGGCAGTAATAGTATCTATAATAATATCAAGAAAAATAGTTTTATTTAAAGATATAAGTATAATAACAAACTATATACCTAAAAATATAGATATGTTTTTTAATGATCATCCTTTTATAGCACTAGCAATAGTATCGTCTGTTGTTACAAGTATACTATACGGAATTTTATGTTTAATAATACGCTTAATTAATGCTATTACTATAGAACCAATTTTAAAAGGAATTTATAATTTTGGTCAAAAAAGAAGTAATTTTGGAAAAAGAGTTTTAGGAGCTATACTTCAAGTTCCTAAAGCTATAGTATATGTTGTTTTATGTACAATAATATTAAACTTTGGAACAATGATATACAATGGTGATAAGTTTAATTCATATTTACAGAAATCTGATACCTATAACTATATATGTGATAAAGTTGTTTTACCTATTTATAATTCCTCATTTGCAAAAAACATACCAATAATAGTTAATAACACTTTAAATGTTGAAGAAATAAAAGATAAGTCCAATGTAAAGAAAATTATATATTATAATGGTATAACATTAGATGAGGGTATAAAATCCAACAAAGAAATAAATGATTTTTCTAAAAAATTAACAGCTAATGCTACAAATGAAAAGAATAAGGCTAAGTTAATATATGATTGGGTAGGATCAAATATAAGTTATGATTATCAAAAAGCAGATGAAATTATGAGAAGTAATTATGAAAACAAATCAGGGGCAATCCCAACATTCAGCTCAAGAGAAGGAATATGCTTTGATTATTCCTGTTTATATACAGCAATGGCAAGAGCCTCCGGGTTAAAGGTTAGAATGATATCAGGTAAGGGATTTAATGGAACATCTTGGGTAAATCACTCATGGAATCAAGTTTATATAGAAGAATCCAATGAATGGATAAATATAGATTCTACATTCTCAAAGAGTGGAAATTATTTTGATTCAAAAAGATTTAATATGGATCATAAGAATGATGAAATAATAGGAGAATGGTAAAGGCACACAAACTTGTTAGGTTTGTGTGCCTTTTAAGATAACTTCTTTTTATAGTTATCCATTATGAAGTTTATTGCTTTTTCACAGTCTTTATCATTATTATCTAAAGACCAAGCTGTTTTAAAATATATTAAAGCCTTTTTAGAGTTATTGAGCATAGCGTAGCAATAGGCTAAATTAAAAAAGTATTTGCTTTCCTTTTTAAGCTTAATTGCTTCCTTTAAATAATATAAAGCGTCTTCATATTTTTTCAATTTTATAAAACAAACTGCTGTATTATACGAAGAACATGATTCATTTTCTTTATTTTTAATAGCTTTTTTATATAAATTAATAGCTTTATTATAATCTCTTATATTATAAGATTCATTAGCTTTTTCAAAGTAATTCATAGATACCTCCTGATAAAATATGTTAATATCTATCTATCATACTTGACAGGTAAATTAGAAAGTATACATTATAATATGAAAAAGATTTTTAAAATATTCAAGTTCTAAACCTTTAATTAAAAGGAATATAATTTAGAGAAAAGGTATATTAACAAATGATGTGTGTGAAAAAGAAAACAAAAGAGATTTCTCAAATACCCGTTCCATTAACAAATAATTAATTTTTATAGCTAAAAATTAAGGTTATTTGCAATTTGACTAAATAATAATGAAATGCTATTATTATTTATAAGTTTAGAAAATTATGTAATTATTTTCAGAAATTTTTGAACACCACTTGCTGCAAATTTGTAGTAATAGTGGTGTTTTATTAAATTTTTAATTTGAAAAGATAATATTTTAATAAAATCTATATTACAAGCATTACTTTTTTATTTATCCCATGGCTACCATTGCAAATACTCCATTTTTCAGGTGGTATATAGGCACTTACAGGCTTGGATAAGTTCTTCTAAGTTTCAGTTGGAGTAATAACAGTAATTTAAAGAAATCTCCATAAGAAACTAAGAATCACTTTATGCTTTAATTTTATAGAAGGGATGATTTTAAAATGAATAGAGTTTTAAATGTAGGTTTAGATGTTGGATCAACTACAGTAAAATTAGTTTTAATCGACGATAATAATAATATAATATATAGCCAATATAAGAGGCATTTTTCGGATATAAAAAGTACAATTATTTCTTTAATTTTAGATGCAAATAAGACATTTAATGGAAAGATAACTGTAAATGTAACTGGGTCAGGTGGACTTTCAGTATCTAAATGGTTAAATATACCTTTCATTCAAGAAGTAATAGCTTGCTCAAAAACAATTGAAAAATTTATACCATCTACAGATGTAGCTATAGAGCTAGGTGGAGAAGATGCAAAAATAACTTATTTTAGAGGTGGAATAGACCAAAGAATGAATGGAACTTGTGCAGGAGGTACAGGAGCATTTATTGACCAAATGGCTGTTTTATTAGAAACAGATGCCATGGGATTAAATAATCTTGCAAAAGACTATAAGAACATATATCCAATAGCTGCTAGATGTGGGGTGTTTGCGAAAACAGATGTTCAACCTCTTATAAATGAGGGGGCAAGAAGAGAAGATATAGCGGCATCAATATTTCAAGCTGTGGTAAATCAAACTATAAGTGGACTTGCTTGTGGAAAGCCAATAAGAGGTAAAATAGCCTTTTTAGGAGGGCCTTTATATTTTCTATCAGAGCTTAGACAGAGATTTATAGAGACATTAAAACTAAAAGATGAAGATATACTTTTTCCTGAAAATTCTCAGTTATTTGTTGCTATGGGAGCTGCATTAAATTCAAGAGATAACGAATGTATAGATTTTGAAACTTTAGTTACTCAAGTTAAAAATATTGAAAACCTTAGAGATACAGAAATTCGTTATTTAAGACCGTTATTTTTAAATGATGAAGAATATAGTTCTTTTAAAGAAAGACATAATAAAAATGTGGCTCATAGAAAAAACTTAAGCGAAATAACTGGAAACTGCTATTTAGGAATAGATGCTGGGTCAACTACAACTAAGGTTGTGGTAATTGATGAAGAATATAATATCGCTTATTCATATTACGGAAACAACAATGGAAATCCATTAGATGTTACCATAAAAATTTTAAAAGATATTTATAATAAGCTTCCAAAAGATGCGGTAATAAGTAATGCTACTGTTACAGGATATGGTGAGGCTTTGATAAAGAGTGCATTAAATGTTGACATTGGAGAAGTAGAAACCATTGCACATTATAAGGGTGCAGAACATTTCTTGCCTGGAGTTGAGTTTATCTTGGATATAGGTGGACAAGATATGAAATGTTTAAAAGTTAACAATGGAGTTATAGATAGCATACTTTTAAATGAAGCATGCTCTTCAGGATGTGGATCGTTTATAGAAAGTTTTAGTAAATCTTTAAATATGAAGGTTGAAAATTTTGCAAAGGAAGCATTGTTTTCTAAAAATCCGGTAGATCTTGGCTCTCGCTGTACTGTTTTTATGAATTCTAAGGTTAAGCAGTCACAAAAGGAAGGAGCATCTGTTGGGGATATTTCTTCAGGCCTTGCTTATTCTGTAATAAAAAATGCTTTGTTTAAGGTTATAAAACTTAGGGATTCTAAGGAAATAGGAGATAAGATAATAGTTCAGGGAGGAACTTTTTATAACGAAGCAGTTCTTCGTAGTTTTGAATTAATATCTGAAAGAGAAGTTATAAGACCCGATATAGCAGGACTTATGGGAGCGTTTGGAGCTGCTATAATATCTAAAGAGAGACATGAGGAAGAGAACATATCTTCTATAAAAAAATTAGATGAACTTAATAAATTTTCAATAGAAAATGAGATTAGAAGATGTGGACTTTGTGGAAACAATTGTCTTTTGACCATAAATAAATTTAATGATGGAAAATCATTTATTTCAGGTAATAGATGTGAACGTGGAGCGGGAATTGAAATAAAGGATAGGGATTTGGTTCCTAATCTTTATGATTATAAATATAAAAGACTATTTTCATATAAACCTTTGAAAGATGAAGAGGCGTATAGAGGTGTAGTGGGAATTCCTAGAGTCTTAAATATTTATGAAAATTATCCTCTTTGGGCTACATTCTTTAAAGAACTTGGTTTTAAGGTTGTATTATCAAATAGAAGTTCTAAAAAGGTATATGAATTAGGAATAGAGACAATACCATCAGAATCTGTATGTTATCCAGGTAAAATAGTACATGGACATATTATAGATTTAGTTAACAGAGGGATTAAGTTTATATTTTATCCTTGTATACCCTATGAGAGAAAAGAGGATGAAAATAGTGATAACCACTATAATTGTCCTATAGTAACCTCTTATCCTGAAGTTATAAAAAATAATATGGATGTACTAAAGGAAGAAAATATAATATTTAAAAATCCATTTATGTCAATTCACAATAAAAGTAAACTTTCAAAAAGATTATATGATGAATTTAAAGATTTCTCTATAAGCAAAAAAGAAATTGATAATGCTTTAGATAAGGCTTTTGAAGAAATGGATAATTTTAAAGATGACATAAGAAATAAAGGAGAAGCGGTACTAAAATATCTTAAAGAAACAGGAAATAAAGGAGTAGTTTTAAGTGGAAGACCATATCATATAGATCCGGAAATAAACCATGGTATTCCTAATATAATAACTTCCTTTGGATTAGCTGTTTTATCAGAAGATAGCATTAGTCACTTGGGAGATACAATTAGACCTCTAAGAGTAGTAGATCAATGGGTTTACCACTCAAGACTTTATAGAGCAGCATCAATTGTAGCAAACTCTAATGATCTTGAACTTATTCAGCTTAACTCTTTTGGTTGTGGACTAGATGCAATAACCAGTGATCAAGTTGAAGAAATATTAAAATCAAAAGGAAAAATATATACTTTATTAAAAATAGATGAGGGAACAAATTTAGGAGCTATAAAAATAAGATTAAGATCTTTAAAGGCTGCTCTTGAAGAAAGGAAGCGAAATAATTATATTCCAGACATTAAAGAAAACAATAAAGAGAGAATAGTTTTTACAAAAGAAATGAAGGATACCTATACAATATTAGCTCCAGATATGTCGCCTATACATTTTAGATTATTTAAAACTGTATTTGAAAAGTATGGATATAAATTTGAAATTATGCCTTATGATGACAAAAACTCCATAGATGAAGGATTACGTTATGTAAATAATGATGTTTGTTATCCATGTATAATAACTATAGGTTCTCTTATAAGTGGGTTAAAAAGTGGAAAATATGATTTGAATTCTACAGCAGTTATAATCTCACAAACTGGAGGAGGATGTAGAGCAACAAATTATATAGGTTTACTTAGAAAAGCATTAAAAGATGCTGGATTTGAGAGAATCCCTGTTGTGTCATTAAATGCTGTAGGACTTGAAAAGAATCCAGGATTTAAACTTACACTTCCTTTAGGAGAAAGACTCTTAATGGCTGTATGTTATGGTGATTTATTAATGAGATGTTTATATAGGACAAGACCCTATGAAGCAGTAAAAGGTTCATGTAATAAATTATATGAACAGTGGAATGAAAGATGTAAAAATACCATAGCAAAAGGTAGTCACTCTGATTATAAAAAGGATGTTAAGAATATAGTAAAAGATTTTGATGAAATAGAACTATTAGATATACAAAAACCAAAGGTTGGGCTTGTAGGTGAAATATTAGTTAAATTCCATCCACTCGCTAACAATAATGTGGTATCTATAGTTGAAGATGAAGGTGCAGAAGCTGTTATGCCAGATCTTCTAGGTTTCTTTTTATATTCATCTTTAGATAATGATTTTAAATATAGATATTTATCAGGACCAAAAATAAGACAAGTTTTAGGTGTTACAGCTATAAATATTATAGAGCTTTATAGAAAGCCTATAATGAAAGCATTAGATAGTAGCAATAGATTTGAAAAACCTGAAACTATATATGAACTAGCGGATAAAGCAAGTGAAATATTATCCCTTGGAAATCAAACAGGAGAAGGATGGTTTTTAACTGCAGAAATGATAGAGCTTATTGAAAATGGGGCTGGTAATATAATTTGTATGCAGCCATTTGCATGTCTTCCAAACCATGTAACAGGAAAAGGAATGATAAAGGCTTTAAAAGAAAGGTATAAAGAGTCTAATATAGTTGCAGTTGATTATGATCCTGGTTCAAGTGAAGTTAATCAGCTTAATAGAATAAAACTTATGTTAAGTGTAGCATTTAAAAATTTAAATAAAGAAAAGCCTATAGTAAATAGCAAGGAAATAGAAGTAGAGTATATACCAGAGAATACATTTACACTGTAAAGTATCTGAAAAAATAATAGGCCAAAGATTCCACGTATATTTGCTATAAGACAAAGAGTTAAAAGTCGTTCATAGTGGTCTATGGATGACTTTTGACTATGAAGTATTATGCCAAATAGACAAGAATACTGGTCTATTATTTTTTGAAGATGTCTAATATTAAGAAATTATGTTTAAAAATCTCTTGACATAATATTAAATGTTATTATAATTATATATATCAAGTTACAAAGTATGAGTGATGAGTGACAAGTTGTAAGTGATAAGTTGAGATTTTTAGAGCTGTTGTGGTTTATATTATAATAGCTTGGACATATAATAAAAATTTATAAATATAAAGCTGTGAAAAAGAGGAGTAGAGATAAAACTATTTTTTCAGAGAAGGAAATCCATGGCTGAAAGGTTTTCTAAAATAATTATCTTGAAGGTAGCTTTTGAGCTTCTTTGGTGAACTGTTAGTAGCTGAAGACGGTTTTTATCAATCGTTAATTTTAGAGAGCCCATTAAGATGTGGGAAAAAAGGTGGCACCGCGAGTCTTCGTCCTTTTATAGGATTAAGGCTCTTTTTGTTGCAATTTTTTAGAAAATAATTTAATTAGTGACGAGTTAATGATGTTTTTTTCACGTTGTTCAGAAGAGCTTTAAATTAAATTCAGGTTTTTCTTAGAAAAATAAATACTAACTTTCAGCTTCCAATTCTCAATTGTGAACTTATAAAATTAGTGATTAAAAGTTAATTAATATAAATTACTTTTTAATATAAATTAAGGAGGAACAAAATATGGAAGAAAATAAAACTTTATCAACTACCTATAACCCTAAGGATTTCGAAGAAAGACTTTATAAGAATTGGGAAGAAAATAAGTATTTTACTCCAGAAGTGGATAAGAGTAAAAAGCCTTTTACTATAATAATGCCACCACCAAATATAACGGGTAAACTTCACTTAGGTCATGCTATAGACAATACTCTTCAGGATATATTAATAAGAACTAAGAGAATGCAAGGATATTCAACTTTGTGGCTTCCAGGCCAAGACCATGCAAGTATAGCAACTGAAGTTAAGGTTGAAAATGAATTATTAAAGCAAGGTCTAAAGAAGAAGGAAATGGGAAGAGAAGCATTCCTTGAAAAAGTTTGGGACTGGACTGATGAATATAGAGAAAAAATAAGATTGCAACTAAAAAAAATGGGTGTTTCTGCAGACTTTTCAAGAGAATCATTTACAATGGATGAAAATCTAAATAAAGCAGTAAGACACGTATTCGTTAAGTTATATGAAGAGGGATTAATATACCAAGGAAACAGAATAACTAACTGGTGTCCAAAGTGTGAAACAGCATTATCTGATGCTGAAATAGAGTATAGCGAAAAAGAAGGTAGCTTCTGGCATATAAAATACCCTGTTGTAGGAAGTGATGAGTTCTTAGAGATAGCTACAACTAGACCAGAAACAATGCTTGGAGATACAGCTGTCGCAGTAAATCCTAAGGATGAAAGATATAGTCATTTAGTAGGAAAAAAACTAATATTACCTTTAGTAGGTAAGGAAATTCCAATAGTTGCTGACGACTATGTTGATTTAGAGTTTGGTACAGGAGCTGTTAAAATAACGCCGGCTCATGATCCTAATGATTATGAAGTAGGTAAGAGACATAACCTTCCTCAAGTTAAAGTTCTTAATGACAAAGGAATAATAAACGAGCTTGGTGGAAAATATGAAGGTCTTGACAGATATGAAGCAAGAAAAGCTATAGTTAAAGATCTTGAAAAAGAGGGATACCTTGTAAAAATAAAACCTCATGCTCATAATGTTGGGTGTCATGATAGATGTAATACAGTTGTAGAGCCAATGATATCTAAACAATGGTACGTTAAGATGGAATCTTTAGCAAAACCTGCTATAGATACTGTTAAGGAGAAGAATGTTAAGTTTGTACCAGAAAGATTTGAGAAGACTTATTTTAACTGGATGGAAAATATTCAAGATTGGTGTATATCAAGACAATTATGGTGGGGACATAGAATACCAGTATGGTACTGTTCTTGTGGAGAGATAATATGCTCTGAAGAGGCACCATCTAAGTGTCCAAAATGTGGTGGAACTAAACTAGAACAAGAAACAGATGTTTTAGATACTTGGTTCTCATCAGCATTATGGCCATTTTCAACTTTAGGTTGGCCAAATAAAACAGATGATCTTGATTATTTCTATCCAACATCAGTGCTTGTTACAGGATATGATATAATATTCTTCTGGGTAGCAAGAATGATATTCTCAGGACTTCATAATATGAAGGAAATCCCATTTGAAACTGTACTAATGCATGGTATAGTAAGGGATTCTGATGGTAAAAAAATGTCTAAGTCTCTTGGAAATGGAGTTGACCCTCTTGACGTAATAGATGAATATGGTGCTGATGCATTAAGATTTATGCTTGTTTCAGGAAATGCACCAGGAAACGATATAAGATACTACCCAGAAAAAGTTGAATCAGCAAGAAACTTTGCAAATAAAATCTGGAATGCATCTAGATTTATAATGATGAATCTTGATAGAGATCTTATGGAAAAATATAAAGATGAAAAAGATTATACTTTAGCTGATAAGTGGATATTATCAAGATTAAACACTGTAATTAAAGAAATTACTGATAATATAGATAAATTTGAGCTTGGAATGGCACTTCAAAAAATCTATGACTTTATGTGGAATGAACTTTGTGACTGGTACATTGAGCTAGTAAAACCTGTATTCTACGGAGAGGATGAAAAGCAAAAAGGAATAGCATATAATGTTTTATATACAGTTCTTACAAGTGGATTAAAGCTTCTACACCCAGTTATGCCATTTATAACTGAAGAAATATTTACTCATTTAGTTCTAGATGAAAAATCTATAACAGTTTCTAAGTGGCCAGAATACAATGAAATGTTACATGATGAAAAAGCTGAGGAAGATATGGCTTTCATAATAGAAGCTATAAAAACTTTAAGAAATGTTAGAGCTGAAATGAATGTTCCACCTTCAAGAAAAGCTAAGATAATAGCTTATGTTGCTGAAGAAGCTAAAAATGCATTTCAAAGTGGAACTACTTACTTTGAAAAGCTTGCATCAGCTTCAGAAGTTGAGTTTATAGAATCTAAAGACAATCTTCCAGAAAACCTTGTAGCTGTTGTAGTTAAGGGTGGAGAGTTATTTATGCCTCTTCTAGACTTAGTTGACAAGGAAAAAGAACTTGAAAGATTAAATAAAGAAAAAGAAAAGCTTGAAAAAGAAATAGATAGAGTAGAGAAGAAACTTTCAAATGAAAGATTTGTAGCTAAAGCTCCAGAAGATGTTGTTAATGAAGAAAAAGCTAAAGGTGAAAAATACAAAGAAATGTTAGAAGCAGTTCTTTCAAGAATAGAAAGTTTAAATAAATAATATTAGATATGAAATACCAACAACTAAATTTAGTTGTTGGTATTTTTAAATCTATTTTTACATATAATAATAGATATATATAGTAATATTTGATAAATAACAAGCCAAAACAAATTCCAAGTTAAAAGTTCAGCTTAGGGTTAAAATAGTAGTGATTTTAAAATCTATATAAATTCTTAAGAAACAAGAATTTATGTTTATAAATAGTATGTTTAGGGCTATAATTAAACTATATATTATAAATAAACTCTTTGCAAAATTAACAACCTACTAAATATAATATAGTAAAGATGTTTATTAGGGGGTAATGCGTATGCTTGGATTTTTAATTATGTTAAACGTTATTTTGATGCTTCTTTGTATTGTATTTATAATAAAGCTTAAAACAATTAATCCTATAAAAAGTAAGAGAAAATCTAAAAATATTCTAATAAAATTATGTATTATATTATCTCTTATTATGTGCATTAGTTCTTTGTATACTGGGTTTAGAATAAGTGGTCAAAAAATAATATTGGAATATGACCTGTCTAATGATGCTAATGATGAAAACAATGAAGCAGCTAAAAATAAAAGTGATTATAGCAATAGATTATCATTTAAAGACCTTATTATAGAAAGCTTGAAAGACATAGATAAAGCCAAAAATAAACTTGCTGCTTACACAATACTAAGTTATGGTCTTTATTTAATGGCATATTTTTTAGAAAAGAGCGTAGAAAATGAAGATAGAAATCGGTATATAGGATGATAACTCCTATTGTATTTACAAAAAACAGAAAAACATTATAGTTTTAATGAAAATAATTGACGGATACTTATTGTATCTGTCTTTTTTGTGATAAAATATAAAAAATTAAAGGAATTTTGGCTTTAAACAAAGAATTTCTATTAAATAAGATTTTAAAAGTCTTTGAATTATATGGAATAGTAAGGAGGGGAGATTGTTATATAAAAACATTTATATAACAAGTACTTTATGAATACAATGAATTATAATGAAACTATGGATTATATACATAGTGTAGGAAAATTCGGTACAAATTATGGACTATCAAGAACTAATAGAATTTTAGAACTTTTGGGAAATCCACATAAAAAGATAAAAACCATACATATTGCTGGAACTAATGGAAAAGGTTCAACAACGTGTATATTAAGTAACATATTAAAAGAAAATGGTTTCAAAGTTGGTATGTATACTTCTCCGTTCTTAGAGGACTTTGAAGAGAGAATGCAGATAAATAATACTAATATACCGAAAACTAGATTATGCCAGGTTATATCAAAAGTAAAGTCGGTTATATCAACTGTTACTAAAGAGGGATTAGATGATCCAACAGAATTTGAGATTATAACATGTGCTGCACTTTTATATTTTTATGAAGAAAAAGTTGATTATGCTGTAATGGAAGTTGGGTTAGGGGGAAGACTAGATTCAACTAATGTTATAAGCCCTTTAGTAAGTGTTATAACATCTATAAGCTATGATCACATGAATATATTAGGTAATACCATAGAGGATATAGCTAAAGAAAAGGCAGGAATAATTAAAGAGAGTACACCTATTATATTATATCCTAATGAAGATAAGGTATTACGTGTCTTAGAAAATATGGCTAAAAGTAGTAACAGTCCTATTGTATATGTAACTCGAGATATGGTTCAGTACAAGGACGTTGATAAAGATACTTTATCAATAAAGCAAAAGGGACTAATAACTATAAATAACAAAAAAATATTAGTTACTTTGGGATTATTAGGAGAACATCAGCTTTTAAATGCACAGGTTGCTATAAAAGCTATAGAAACTTTAGAAAAAGTCGATGATATAAGTATAGATGAAGAAGTTAAAATAAAGGCACTAGAAGATGTTTCATGGAAGGGACGTCTTGAAGTTTTAAGTACTAATCCTACCATTGTTATAGATGGTGCTCATAACATAGATGGTATTAAAAATCTTAGAAATAATGTTGAAAGATACTTTAAATACAATAAGATAATATTAATATTAGGAATTTTAGCAGATAAGCAAGTTGATGATATGATAGATGTTATTTGTCCTATGGCAAGTAGTATAATAACAGTAACTCCAAATAGCGAAAGAGCTACAATTTGTAATGAACTAAAGAATCATATATTAAGAGTAAATAAGAATGTTGAAGCTGTAGAGGATTATGAAGAGGCTGTAAAAAAGGCACTTGAATACACAGCACCTAATGATTTATTATTAATATCTGGATCATTATATATGATAGGTGATATGAGAAGAATTTTAACAAGAAAATCCTTCTAAACAAGAAAATAGAATGATAAGCACCGATCACTAAATTTCAATAACTCACTGGGTTTAAACAATTGAAATTCTTAACGTAAGCAATACTTTTCTTAGCTAAGAATACTTACGGTGTATCTAACATTCACATGGTGGAAAGGGACACCACCTGAATGAAGATTCGCTCTATCTAATAGTGTGCTAACGCTTATCATTCTATTTAATTTTAAAAAGATGGTTTTCTTAGACCTTCAACCTTAAAAAAATAAATATACATAAAAATATGTATATTTATTTAAAAACACTATTTATTTTCAGAAAATTCTTTCAAAGCATTAGCAAGTTGATCAGGACAAGATGTGTTTTTTTGACCACAGCTTATTCCTTTTAATTTATGCACAACTTCATTGATGTCCATTCCTTCAACTAATTTAGCGACACCTTGAAGATTTCCTGAACATCCACCTTCAAAGGATACATTTTTTACTTTATTATCCTCAATATCAAAAATTATTTTTTTAGCACAGACTCCAGTTGTTTCAAATGTATACATAAAGTCATCCTCCTTTAATTAGTTCTCTATATATTATATTGGACAAACTTTCCTGTGTCTATAATTTTAAAAATTATAAAAATATAGTAAATGTTTTATAGAAAAATTATGCCCTTAATTTACAAATTTTCATATTATATTATAAATATATTATTTTAAGATGGGTAGGTGAACACTATAATGAAAAATCTTTATATATGTAATACATCATCTGATAGTGTATCAAAAGTTAATTTAGAAACTTTAGTTGAAGAAAGTATTTTTATTAAAGAAAATAATTTTAGAAAGGGGCCACATGGAATTTGTAAATGGGACAACATTTTACTGGTTGCAAATAACTTTAGCAATACAATATCAAAAATAGATTTATTAAACAAAAATAACTTAGAAGAGTTCTATATTGGGTCCAGACTAACAGATGTTAAAGCCTTTAATAATATGGCGTATATAACTTGCAGTGAAAACGATAACCTAGTTATATTTGATCTAGCATTAAATAAAGTTATATGCCAAGTTCCTTGTGATGTATATCCACATAACATAGAAATATATGAAACACTAAATATTGCTCTTATAACAAATATGATAAGTAGCACTGTGTCGATTTTTGACTTGAAAACAAATGAAATTATAAGAAGTATACCAGTAGGTTTATTTCCTACTAAGTCAGGTATAATAAGACATGGTCATTTAATGTGTTGTGAAAGTCACATTGGTGAAGAAACAGGACATTTGTCTTTAATAGATTTTAATAGTGGTGAAAAAATAAAATCTTTAGAGCTTGGAAAATATCCAGTAGATTTTTATTATGATAAGAATGATGATAAGGTTTTCGTAAGCAATTTTGAAGATGGCTCAATAAGTGTTATTGATGTTTTAGATTTTAAAGAAATCAAAAGAATCAACATACATGGAATGCCTAGGGGCATTATTAGGTACGGTAAGTCTTTATATGTTGGTGATAATTTAAATAATAATCTAATTATAATAGATTTAAAATCCAGTAAGCAGAAAATCATACCACTAGGTAAAGAACCTAATGGCATGATTCTGGATTAATCTTTAATTATACAATTCATTACATTATTATATATTTCAGAAGAGTTCTCTTTCCAGTTGTTGCAAAGAGAAATAGCCTGTTTGTTTGTAGCTACATTAACACTTATATTCATTAAAAGAGTTTCATTTTCCATAGCTTTTAAATTAACTATGTAACAATTATCCTTTTCTATAGTGTAGTCTGCTGTTATTGTTAGCTCTTTTTTAAGTCTGTCTTTTGTTTTGGATATGTATTCATCAACTGATGTAATTTTACCAGATGATATTCTATCTTTAAAAAATGAAAGAACATTATCACCTTTATCTGTTAAAAGTAATAAATTTTTTTCATTAACACTTTCATACTTAACAAAGCTAGAATGTACAAGTTCTGAAATATATTGTTGAAGTATAAAATAATTTATAAAATTGTTTTCAAGAATTATATCCGTTAATTGCCCATTTGTTATAGGCATTTTTAAGTTTTTAAGTATGTAAAGTAAAAGTAGCTTATTCTCAGCTAACTCTGTTGAATTTTCATGCACTGATATCCCACCCTCCAAAGATAAAATAAATGTACTGCCTTTTATTATAACATAAAAATTTATTTCTTGGTAAATCCTCTAAGATAAAACTTAGAGGATTTATCTTTATATAAAAAGCTTTGTGAAAAATTTCATTTCAATATTATTATATAATAATTCTTTTGAAAATATAAGATTATATACGTAAAAATGAATTATATAGCTAAAAAAGTGCATATTAAATATTGATTTAGAAAACAACATAGGAAGGAGATTTACAAAAATGAAAAAAAATACTAGAAAAATTGTTAAAAGTTTGATATTATTTGTTGTAATAAATGGTTTTATTTTTCAGGGCTTTACTGAATTTGCATTAGCAAAAACTAAAGATCATCCCATTTATTCTGTTGACACAAAAGATAATAAAATTTCTATAACATTTGATGTAAATTGGGGAGAAAAAGATTATACTTTAGAAATTTTAGAAATTCTAGATGAATTTGATGCAAAAGCAACTTTCTTTGTAATGGGGGGTTGGATAAATCATTGTGAAGATAATGCCAATATCCTAAAAGAAATTCATAGAAGAGGACATGAAATAGGAAACCACTCTTACATGCATCCAGACTTTATTGCTATATCAAAAGAGAGGATTATATCTGAAGTATCTAAAACTGAGGATATAATAAAAAATGTTACTGGAGAAAATTGTAAGGTGTTTAGATTTCCAAGTGGGTCCTATAATAATAATTCACTAGATGCTGTTAAAAGTACAGGACTTTTACCTATACAATGGGATATTGATAGCGTAGATTGGAAAGAGCAGGGGGAAGATATTGAATATAACAGGGTTGTTAAAAAATTATCCAAGGGTTCAATAATATTATTTCATAATAATGCAAAGTATACACCTAATAATTTAAGAAAATTGCTTCAAGTTTTAAAAGATAATTCTTATGAAACTGTGAAAATATCAGATTTAGCTTATAAAACAGACTTTTATATAGATATAACTGGAAAACAATTTGTTAAATGATATTGAATTTGTTATTAGATATGTATTATAATGGGATTAAGCTTTTTTTACCAAATAAATATAAAAAAAGTAATATTTATTTAGTTTTATTAATATCTTAGTGATGTAAAGAAATTTATAAACCAAGGGAGAGAGGGGTTAAGATGGACAATTTATTTTTAAACAACAAGATTTACTTAGAGGGAAGTGTGGCTTCAGAACTTAGCTTTAGCCATGAAATGTATGGGGAAGGATTTTACAATTTTCAAGTGGAGGTTATGAGATTAAGTGACACTACAGATTTACTAAATGTAACCGTTTCTGAAAGACTTATAACTAATCTAGATTTAAGTATTGGAAGTGACATAATAGTAGATGGCCAATTAAGATCTTATAATAAATTTGTGGATGGTTCTAATAGATTAATACTTACTGTATTTGCAAGAAACATAGAACCATGTGCTGAGAGAAGTAAAAATCCAAATGAAATTTTCTTAGATGGATTTATTTGCAAGGAGCCTGTTTATAGAACTACTCCTTTTGGAAGAGAAATAGCCGATGTATTACTAGCTGTAAATAGAGCTTATAATAAATCTGATTATATACCAACTATTGCATGGGGTAGAAACTCTAGATTCTGTCAAACTTTAGAAGTTGGGGATAATATAAGAGTATGGGGAAGACTTCAAAGTAGAGAGTATCAAAAGAAAGTAAGCGATACAGAAGTAATAAATAAGATAGCTTATGAAGTTTCTATTTCAAAAATGGAAAAGGTAAATAAAGAAGACATTATTCTTGAAAATGGGGAACAATCAGAGGAAGAACAAACAATTACAACTACAGAATTTACAACTACAGAATTCACAGAAAAAGAAGTTATGTAAAAATATAAAGGATAATCCAATGAGGATTATCCTTTTTTACTTGTATTTATTTTCTTAAATCATCCATTAGTTGAGTTTTGTCTTTAGTTTTGTTATCAACATGCTTTATTATTTTAGCAGGTATTCCAGCAACTACAACTCCGGAAGGAACATCTTCTGTAACAACAGATCCTGCAGCAACAACAGATCCTTCTCCTATTTTAACACCTTCTAATATGACTGCATTTGCTCCTATAAGAACATCATTACCTATTTCACATGGTGACTTACTTGGTGGTTCTAAAACTCCTGCAACAACTGCACCTGCTCCAAGGTGAACTCTTTTTCCAAGTTTTCCACGAGCTCCAACAACAGCGTTCATATCAACCATTGTTGCCTCTCCTATTTCAGCACCTATATTTATAACGGCACCCATCATTATAACAGCATTTTTATCTATTTTAACTCTGTCTCTTATAATTGCACCTGGCTCTATTCTAGCATCTATTCCTTTAAGGTCTAACATAGGTATAGCTGAATTTCTTCTATCATTTTCAACTTTAAAGTTTTTGATAACATCTTTATTATCTTCTAAGAATTTTATCACATCATCATTTTCTCCAAATAATATGTAAAAGCTATTATCCCCAAAACACTCTAAGTTACTAACATTGGCATTTTTTAAATTTCCATTTATATAAGCCTTAACTGGAGTAGATTTCTTAACTTCCTTTATAAAACGTGCAATTTCATAAGGATCTGTAAAATTATAATTATTCATATATATCATCCCTTCTAATTTGTATTACTATGTATTTACAGGTTAATTATAATAGATAATATATCATATTAGAAGGATTTTGTTAATGTTTTATAGCAAATTATATTTAATAAAGACGTATTTTGAAATTAATTATTCAAATATATGTTATATAATGCTATTATAGATGTATATATAGAGAGAGGCAGGTGGTACTTGAGTTCTATAATATTATGTAGTTATAAGTTACATGTAGAAGTCAAGGTGTTATATGAATACAAATGTTGAAAATATAGAAATATCAGGTATAAGAAAATTTTCTAATAAGGTTAGTCAAGTTGAGGGTGCATTATCATTAACCTTAGGACAACCAGATTTTAAAACTCCGGGTTTTATAAAGAAGGCTATGATTGATTCTATAGAGAATGATAAAACAACTTATACATCTAATGCAGGTATAGTAGAGTTGAGGCAAGAAATTTCAAATTATTTAAAGACATTTAATATAAACTTTAGTACTGAGGATGTTTGTATAACAGTAGGTGGCAGTGAAGGGCTTTATGCTGCGTTTCAAGGCATGTTAAATCCAGGGGATGTAATACTTGTACCAGATCCTTCATATCCAGCTTATAAAGCCATAGGAACGATTATAGGTGCTAATGTTATTGAATATAAGTTAAACAAGGAATTTTTAATAGATATAGAAGATCTTAAAGGAAAGATTAAGAAATTTAATCCTAAAGCCATGGTTCTATCATACCCAAGCAATCCAACAGGAGCAGTTATGACAAAAGAACTTAGAGATAATCTTTATAAGATTTTAAAGGATGAAAAGTTATATATAATAACTGATGAGATTTACGCGTCTGTTTGCTATGAGGATAATTATTATTCAGTATGTCAGTATGAAGATTTAGTTGAAAGATGCATATACATAAGTGGATTTTCAAAAATGTTTTCATTAACAGGGCTGAGGATAGGATATATATGTTGCAAGAATAAACTTCTAAATGAAATAATGAAGGTTCATCAATATAATGTATCTTGTGCACCTTCTGTAGCTCAATATGGTGCTTTAAAGGGACTTACACATTGTCTTAATGATGTAGAAATCATGAAGGAAGAATTTAAAAAAAGACGAGATTTTGTGTACTCTAGATTAAAAGAAATAGGATTTCAGGTTAATATGCCTAAGGGAGCATTTTATATATTTCCTAAAATACCTAAGGAAAATATAAGTAGCAATGATTTTTGTGTTGATTTATTAAATAAAGAAAAAGTAGCATGCGTTCCTGGAAGTGCTTTTGGTACTAGTGGTGAGGGTTTTATGAGAATATCCTATTGCTATAGCATGGAAGAACTTAAAAAAGCTTTAAATCATATAGAGGACTATTTAAGAAAGAATTAATATTAATTATAGTAGGGGTGTTTATATGTGCAAAGATGAGAGGTTTGATTTAATTTTACAATATCTAAAACAAAATAAACGTATGTCAATTGATGAAATATGTAGTTTTTGCAGTGTATCAAAAGAAACAGCATCAGCTGATTTAGAACAGCTTCTTTCCGGAGATAAAATTATAAGAACTTATAGTGGAGCAATGTATAAACATAATGACCATGAAAGAAAGACGGAAAACTACGCTAAAAGACTTACTATTGATTCTATGGAAAAAAGAAAAATTGCACAAAAGGCTTATGAATTAGTGGAGGAGGGGGATATGGTTATTTTAGATACCTCCACAACAGTTGAAACTTTTTCTTATTCTTTAAAATATAAAAAATGCACTGTTATAACCAATTCTATAGAAGTTGCTGATGTGTTAATGTATAGTGATGATGTGAATGTTTTTATGCTTGGTGGTAAAATAAATAAAATACATAGATTTTGCTATGGAAGCTCAACTATAAATATATTGTCTAATTATTATGCTGATAAATGTTTTTTGGGAGCTCTTGGAGTTAGTGAAGAAGGTGTATCTGTAGATAATGAAGAGGATGCAGAAGTTATGAGAAAAATGGTAGAACAAAGCAAAGAAGTAATAGTTCTTGCTGATAAATCAAAGTTTAATAGATTATGCCATTATAATGTATGTAATTTAAAAAAAGTGTCAATAATAATAACTGATGAACTACCTGAGGAAGGTTTTATAAATTATCTTAAAGAAAATGGGGTAGGGCTTATTGTAAGCTAGTCTGTTTTTGATATTATAAAATTTAATTTTTAATTTTAGATTTTTCGTGAAAAAATCAACATTAACTTTTAACTTTATATTGAAAGTGTATATCTCATAACAAAGAATTATCTTAATGAAAATAGAATGATAAGCGTCGGGTTTATGGTGCTTATCATTCTATTTTCATGTTTAGATGAATTTTATTATATAATAGGAGAGTATGGTTACTCTTTTTTATCTTCTCCTTTTTTTTCTTTTCTAGTTAAAGCCTTTTCTAGTTCAATAAGTTCTTTTTCCTTTTCTAATAGAAATTTTTCTTTTTCAAAATTTAATCTCTCTTGAAATTTCTTTTCAAACTCTTTTTCAATAGCTGATTTTATTTGGGTTATTTCTTCTTTATGTTTATCTAAAGTAGAATTGAATTTCTTTTCAGTATAAGTTTTTTCGATTTTTATTTCATTTTTTACTTCTTCATAGTTGTTTTTATATAAAACTATTTGATTCTCTAGACTTTCTATTTGTAAGTCTTTTTTCTTTATAAATAAATTGGAGTCTTCAAGTTTTGATATTAAAGTCTTAACTTCTTTTTCTAAATCAATTATCTCTTTGTCTTTCCCTTTAAAATTTTTTAAATCTTCTTTTAATTTCAAATTTTCTTCTTGAATCTTTTCTAATATGGTTTTATTTTGGGAAACCAATGCTTCCATGGTCTCATATTCTTTAGAATTTCTTTCTAAGCTCTCTTCTACCTTTTTTCTTTCTTTGTCTTTTGTCTTTATAGTACTCTTCAATTCAGTTAGTTCCTCATTTAATTTTATTATTAATTTATCTTTAGATTCCAAATCTCCAGAAAACTTATCTTTTATCTTATCTTCCGCATTTATGCTTATTTCTAATGATCCCATATATAAATTCATTAATTTATGTATATAATCCTCAAATGTCTCTATTTCCTTTTTTCTATCTGCCATTATTTCTTTAGCGCTTTGCATTTGAAATATATCTACTAAGTATGCCATACATTGTTCTTGTGTAAATCCTTCTTGTTCAGCTATGGTTCTAAAGGATTTTATAGTATCTTCTGAAAGCCTCATAGTAGTGGTTTTTATATCGCTCATTAAATTCACCTCTCTAATTTAAACAAAAAATTCTACATATATTATAACACAAATATATGTAATACATAAATAACACATGTATTACGTGTGTATTACATGTGTGAAAGTGTCTAAAATTAAGAAGAACGTATATTACGAAAAGAAATACAAAAATCATATAAAAAACTTCGCTAAATATACATTTAGCGAAGTTTTTGTGGTTTAGAAAAAAGGAATAGAGAAAAAACATATAAAAAACAGGAAGTAATTATAGAGTTTTAAGTAGATTTCAAATAAAAATACATATGAAAAGTAAAGAATCCTTGTAAATCAAGGGTTTGCAAGGATTCGTAAAGATTCTATAAAGTTATATATTTATAGAATCGAAAATTTGGTCTTATAAGCTATCGAAAAAATTTCAAATGTACATATATAAGTTTTAATGAATTTTGAATAGATAATAGCTTAAATAAATGGATGCTGAAAAATTGAATTTATTCCTATCAAGATTTAAAGTTATGAAATTATTTTACAAATGTATTTGTTAATTAAAAAAACTTTAAATAAATATAATGAATCTTTGCTGTTTTTAAATTTAATTTTAAATTTTTTTAGAAAATGCTTCTATTAAACGATAAAAAGGTTTGGATGTTTTTAAAAGTCACTTCCTAATATCTGCAAAACAATGATAATTATTATCATTTCAAATTAAAACTTAAAGAGACTTTTTTATAAGTATATGAAAGTTAAGTTTTAATGATAAGCACTTATTTATCTTCAGTAAGCTTTAAGAAGTAAATTATCACACTTCTAAAGTCTTAGCAAGTTATCCTAAGGTGTGTTCTATGTAGTTAAGAATATCTAAGAATTAAACTTTAATAATAATTATGCTTAATACTATATGTGTTTCTTATTTAAATATTACTAAATTTTACAAACAAATTAGATTATTAAATTTAAGATAATCACTACTACCCCACTTATGAGCTTATTTCATGACTAGGTATTGTGTTAAAAAGTGAGATCTGTGGTACATTGATAAGTTTTAAGTTCAATCAATGGGCTTCTATTTAATAAACTTCATAAGAATAATTTAATATATAGACTACAAGGCAATATATTCTATATAATTAAATAGTATCATGTTATACTATTTACAATAGAGGTAATAATTGAAATTAAAACAAAATGAGAAAAGACTTTAAATCAAAAAGTTTAAGGTATTAAGGAGGTTCTTTATGAAATTTGATATAGGTATTATTGAAAATTCAAGTCTTCCACCATGTTTAAATGATTTTTTAACATATTTATCTACAATAAAAGGTAAATCCCAAAATACTGTTAATGCATATAAAGTAGATATTATAATGTTTTTTAGATTTTTAAAATATTATAAAGGATTATGTAAAGTAGACATTGAGCTTAAAGAAATAGATATAAGTGACATAGATAATAAGTTTTTAAGATCAATTAGATTATCAGATTTATACGCCTTTATATCTTTCACCGACAAGTACAGGAAAAATGGTACATATGCAAGGGCTAGAAAAGTAGCAACTTTAAAATCTTTCTTTAAATATTTAAATGGTAAGGCGAAAATCTTAGATGAAAATCCAGCTCAAGAGCTAGAATCACCTAAAATAAGCAAAAGACACCCTATTTATTTAACTTTAAATGAAAGTAAGACTTTACTAACTTCATTAGATGAAAGCAATAAAAATTATAAAAGAGATTTTTGTATATTAACACTATTTTTAAACTGTGGACTAAGAGTTTCGGAACTTTGCAGTATAAACATAGATAAAATAAAGGAAGATACATTAACTATAATAGGAAAAGGTAATAAGGAAAGAACTGTTTATTTAAACCGTGCCTGCCTTAAAGCTATAGCTGATTATATTCCTATGAGAAATACTGAAAAAGTTCCTATTGAAGATAAAAATGCTCTATTTTTAACTAATAAAAACACAAGAATTTCTGTTAGAGCTATTGAACTTTTAGTTAAAAAGCATGTGAAACATTCAGGTATTGAAAAGAATAATTGCACCCCACATAAGTTAAGGCACACCGCTGCTACTCTTATGTACAAGCATGGAAATGTTGATATAAGGAGTCTTCAGATGATACTTGGCCATGAAAATATCTCAACCACTCAGATATATACCCATGTTGATGATGAAACTTTAAGGGATGCAGTTAAGTCTAATCCTCTTGGAGATCTTTAATAAAAGTGACAAGTTGAATGTGACAAACTTCACTAAAGTAACAAATTTAAAATGCTAAGTTGGAGTTTATGAGTTTATAATTGAAATATATAGAAAAAGATGAACTGTATGTTTAATATATAGTTCATCTTTTTCTATTGTTAACTTTTAAAAGTTAAAATATTATAGTTACTAATAAGATTGTTTAACCTGATATTAAACAATTTTATCAAGTGTATTTAAATCATTTACTGTATCATTAAACAATTTGATTGCCTCTTTATGTTTTAATGCCAAATCTTTAGTATCTAGTATGAAATAGAACTCTTCAAGTTTTTTTACTACATTTTTAGGTAAGTCATAGTATACATACCTTGACTTAAAGTTATATCTATAAGGATTATATTTCATTCTCAAAACTTCTACTAGTGGATTTAGTGTAAAGTTTTGATAAAATGCTAATGCTTCTATATGATTATTTCTATTAATCTCTTTTTCTATTAAGAATTGATATATATTAAATAGTTTGTCCAGAGTTTCTACTCTTGTCTTCAAGTTTTTATTGAAAATCTCATTATTAATAGGTTTAATATCAGTTATGTTTTTCTTATCAAAATGGACAAAGACGTTGCCATGTATTTCTTTTTGGAGAAATTTTTCAGAGCTGCTGTGTTTTACAGCACATATTTCAGCAACCATGAACCTGCTTACACCTTCTAGTTTGTAAACCTTTTGATAACCTCCTGGTGACATAGTCTGAGGATATTCTAAACTAAGTTCTATTGGTGCTAAAGATACTAATGCTTTATCTATAACTGGAAATATATCTCTAACTCTATCATCTTCTACATCAACTGCTATATCAAGATCTGACCATTGGTCAACCCTTTTAAAGGCTGCAGAACCACATTGCCACATTCCATAAACATAATCTAAAGGTTGTAATGCCTCAGTTATAACCTTTAATATTTCTTCTCTTCTCAATACCATTGTTTCCATTTTTAATCCCCCAATACTTTAATTATTAAGTTTAGTGTTTAGTTTTTTAAATTCACAGTTTTACAATTAGATAAATTATTTTTATATAATGTATTTACTTCATTTGATTTTTTTAATAATATATAGGCATTCTCATAATAGCCATTTAGAGAATACACTTCACTTAAACTGTTGTAGGCAAAAGATAATTCATTTAGTGCACACATAACAAACCCCTTGTATTCTAGATTTGCGTAGGACTCAATATCTTTAATTCCTTCTTCTATTTCGATAACAGACTCCTGAAAGTTTCCTAGCTTGCAATAAATCAAACCCTTATAAATCTTTGAGGTTGCTATATAAATACAGTCCATTAGATAAGCAGGTTTTTCATTAGGGTTTATTTTCATCAACGCCTCTATAGCTTTAGTATAATTACCTATTAAATATTGTGTTTTTCCATATTCCAGGTAATAATAAAAAGTCTTTTCACTTATAGTAGATTCTAATAAATGTAGATATTTCATAGCTTCCAGCGGATTATTTCTTTTGTTTTCATACTTTGCATAGTTATGATAAATTTTAGATAAGTTTAATTTATTACCTGTAAACTCTACATATTTTTTAGCTTCATTTGCATTTATATCAAATCTGTTAAAATCCCCTTGAAGCATATACGTAATAGCTAAAATTCTGTAAGCATCATCTAATCTATAGTAAATGTTATTTTCCTTTGATAAAGAAATTGCTTTTTCACATACATGTATTGTCTTTTCAAAGTCCCCCAAAGCAAAATATATAGATGGTTTTATTACTAGCATTTCAATTTCTAAGAATATATTCTTGTTAGTGGATTTACTATAAATTTCGTGAATTTTATCTAACATATTCATACAGGCGTTATAATTATAGTTTTCTAGCTCTAATTTTAATAAATCCATATATGATCTTGTTGCTTCTTCATATAAAAAATTATCCATATAAATATTACAACATGTATCTATAAGTTTTTTTCCTTCTTCCGTTCTGTTTAATTTAAGATTACAGTATCCTAATCTATACACTATATCAGCATACAGCTTATTTTCTTCATTAAATGTATATGAGCTTAAAAGCTTTTCAGTTTCTGTTTTAGCTAATTCATAGATTTTCTTTTTAATTAGTTCATCAATATTTTTAAAGACATAGAGTATTTTATCCATAGGCAATTGTTTCTCTTCACGTTGTTTACTAATACTCTTTGTATCATCCTCAAGAAAGTAAGCTACGGGTTTGTTAAGCTTCATTGCAATATACTCTAAGCTTTTCATAGAAGGATTTGAATGACCGGTCTCAATGTGACTAAGCATGCTTTTAGTCAGTTCGTTACCTGCTAACTCTGATTGTGTCATTTTAAGTTCTTTACGTAGTTCTCGTATTTTTTTTCCTATTGTTGTACTCATTCAAATTCACTCCTTGTTTTAAGATAATATTACCTTGTGATATTATTATAGTATAATTAAATTATACTTTCAATAGATTTCCAGCTTATAAATTTAATAATAATCATATTTGTACATGAATATCTTTAAATTTATATATAAATTCACAATAAAATATAATTAAATTATATTTTGTTGATCATGTGTAAGAAGATTTCATCATTAACTTATCACTGATTAAAATTTCTTTAACCCTAGCTTTTATCAGCATTTTATAATCGAAAATTTTTATACTTTTCTGTATATGAAATAAGGCGGCTATGCCACGTTCTAGTTTAAAATTGGCCATTATGGTTGAAAACATAAATTTTCCAAATAGAAAAAGCTCTAATGCATATCTAATACGCTTAGAGCTATGTTTTTGCTATAATAAATCACTAGGAAAAAATGTTATTTAGTGGTTCTTCAACGGCATTTATAAGTTTTTTATTTGCATTTATCTTTTTTAACCTGAAATATAAGCTGCGCATAAACATTTTGCGGTTTATCCTTAAATGATCATCTTCAGGATATTTATCAATGTACTCTATATTTTTAAAACTATTTATCCAATTTATTATTTCTTCATCAGTTAATATATTTCTATCAAGTATAGAAACAACTGCATTTATTAACCTTTCATCTTCTCTGTTTATATAAGTATATGTGTTTATGCATATTTTTTCTTTTATTGCTTGTAAAATTTCAATTAACTCCCTATGTTTTATAACTTTAGATTCTGATAAACTACATAATACATCTCCAGTATGAGCACTAGAATGTGCCCAACCTTTAATATTTACATATCCTCTCACATCTTTTTCATTTCTAAAATATCTTAATACTTCATTATATACGTGAAGTATGTCTTTTTCACTTAAAAAGCTATCATCACATTCATTATTAAGATTTAAAATCATGTTTATTATACAAAGGGTAAAAGTTCTTTTAAATACAGAATCATCTTCATTTTCACCAATTTTATAAAACAAATGATTATCATTTAAGGAAAGTTTTAATAACTCTTTAATTTCATTATATGATATTTTTTCGCATGATATTATATTATAAAGCAATTCTAATATAAGCATATCTCTAAGTTCAGGGTCAGTAGAACCTATATTATCCATCATCTCTAAAGATAAAGCGTAGATGTCAACATCCTGTGGAATATTCCAATCATTTTCCCATATGTTTTTAAGTTGAATTTTAAGTTTGTTTTCATCCCCCATAATTTATATTAGTGAGTTATTAATACTCACTAAATCCACCCCCTTTTTTAATATATCATTGGATAAGGCAATTTGTTGTACTTATTAAAACTTATTCCTTATTTTGTAGATAATGTTATTATACTATAATTTCAATAGATTTACATCTATTGAATTTTAAAACAAAGATATTCATCTTCAAATATCTTTAAAATTACACATAAAATAAGGGATTAAGTATAATTAAATTACACTTAATCCCTTACTTTGATGATGGATAGTTGAATAACAGTTTATATATAATTAATTATACGCTTAATTATTTAATACACTTTAAGTTTTTTTATTAAACTTTTTATCTTTAAACCTTATATTACATTTCTAATATCTTCATCATTTCTAAATTTAACTAAAGCTACTATAAATACAATTATAGCAAAAATTAAAATCATTAGTAAATAAGGAATTATATTTTCTAACTTTTCTCCAAACTGTAAATTATCTATGGCTTTAAGAACCCAACTTTGAGGGAAAATCATAGCAAGCTTTTGCATAAAATCTGGCATGATTTCAACTGGCCAGAAACAGCCTGCCAGCATTGATGTTGGCACAATGATAATATTTTGAAGTTGAGAGCTTTGGGATATACTTTTTGAGAAAGCAGCAATAAGTATACCAAAAGCTATGGAAGCAAAACCAAAACATATAAACAATATATATAAGTTTAATATACTTGTATAGAAGTTTAAATGTAATAATTTTGTAGATATAAGAATTATTAAGGAAATCTGAAACATATATATAGTCATATTAGCCAAGATATTAGCTATAATATACTGAGATTTTGTTAAAGAAGATGAAAATATTCTAAAGAAAGTTCTATTGGATTTATCTTTCATAATATAATCTGTTGTAACCTTTGATGCCATTAACATAAATACTAGCAAGAATCCAATACTTTGCTTTGTAACACCTTTATTTTTAGTTTTATCATTTACTTCTTTATCAATAAATTTAATAGGAGAATCCTTAAATTCCTTATATGTATTATCAAAAGTCTCTTTATCTCCTTTTGCTGCAAGGCCTATAGATTTTAAGTTGTCTACATAAAAATTTAAGTAGTTTTCAATCCAAGAAGTAATTTCAGTTCCTTCTGATGAGTAAATATTTATATCTTCAACAGAATTATTAAGGATTGATTCCTCAAATTCTTTAGGTATTTCTACTATACATTGCAGATTATTGTTTTTAAGTACTTTTTCAAAGTCAGAACTATTTACTGAATAAACTTTAAAGTTTTCATTTTCCCCAATAGATTTTACTACATCTTGAGATAAGTAAGAGTTATTTTCATCATATACACCAACATTTACAGCATTATTTCCGCCACTATTAAAAGCTAAAGCTGCAAATATACTTAGAAGAGGTAAAAGCAAAAATGTTATCCAATTCCCTTTTTTACCTAGAGATATCTTTAATATATTTTTTGCTATTGTAAATATATTTTTCATTTATACCACATCCCTTCTATTAAAAGCTATTAATGGCATACTTAAGAATATTAATCCTATTATTAAATTTACTGCAATGGCTATAGGTACTATACTTAGATCATTATTATAAATCAATCTAAAAATTGCATCATTAGTCCATTTTAATGGAGATATATTAGAAACCATATTAAGTATCTTATTATTAAATATAGTTAATGGTATATACCCTCCTGCTAAGAATACAAATAGAGGTATTGTCATGTTCAATCCAGCAGACATAACTATAGGGTTTTTAATTCCTATGGACAATCCTATTCCTAAGGAAACAGCCATAAATATTAAAGATGCTGATATTAATAATATAAAATATGGTCTATCTCCCCAATTAGTGTTTAAAACATATCTACTAAATAAATATACTATTGAAACTTGAAAAGATGTTATTAAAAACGCTCCTAATACCTTAGAACATAGATATTCAATAGGAGTTACAGTGCTAGCCATTATTCTTTCATAGGTTTTTCTCAAATTCTCTCCAAGAACTCCAAAGGCACCTATATTAGTGCTATAAAGAATTATCATAGTAAACATAGTTACAGCATAGTAATCTCTTGAGGTTGGCTTTGTGCTACCTTTAACTTCATTTATCTTAACGTTGTCTGGCATAGGCTTATTTATTATATCTTCTACTGATGATGGATTAACTTTTATTACTGCATTTACAACATTACTTTTATCAGTAAAAGTTTGTATTACAGTTTTGAGTAAGTTTCCATTTAACTCTCTTATATTATTTTTAAAGAGTTCTATAGTATCATCATCAGTAAACTTTATTAGCCCATCATATCTACCATCACTTACCATTTCTTTTGTGGTCTCTTCATCTTTAATTTCTTCGAATTCAATATTTAATGTCTTTTCCTTTGTAAATTCTTTAAAACTTTTATATATTTCTTTATCACTATCTCCTATATAAGCAACCTTAATTTTTGAAGGCATTATTGATGAACTAAAAGTTCCTGAAAGAGCCATTCCTAATATTAAAATTAATAATATAGGAAATATAGTCATTAAAAACATAGCTTTTTTGTCTCTGAAATTATGTATTAGTTCTTTTTTTACTAGTGAAAAAAATCTCATATCATCACTCCTAATCTCTAAGGCTTTTTCCGGTAAGAGTTAAGAAAATAGCTTCTAAGTCATTATGTTTTCTCTCTATGTTAATAATAGATAAATTATTGTTAGTTAGGTGTAATATTATCTTATCTAAGTTGTTGACATTTTTGTTGTTTTCTACAATAATCATTTTATCTTTTATTATAACTTTTCGTACTCCAGTAAAATCTTCGATAGACTCCACATCTTCTTTAGATATAGATGACATAAATTGAATAGTTATTACATTATCAGGACTATACTTTGTAAGTATATCCTCTATCTTTCCCTCTACAATTAATTTACCATGATCAATAATAGCTATGTTAGTGCATATATGTTGAATCTCCTCCATGTAATGGCTTGTATATATTATTGTACTTCCCATATCTCTAAGTTTTTTAATTGAATCTAGTATATGGTTTCTTGACTGAGGATCAATACCAACTGTTGGTTCATCCATAATTATTAGTTTAGGATTATGTACTATAGCGCAAGCTATATTTAATCTTCTTTTCATCCCACCTGAAAAGTTTGAGGGCTTTTCTTTAGCTCTTTCACTTAGACCAACAAATTCTAAAGCCCTTTTAGCATTCTCTTTTAAATTTTGTCCTTTTAAGTTGTATAAACTACCAAAAAACATTACATTTTCTATAGCTGTTAAATCTTCATATATTGCTATATCTTGTGGCACAATTCCTATATTGGATTTAATATTTCTTGAATTTTTAGTAAGTTTTTTTTCAAATATATGTACTTCTCCAGATGAGGGAGTTAGCAATCCAGTTAACATGTTTATAGTAGTGCTTTTACCCGCACCATTTGGGCCTAATATTCCGTAAATCTCTCCTTCGTTAACTTTAAGGTTTAGATTATTTACCGCAATGTGTTGTCCGTAGGATTTAACTAAATCTTTTAATAAAACTATTCCCATAACTAGACCTCCTAAAATTTAACTTTAAAATCTTTAAAAGCTATCATAATAAGTATAATATACAAAAACAAAATCCCTACTAATAGACTATTCACTGTATTTATCAAGGATAATGTAGTTGATGATATTGCAAAACCTAATATACTAAGCATTATGTACTTGTCTTTATTTCTTCTAATAATAAACTTTCCATAGCAATAATATAAAACAGTTATAATCATGCTTAGTGCTATGGATAATTCAAACTTTTCATTTAATATGCTGAATATAAGATTAAAGAAAAATAATACTTCAAAAATAGCTATACCTAAAGTTCTTATATATCCTGTATAAACAAAGTGATTTAAATTTACTTTTATCCAATCTATAGTTTCTAAACCTTTATTAAAATCTTTTTTCAAAAACCCTAAATATACAACAGTTACTGTTAGAAATAATATTTGGATAAATGCTATAAAGGAAATCACTATTATTAATAAATTCTTTATAGTAAGTTTCATATAAATATTTCTAATAATAAAATCATTATTAATAAATAAAAATACTGAAAAAAATCCTAATACTACTACTAAATAAGATATTCTAATAAATTCTTCTGCTACCTCTTTTGAAAAAAATCCTCCTAAAGAAAGTATTCTTCTCTTAAGCCATCTAGAATTTTTTGAATTTACTCTACCTTGTCCATATATTAGTGAAGTGAAAATAAAAAAGCAAACTAAGTATATAAGTAAATTAACCTTTACATCCATTCATATTCCCCCTTATTACTACAATTAAGTTTTGTAATCCGTGGCATATTAATGGTATTAGTATTGCGTGTCCACTAAGATAAAATAACATTGAGAAAATTAACCCACTTATAAACTTTTGAATTACAACATACTTTCCTAAAGTAATATGGTTTAATGAATAAAATAAACTAGATATTATAATAACTAAGATAATATGTATATCTAATATATAAACCATTAAGTAAAACCATATTTGTCTATATACGATTTCCTCTAATATTCCTATAAGTAAGGTATATATAGTAACCTTTACACTGCAATTAACCCATTTGCTGGCTATTTTAACTTTACTAAACTCTTCACCTTTAAGTTTTAATATTATATATGAAGTTAAAATTTCTAATAATATAACTAATGGAGCACATAAAATACCTATAACTATCCATAAACTATTCATTGGCATTTTTATATCATAACTTTGAGGTATTAAATAAAAACTTAATACAATGAATAATATATAGATAAGTGTTAAATTTCTAAAAAAAACTGCTATCTTGATATTCTTTCCACTTCTTTTTATAAATTCAATTAACTCGGCTATACTTAAAGGGTTTAATGTAAATAAAATAACTATTAAACTAAGGCATTGGATGTGGATATTCATTCTTTACTCCTCCATATTTAATCATTCGAGGATGATTAGCAAAAGGAAAATCTGGAATACACATTTCTAAAATTTCTGGTACCAATAATCTCATTACGTACCAACCCTTTTCTCTAGCTTCAGGAGGAGTTAAATCCATATATACAGCATATTCACTTACTTTAGATAATTCTTTTATTAAATGTTTAATTTGCATATCTACATCATAATCAGCATAGTTATTTATTTCAGATAAGTTGATTTCTCCTTCTATTAAATCTTCAAGAAGTTTATCTTTCTCCTCTTGTTTATATGGCATTGCATAGAAAAGAACATTTTTATCCAAATCAATAAATTTAGCATTAGGCGACATAACCTCTTCAATTGCTTCTCTATGAAATATAGTATTATAGAAAGTGCTTTGGGCTATTGGTACTGCCTCCATAATCCCTCTTACCATACCGTGAATTGGGTCCATATCTCCTTGTATTCCTAAAAGCATATAAGGTGCTTTATTATCTTTTCTTCTAAGATAAACTGCAAAGCTTGGTAAATCTAAATCAGGTAAAGTTAACTCCATTGGAATTATTTCATACTCACAGTTTTCATCTAATTCATGTTGTTTTATAATTTCTTTAACTCTTTTATCATCTATATTAACTCTTTTACATTTTCTCTTTGTATACCAGTTAATCATAAATGCATCTATTTGCACATACTCTATAAGAGCATTTAAAAGAGCCTTATTTAAAGATTTATGAGATGCTGTTCCTGTGCTAAAAGCTGGAATATATCTCTGTTCACCTCTTAGAGTATTATTTTCATACCCTATAAAAAGCATCTGGGCTGGAACCCAAATATCCTCTTTAGGATTAAAAAGAGAAGGACATTGTATCCAAGCAATAACATCATTATCAGTTATTTCCTTATCACATAATATAATCCTCATTTCCTTTATTTTTTCTATCTGTCCTTTGGTAAAGACATTCATATATTTTACAGGCATAGTCTTTCCAGTTTTGCTAATTTCATTATAGCTTGCATAAACTAATTTATCTTTAACTAGTTCGCTTCCTACTAAGGTGGAATATCTTTCAATGCTTTCACCTATATATTTGATAAACGCCTCTTCATAGTGAGACCCATATCCGATAATGTGATATTGAATAGATTGACCTCCAGTTAAAATTTGCTTATGGTAATCAGGCATAGTTCCTGTCATACTCTTTAAAGTTGGTTCTCCTTCATAGTTAACTAAAGGAACGACCATAGAAGTAATTATTCCTGTTTGAGTACCGGCAACATCATTAAATTCTTTTAAAACTTTATTATAACTAGGATAGAACTTAAGCATATCATCTTACCTCTCTTTTATGTCCTTAATGATTTCATCAATAATAACTCTTGATTTAACATTCATTTCTTCAAATTTAGATTTAGAAATATGTCCGCATGCTGGGCAATAAGGTACTCTTAAGATATCTTGAACTTGTATTTCTAAAGTAGGTATAAATATACTTAAAACTCTTCCTTCAAATTTAGTTGCGCCTAAAGAGCTTAAAAGTAAACTTTCAGATAGTAATAAATTAGTTAACATGCTTGATAATAATATTTTGGATGGATTTACAGCTGATTTATTTACAAAGTCATTCTTAACATATTTATTATAAAGATAATGATCTTCTAATCTTGCTAAAATCCTTTGTTCATAACATTCGATACATCCAGTAGCTGGTGGTGTAACACTAAACACCGTAATAAAAGGACCATCAATCATACCCACTACCACTGGTTTATTAAGTTCTATTATGGTTCTATTTAAATTTCTTAAAGCACTCATATTAATATGTGTCATAAGTATTACTACTGAATCAAAATCTTTTATTCTTTCTTTAATAATATTTACGCTGTCTAGTGTTTTTAATGCATCTATATTAGTTACAGCGTCTATATTAGAAAACTCTTCTATAAGATCTGACCCCTGTATATTTATTTTTAAATTCATTTCATTGCATAAATCTTTACATAACTTTTCAGAATAAGCACAGTCAGTCACAAATAAAACTTCTCTATGTTTTCTATCTTCCTCAGTAAAGACTTGAGTCATATCTCCTAAAAGAATCTGGTTTATACGTTCTTTTAAATCAAGGTTTCCTTTTTCATAAATCATCCCTGCATTTTCTAATTCAGAAATTAAATTTTTTAGATTGTCTAAATCATCATTATTTAAGTTTAAGTCTTTTAAATTATCTAAATTAAAACCATCCTTTTCTTTCATTAAAGAAACTGTTTTAACTAAAGCCTCTTTAAGATTATCTGAAAAATCATTTAAAGATATTGTTGCTTCATTATAATTCCACAATCCCATTCTAATTCTTAATTCATTTTTCCCATTATGTAAAATTCTTAAATCAGTATCTAATTTATATTGTTTTCCCATATTTATTTCTCTCCCTCAGTTCCTACAATAGTCATATGAATAAGATGTTTGTTTAATCCATCTATATTAAGATCCTTTTCAACTATGTGTTTTACGTATCCACCAATATCACATACTCCATAACCCAAACTACTTGAGACCAGCTGAATATTTTGTGATAGTTGTCCTGCTTCTAAAAATCCAAATGCTGCTCCTATATTTCCGTATTTTCTTGAGTTAACTAAAAGGTTATAAACATAAAAGAAAATAAGATTTACATTAGAAACATCTATCATAGCAAAATCTGCATAGCTATTTACATCTGACATGGTCTCTCTTTTAGCAACTAACTTTATGCTATGTGATTCAGGATAATATTCATATATACCATCTTCTATTTTATCAATATTCCTTGCAGAGAAATATAGGGTTACAGGATATAAACCTCCACCAGAAGAGGTATTTCTTAGGGTTAATTTAAGCTCATCTTCATAGTAATCCAGTTTTACTTTATCTATAGCAGATACACCTTGAGTATAGAAAAGAAGATTACTTAGGTTTTGAAGGCTCATTTTCTCATCTTTATAACATCTAACACTTCTTCTATTAATAATTGCATCTGATAAATTTACTCTGATTTTTTTAGGTTTAGGTAATTTTATTGAATTTTCAAGATCCTCACCTAAAGATTTCTCACTTAAAGTTAATAATCCACCTGACTGATAAAATTCACCAGCAGTCATTCTATTTCCAACATATTTATTGTTCATAGAAAAATTCAAAAGATATTCTTCGCTACTAAATCTATTTTTCGAAAAAATTCCTCCATTTATAGTGTTACTATGCATTTTAACAACAACACTATCACAGTATTGAGATAAGCCAATATATTGAGTATTGAAATGATAAATTTGAGGTATCTTTTTTATGCGTATTGATTCACTAGTAGTTGTATCCATTATAATCACCTCGCCATCTTTCTTTGGTTATAATATGTAAACAGTATATTTTCTAAAAGTATTAGATTTTATTATTAAATAGTCTATATTGTACCTATAATTATGTAGGTACAATATAGACCTAACAATACCTATTTTTGAGGATTATTTGTTACTGTATTGCTACCACCAGTGTTTATAGTGCAACAACAACAACAGCATGTACAACAGCAGCAACAACCACCAGGTGCTAAAGTTACATTGTCCTTAACTAAAGATGTATTCATTGTGTTTTTTTCAAAGTTAATCATTTTGAAATCCCTCCACTTTTTCATTTTTATAAGATATTAGAATTACTAAAATTAAAAGACATAGAAATTAAAAATTTTTATTTATTATTAGGGGTTATTTATTATTGAGGATTATTTGTTACTGTATTGCTACCACCAGTATTTATAGTGCAACAACAACAACAGCATGTACAACAGCAACAACAACCACCAGGTGCTAAAGTTACATTGTCCTTAACTAAAGATGTATTCATTGTGTTTTTTTCAAAGTTAATCATTTTGAAATCCCTCCTTTTTGATTTTTATAAGACATTAGAACTATTAAACTTAAAAGACATAGAAATTAAAAAAGTTTATTGTTGAGAATTATTTGTTACCCCATTGCTGCAATTGATATTTATAGTTGAACAACAACAACAGCATGTACAACAACAACAACAACCACCAGGTGCTAAAGTTACACTGTCCTTAACCAACGATGTATTCATTATACTTTTTTGAAAACTAATCATTTTGAAATCCCTCCATTTTAAAAAATTTTAGTTTTTTGCAAAACCGTATAAAATTGAAATTGTCGGTCAGCGCTAAACTAAATTGGTAAGCCATCTTTTATATTTATTATATATATAAATACGTTATAAACCGTAAATATGTAGTAAACACATGTTTTTTCATCTTAAACGCTTAAAAACTTTAGCTGTTTTATCATGAACGCTTGATATTTTGTCATGAACGCTATTTATAAAATAAATTTTTTCATTATAAGTACGTTATAGATTAAAGCAATATATAAATATCCCCCTACATTTACTTTCTAAATCTATAAAAAAAGGATTAAGAGATTGTCTTCTCTTAATCCTTTTAAAATTCACTATTTAATCCAATCAATGGGTTATAGGAATATATATATTTCAACTCTTAAGTCTTTGTAATGCACCATTTGGTCTAGGTATGTTATTAATATCAACTTCTTTAATCTTACAATAATGATCTAAAAACTCTTTTGAAAGTTCTTCTTCTAAAGTGCCTTTTTTTATTTCACAAATTTTCTTAAGTACCTGAGCTGATTGAACATCTGTTAAATATCTATGCATACCACTTCCAAATAGAATTTTTTCAGGCTTAGTAGAATTAAAATAATAATCCCAAAACTTCACTTTTTTAGCTTCATCAAGGGATAATTGTATTCTATACTTAGAGTTTGCTCCAACATACCCTTCTTCTCTATTACCACCCTCATAGTTTTCATCTACTAAAAACACGGCAAAAATAAATCTATCTTTGTCTTTAGCATGTGGAAGTCTTGTTGTGAGTAATGCTAAACTATTTGAACTAACATTTCTTAAAGTCATTGGTTTTCCTTTATTCAAACCGCTTTGAGTAATGCCTGCATATGCACGCCAAAATTCCAACATTTTACTTTCATAGCATATAAGACTATCTTCTTTATAAAGGTCATTTAATTCTTTCCTTGTCATTTCATTATTCAAATACTTATAACATTGAGAACCTGAACTACAACACCATATATGCTTTGCTACATTAATATTATATTTGATTAAGTCATCACTACAAAGACCTTTAAACCCAACTATTTCTTCACTATTTCCCCCATCACAATAAGTACACTTAAAAGCAATATTATTCCTATCAGAAGTTTTTATATTAGTGCTTTTTGAACATCTTACCTTATCAGATTTTGATTTTATGGCCATTGCTACTTTTTCTTCTTTAATCCTTTTATCCTCAGCTTCCTTTTGAATAATTACATTTTTATCTTCTTCAATTTGCTTTAAAAAAGATTTTTTTTCTAATTCTAAAAATGGACCAAAAGCAGATGGATAGGTAAACTTCTTTTCTAATTCACCCTCATCAAATAATACTGTTACATAATTATTTACAAACTTTACTATTTGACCTCTGCCAAAAAATTTATGATTGACGACTTCGCCACAAAGTTCCAATTCTACACCCCCAACAATAATTTTATAAAATCAACTGTTACATAAAAACCCCTATATTATATAATTAACTTACCTCATATTTTCATCTAAGAATATAGTGTTTATCTAAAGATTACCCTAGTGTTTTACAGAAATATCTAAGATAATAAGATTATCTAAAACCTTATTATAGAAATTTAATCATACGGTTAGTAAATTAAGTCTATTGTATGAATTTTGATATTATCTGTAATTTACTATTACTTTTAAAGCAACGTCAAGTTAAATTATACCACAAACCACGATTTAAATAATGTTTACACTATAATTAGATTGTTTCCATTGAATCAAATGCTGTAAAAGATGTTGCTCTTATTATTCCAGTTCCAATAATTAATGCTAAAAATTTATTCTTAATTTATATTATCTCCTTTTACTCATGATAAAAAGCCCTTGAAAAATCAAGGGCTTAATTATAAATATGTTTATTTCTTCTTTTTTAAAACTCTAACTCCAGGGAATAGCTCATCAGTCATCTCATCTAATGAATCCTCATCAGATATATCTAAATCCTCTAAATACTCTATATGTTCAAAGGCATCCTCATATTCTTCATTATCTAAAGGTTCATCAACATAAGAATCTAAGTCTATGCTTTCATCTTCCATATAATCTTCTTCGTTGTCTTCATTTTCAAGTCTTAAATTTTCAAACTCAGCTTTAAGCTCTTCTTCAAGGACTTTATTCTCCTCTAAATCCTTAGCTATATCTTCTATTTTTATAGCTCTTATATCTATTCCAGCATCTTCTAAGCATTTTCCACAGTTATCGCATAATTTCTTTGAATATATATCACAGTAATCCTCTTCGGTATATTTTTTATCCATATAAACACCTCTACTCTTCACTAAAAATCAAACTAAATTATATCAAAGTAATGATAAATAAGCAAATCATGATTTCTTGTACATTAACATATAACTCCATCTACATTAAATTTATAATTAATTACTACAAGTCATACTAAGATTATGTCTTGTTAGCAGGTTTATTATACCATTAATTTCTATATAAGATATATAGCTAAACACATAGAGTGAATTGTTCCTTGGTATTTTGTTAAGGTATATCTATAATATATTATTAATGATATTTATATCCTTTTGGTATAAATATGTTGTTTTATCCTTGAACCTTTGAATCATAAGGGTTTATAGAGGTTTATTCGTAAATTAAATGTGAAAAAAGTGCCATTTTTACGGGGTCTGAACATATGTTCTTTAGCCTTGTTTTCAATAAAAATAAGACGATTTCAATGGATATTTAATAATATTAGAAAAAATAATATACAGTATTTTGAAATCTAAGCTTAATTTTTAGTATAATCCTGGTGTGAAAATGCCCTTTTAAAGGTAATAGAACATAAGTTTGCTATATGGTTTATGCTATGATATAATAGCTTTAATATAGCGAGGTGAAAGTTATGGTAGACATTAAAGATAAACAATATGAGATATACGAGTTTTTAAAGAGATACGTTCAAGATAAAGGGTATCCACCATCAGTAAGAGAGATATGTGTAGCTGTTTCTTTAAAATCAACATCAACAGTGCATGGTCACCTTAAAAAGCTGGAGGAAAAAGGATTTATCAGAAGAGATCCTACAAAGCCTAGAGCATTAGAAATTATGGGAGTAAACAAACCATTATCTAAAGAAATGCTTACTATACCTATAGTTGGCAAAGTTACTGCGGGGCTTCCTATTTTAGCACAGGAAAACATAGAGGATGAATTTACAATTCCATCAAGCTTTATAAAGCATGATAAAGAGCTTTTTATACTTAAGGTAACTGGTAATAGTATGATAGAAGCTGGAATACATGATGGAGATCTTGCCATAATTGAAAAGACCTCATATGCCAAAAATGGGGATAAGGTTGTTATTTTAATTGAAAATGAAGCAACTCTTAAAACATTCTATAAAGAAAAAGATCATTATAGACTTCAGCCAGAAAACAAAACTATGGAGCCTATAATAGTAAAGGAATGTTCTATACTTGGCCAACTTGTTGGAATATATAGAAATTATGTATAGTAAATATTAAAAAAGCTGGTATGTGCAAAATAAATTGCGTATACTAGCTTTTTTATGTTTTTTAATAAAAGATAGGGTTAAGCATTAGCAAATTATCTGATGAACAGTTAGTATTGTTGGTATAAAAAATTTATATGGCGTTAAAAATTCCAATTGTTTCAACGCTTTGAGTTATTAGAATTTAGCTATCAATGCTTTTTTATAACTTAGAATAATATGTGCAACTAGCTAATTTATGTTGCTTATACTCACATATTTTTATACTTAAATTGCATATTCTTATAATAATAAAAGTACCTTAATGAAAATAGAATGATAAGCGTTAGTAAACTATCAGATAAACCGTAAGTATTCTTAGTGAAAAAAAGCATTGGTTCCGTTAAGAATTTCAATTGTTTGAACAACGTGAGTTATTGAAATTTAGGAAACAATGCTTTTTTACTTTAGAATACTAGGTGAAATCTGCTTGTTTACGGTGCTTATCATTCTATCTTCATGTTTAGCTGAATTTACTTTATTGAATTATCTTTGAAAGAGCTATAAGAACTCCTATTTTTCCGTGATCAAATGTTAATCCACCTTGAAGGTAAGCTATAAAAGGCTCTCTTATTGGTGCATCAGCAGAAAGTTCTATAGAAGAACCTTGTATAAATGCTCCAGCTGCCATTATAACTTTATCTGTATAACCAGGCATAGCCCATGGTTCACACTGAACAAATGAATCTATTGGAGATCCCTTTTGTATTCCCTTACAGAAGTTTATTAACTTTCCTTCGTCATTAAATTTAATGGCTTGTATTATATCACTTCTTTTATCATTATACTTAGGCATTACTTCAAATCCTGCAAGTTCCATTATTCTTGCACAGAATATAGCAGTTTTAACCGCTTCCATAGCAGTATGTGGTGCTAAGAATAATCCTTGGAATAATGATCTCATAACTCCAAATGTAGAACCACACTCTCCTCCTATACCAGGGATTGTTAGTCTATATGCAGCTTGTTCAACATATTTTTCCTTACCAACTATATATCCACCAGTTGGAGCAATTCCTCCACCAATGTTTTTGATTAAAGAACCTGCTATTAAGTCAGCACCAACATCTGTAGGTTCTCTATCTTGAATAAATTCTCCATAGCAGTTATCTACAAATACTAAAACATCATCTCTTAAAGATTTAACAAAAGATATAACCTCTTCAAGTTCTTCTATTAAAAATGATTTTCTCCATCCGTAGCCAGTAGAACGTTGAACATGTACTAGTTTAATTGATTTGTCTTCTTGTAAAACTTTTTTAATTTTATCAAAATCAAACTTTCCATCTATTAAGTTTACTTGCTTATACTTTACACCATACTCTTTAAGTGAACCTATGTTTTCTTCTCCACTTATTCCTATTATATTATGTAAAGTATCATAAGGAGCACCTGAAATACAAACCATTGTATCATTAGGTCTTAAGTTTCCCATTAAAGCACAACCTATAGCATGGGTTCCGTTAACAAAATGAGGTCTTACTAAAGCACTCTCTGCATTAAATATTCTTGCATAAACCTTTTCCAAAGAATCTCTACCAATATCTCCATAACCGTATCCTGAAGAATTAGTAAAGTGTGAATCACTTATATGTTCTTCTTGAAAAGCAGCTAATACCTTTAATTGGTTTAACTCTCTTATTTCATCATATATTTTAAATTGTTCTTCTACATCATTTATAGCCTTTTCATATAAACTAATTGTAGCGTCATTTATCTTATATTGCTTAAAAAGCAAATCTTTAGTAGCTTGTAACATTACATTTCCTCCAACACAATAAAATATTCTCTGTATATATTATCACATAAAAAAAGAATAGGCAAAAATAATTACCTATTCTTCCTTTAATTTTATGATGATTGATTTTCGGTATTGTTATTAAAAAGAATTATTTTAGCTGGATTTATAGTGCTAATGGCATGTTTATATATTAACATTTGCTTTCCATCACAATCTAAAACAACTGTAAAACTATCAAAACCTTTAACATAACCCTTTAATTGAAATCCATTTGTTAAGTATATAGTAACTGGAATTTTATTCTTTCTAGCTCCATTTAAAAAAATATCCTGTAAATTATTAGCCGTCTTACTCATGCCAATCCCTCCTTAATTTTTAGAACTTTTAAATTATATAGCTAATTAAATTATACAACCTAAGTACTACTTATGTCATCTCTTATTTTGCTTATAATTTCTTCTTTTGTCAAAATATCCTTGTCTAGATACATTACCCTAGGGTCTTTTCTAAACCAGGTAAGCTGTCTCTTTGCATAGTTCCTAGACCCTTGTTTTATCATGTCAGCAGCTTTTTCTAAAGATATATCTCCATCTAGGTAGTAAAGCATTTCTTTATAGCCTATACCCTTCATAGATTGCATATGAGCTTCACATCCCATATCTTTAAGGGTTTTAACCTCTTCAATAAGACCTTTTTCCATCATAATATCTACTCTTAGGTTAATTCTTTCATAAAGCTTACTTCTATCCATAGTCAAAACATAATATCCTAAATCATAAGGTATATTGTATATTTCATTTCCAGCATTATAGGAACTAAAAGGTTTCTTTGTAATTTTATAAACTTCTAGTGCTCTTATAACTCTTTTAACGTTGTTTTTATGAATTCTTTCAGCACTTATAGGATCAACTTCTTTTAGCATATTATGGATATAGTCATTTCCTTCTTTTTCACTTAGTTTAGTTAAGTATTCTCTATATTCTTCATCTTTATGTCCCTCAGTGAAAGTCATATTACATACTAGGGAATCAATATAAAGTCCTGTTCCTCCAACAATCATTGGAAGCTTTCCACGGGAATATATATCATCTATTATTTCAGTAGCTTTTTCTTTAAAATCTGCCACAGTGAAATCATCTTTAGGATCTACAACATCAATCAAGTAATGCTTAACTCCATCCATTTCTTCTTCAGTAACCTTTGCAGAACCGATGTCCATATGCTTATATATTTGCATTGAATCTGCTGAGATTATTTCTCCGTTTAAAAGTTTAGCAAGTTTAATTGAAATATTAGTTTTACCTACAGCAGTAGGTCCACTTAAAATCAAAAGTTTTTTCTTCATATCTATTTTACCTCTATTGTATTCTTTTAAATCTTTTCTCTATTTCATATAAATCCATTTTTATTATTGTAGGTCTGCCATGTGGACAAGTAAAGGGTTCATCTATATATCTAAGTTTTTCAAGCAAGTGCTCCATTTCATCTAATGTTAGGGAATCATTTGCCTTAATAGCAGCTCTACACGCCATAGAAGCTATTTTGTTAAACTTAATATCTTCTTTTTTACCAGAACCTAAGTTTTTAATATTATCAATCATATCCATGAAGAAATTCTTAAGGTCTAACTTTCCTAATACATAGGGAACTTCCCTTATGGTAATAGAAGTATCTCCAAATTCCTCTATATTAAAACCTGATTTTAAGAATATTTCTTTATTTTCTTCATATATACCAAAATCATCTAAAGAAAGCTCGAGTAAAAGAGGAACTAAAAGAGGTTGACACACAACTTTACTATTTTTAATTTCATTTTTATACCGTTCAAATAGTATTTTTTCATGGGCTGCATGTTGATCTATTAAATATAAGGCTTCATTATATTCAGATAATATATATGTTTTGTTAAATTGGCCTATTATCCTGAAATAAGGAAACTTAGGTTTTATACTTTCATCTACATTTACATTTTCTTTAGAATCACTTTGCTTTATTTCTTCAGTAGTATGTTCAATGTTTTCACTTAAAGGTTTAACATAAGTATTAGTTTTTACTTGAGATGTAGCGTTATATAAATCATTATTTGTATCTTTATCATTAAGTATATCCTTATATGTTAATCCCTCTTTATTGTGAGGATTTAAATCCACTGGTATATTAACACCATCTAAAGGTTTATCATTCTCTTTTACTTTCATAGAATTATCAATCTGATGAAAATAGTCTATAGGTTCAACTTTCTCTGAATTATTATTTTCACTTGTATGTTCTTCATCTAATGAAAAATTGTCCTCTAAGGATTTTCTAAGAGCTTTATGAACACTATCAAATACAACCTTAAAGATAAGTCTATCGTCTCTAAACTTTATTTCTGCTTTTGTAGGATGAATATTAACATCTACAAAGTCAGGAAATATATCAATAAATAATATGAAGAATGGAAATTTGTTAACTGTTATGAAAGACTTAAATGCATTTTCAACAGCTGTAGCTATTAATCTATTTTTAATAAATCTATTGTTAACAAAAATACTTTGATAATTTCTACTGCCCCTAGCTATCTCTGAATTACCAATGTATCCATGAACAGATAAGATATCAGTAAGTCCTTCAAAATAAGTAAGATTTTCTGATATGTTTTTTCCATATATAGCTCTAACAACATCTAATATATTGCTATTACCATAGGTAGTTAAGGTTCGTTTACCATTATTTATTAATGTAATACTAATATCTGCATTGGCTAAAGATATTTTACTTACAATTTCATTTATTAAAGCACTTTCTCTAGAAGAACTTTTCATAAACTTTTTTCTTGCAGGCACATTAAAAAATAAATCTCTAACTTCTATTATAGTACCTACATTACATCCAGTATCTTTAATATAATTTATTGTTCCACCCTCTATATAGATTTCACGTCCAAATTCAAACTCCTCTATTCTTGAGAAAAGCTTGGTTCTTGAAACAGAAGCTATACTTGCTAAAGCCTCTCCCCTAAAACCTAAAGTATTTATAGAAAAAACATCTTCTATATCCTTTATTTTACTTGTAGCATGGGGTAAAAATGCTCTTTCTACATCGTCAGCATGTATACCTGATCCATTGTCTATTATTTTAATTAGTGTTTCTCCACCATTTTCAATTTCAACTGTTATTTTTGTTGCATGAGCATCTATGCTGTTTTCTATTAATTCTTTTACTACAGAAGAGGGTCTTTCAACCACTTCCCCTGCAGCAATCTTATTTGATGTTTCTATATCTAAAAGATTTATTCTTTTCAAGGTTTCTTAACACTCCCTTGCATAAGGTATACTCAAGAAAATAACTAATGAATATTATAATCTAGTTATTTTAAATTTTTAGCCTTTTTAACTAAATCAAATAATTTATTCATAGCGTCCATTGGAGTCATATTTAATATATCTATTTCTTTTATTTCATCTAAAAAATTATCTTCAGCAACATCCATAAAAGATATTTGAGTTGATTCTTTAAAATCTACTGCTATTTCATTTATAACAGTACTTTCTTTTGTTTCTACTGCTTTTTCTAAAGTAGGTTTATATTCTAATATTTCATCATTTTCTTTTATAGAAGAAACATTAACTTTATTATTCTCATGTTTTTCTTCTAAATCTTTTAATATTGAATTGGCTCTAATAACAACCTCTTTAGGAAGTCCTGCAAGTTTTGCAACCTCTATACCATAAGATTTATCTGCCCCACCCTCTACAATCTTTCTTAAGAATAGAATACTGCCATCTATCTCTTTTACTGATACAGAGTAGTTTTTAACTCCTTCTAAGGTGTTTTCAAGATCAGTTAACTCATGATAGTGAGTTGCAAATAAGGTTTTACATTTTAAATCTTTTTTAGAGCATATATATTCTATTACAGCCCAAGCTATACTTAAGCCATCATAGGTACTAGTTCCTCTACCAACCTCATCTAATAACACAAGACTTTTGCTTGTGGCATTATTTAATATGTTGGCAACTTCCCACATTTCCACCATGAAGGTACTCTTTCCACCAGATAAATCATCAGAGGCACCTATTCTTGTAAAGATTTTATCACATAGGGATATTTCTGCATAACTTGCAGGAACAAAACATCCTATTTGTGCCATAAGAGTTATTAATGCCACTTGTCTCATATATGTAGATTTACCTGCCATATTAGGGCCAGTTATTATAAGAAGCTGATTATCATCCCTATTTAAAAGTGTATCATTGCTTACAAAGGTTCCTTGTGGTATAACCTTCTCAACAACAGCATGTCGCCCATCCTTAATATTTATATTATCATTTAAATTAACTATAGGTTTAACATAGTTATTATCAAGAGATACCCTTGCAAAAGATAATAAGCAATCAAGTTCAGCTAAAATTTTAGCACTACTTTTCATTCTGCCTATTTCTTTTTCAATATTATCTCTTATCTCAACAAACAATTTGTATTCTAAAGAAATAAGTTTTTCCTCAGCACCTAGTATTTTTTCTTCTACAGTTTTAAGATCTTCTGTTATAAATCTTTCTGCATTGGCTAAGGTTTGCTTTCTTATATATCTTCCCTCTGGAATAGAATTATAATTTGCTCTACTTATTTCTATATAGTAACCAAATACTTTATTGTACCCAACCTTTAATGATTTGATTCCTGTAAACTCTCTTTCCTCAGCTTCTAGAGATGCAATCCATTCTTTTCCGTGGGTTTTAGCATTTCTAAGTTCATCTACTGCTTCGTTATATCCATTCTTTATTATATTACCTTCTTTAACAGATAAAGATGGAGTATCTTGTACTGAAGTATCTATTAATGAATATATATCTTGAAGTTCATCTAAATTTTTAAACATGTTATTAAGAAGAGGGCTAGAAAAGTTTTCAAGAAGACTTTTAACCTTTGGTATATTTCCTATAGAATTTTTTAATGACATAAGTTCCTTGGCATTAACACTTTTAGCAGCTATTTTACCAAGAATTCTTTCTATATCATATACATCTTTTAAGCTATCCCCTATGTCTTCCATTAATCCTATATTATTTAAGACTTCTTCAATAGAATCTAATCTTTCATCTATTAAATCCTTATTTATAAGAGGCATTTCTATCCATCTTCTAAGGGTTCTACTACCCATGGCTGTAGAGGTTTTATCTAGAACATGTAGAAGACTTCCTTTTTTTCCTTTGTCTCTAATGTTTTCTGTAAGTTCAAGATTACGTCTAGAATTTATATCTATTGTCATTGTATCTGTAATATTATAAAACTCTACAGAATTAATATTAGAAAGAGCTAATTTTTGAGTTTCTAATATATATGTAATTAAGCCTTTATTTGAAGGGGTATCATAGCAATCATCAAAACACTTAAAAGTATCTTTTAAAAGTTGGAGATTTTCCGTACTATTAAAATAATTCTCGTGTCTTTCAGTTGTAGACATACCGAAGTCTTTTAATCTTTCTTTAACATCATTATTTATATTTGAATTTAATAAGATTTCACTTGGCTTAAATTTAGATATTTCATCATATATAAGTTCTAAAGAATTTCTAAAAGATGTGCTATAAAATTCTCCAGTGGAAATATCAGCAAAGCTTACAGAGATAAATTTATCCTCTGATATGTAAAGACTCATTATAAAATTGTTTTTACATTCATCTATAAAGCTTTCATCAGTAAATGTTCCAGGAGTTATAACTCTTATAACATCTCTTTTAACTATACCCTTTGCTAAAGCTGGGTCTTCCACCTGCTCGCATATTGCAACTTTATAACCTTTATTAACAAGCCTTCCTATATATGAGGTTGAAGCATGAAATGGTATTCCACACATGGGAGCTCTTTTTTCAAGGCCACAGTCCCTACCTGTTAAAACAAGCTCAAGTTCTTTAGATGCAGTTTCAGCATCTTCAAAAAACATTTCATAAAAGTCACCTAATCTAAAAAATAGTATACAATCCTTATATCTTCCTTTTATTTCAAGATACTGTTGCATCATTGGAGTTAAATTCATTATTTATTACCACCTTTATGAGAATATATGTTACAGATGCCAGTCATCAGATAAAAAGCTCTTATTATTTTTTATAAGAGCTTTTTAAACAGTGACCTTTTTACATCACTGCAAGGTAAATTTCATCTTAAAGTTAAATTTGTTCTCCTATTAAAGAGAAGGAATTTGCTTTAGTTATTTTTACATTAACAAGTTTTCCGATACTGTCATTGTTTCCATAAAAGTTAACAAGCTTACCCGTTCTAGTTCTTCCCATAAGCTTTTCAGAATCCTTAGCACTTACTCCTTCAACTAATACTTCAACTGTTTTTTCTTCATATTCTTTATTATTTTTAGCACATCCTCTATTAACAGCCTCAATTAATCTGTTAAATCTATCATGTTTAACATCATCAGGAATTTGATTTTCCATTCTGTCAGCTGGTGTGTATTTTCTTCTTGAATAAATATAAGTAAATGCTACATCATATTGAACTTCATTAACAAGACTTAAAGTATCTTGGAAGTCTTCTTCAGTTTCTCCAGGGAATCCTATTATTATATCAGTAGAAATAGATGCATTAGGAAGTTCTTTTCTTATCTTCTTTATAAGATCTAAGTAATAATCTCTTCCATAATGTCTATTCATTTCTTTTAATATTCTATCAGATCCACTTTGAACTGGTAAATGTATTTGCTCACAAAGTTTTTCACAATCTCTTATTGCATATATAACCTCATCAGATATATCTTTTGGATGAGATGTCATAAATCTTATTCTTTCAATACCTTCTATTTTGTCTACTCTTCTTAAAAGCTGTGCAAATGTTATTTCATTTTCAAGACCTTTTCCGTATGAGTTAACATTTTGTCCAAGTAAGGTTATTTCTTTGTATCCTTTACTTACAAGGTCCTTTATTTCATTTTCAATATCTTCAGGTTTTCTGCTTCTTTCTCTTCCTCTAACATAAGGTACTATACAGTAAGTACAGAAATTGTTACATCCATACATTATAGTAACAAATCCTTTTGTACTGCTCATTCTTTCTATTGGAAGACCTTCAACTATTTCAGTTTCTTTGTCCATTATTTCTCTAACCTGAATACCTTGTTGTTGAACTCTACTTAAGTATTCTGGGAACTTATACGCATTGTGAGTTCCAAATATAATATCAACATGAGGATACTTTTTAGCAATCTCTTCAGGTACCCCCTTTTGTTGCATCATGCATCCACAAACTGCAATTATAAGGTTAGGGTTTTCTCTTTTAAGCTTTTTAAGAGCTCCTAGATTACCATGTACCTTTAATTCTGCATTTTCTCTAACACAACAAGTGTTAAATATAATTACTGATGCTTCGTCTCTTATTAAAGTACTTTCATATCCTATATTCTTTAGCATACCTGCAAGCTTCTCTGAATCTTCTTCATTCATTTGGCAACCGTAAGTGGCAATATAGAAGAATTTCTTTTCGCCATCTTTATTTCTATTTTTAAGGTCTATTATATTATTTTTAATTTTATTAATCTCCATGTTTTGTTTTATCCTCCAATGTACAAATTTCTTTTGTATTATAACATATTAATTGATTTAAAATAAAGAGAAGGTAGTTAAGTTTTATATTCTTAACTACCTTCTAAGCTTTTGTAATTACATCTTTGCTAACAATTCATTTTTCTTTTAATTCTCTAATTGTAATTTTATTTCATATTCTTTAGCTTTTGAATCAAATTTATCATCTGCACCTTTATGACTACGCCAAGAAAGTTTTATCCATTCTATATCTTTTGCAGTACCATCTTTTTTAAGATACCAAATTATATCTCCTTCTTTCGTAACTCCTTCATCTATTTCGCCACCCAAGTGGTCACTTGCCCAAAGATTAGGAGTTTGTATTTGTTCTCCAGTAGATGTTACAAGTACAGCCTGGTCGGGATACGTTGTGAATTTCTCTTTAGTTGTATTAGTAACTTTCATTTTAATGCCTACAGCTGAACTTGTATTTCCTTTTCCATCTGATCCTATAGCTTTATCTGTTACAACAACTTTTTCTATTTCTGTCTTCAACCCTTCGTAATCATCTTCCCATTTTGAATTCTCAAAGTATGTCCAAACATCATCTTTTTTTTCGTCTTGTTTTTCCTCTTGCTTAGTCTCCTGTTTAGTATTTTCAGTTTTAGTTTCTTCTTTTTTGTTTTCTCCCCCACAAGCTACTAGTCCAATACTTAGAATTCCCACAAGGAAAATAGATAAAATTCTTTTAATCATATAATTAACCCCTCCTATGTATAAATATATTAATAATTTTAACATATTTTACACACTTTTGGTATAAATAAACCTGTTTTTGTAGATAATTACATAAAATAGATTTAATATATTTGAGAAATAATACAAATTAATATATAATTAATCATAACATTAACCTACTATATTATTCGATAAAACAAAGAAGCAATCACTAAAATTAAGAGGTTGCTTCTTTGTTTTTTAGTTTTTTATATGTTTAGAACCTATCAATATGGATATAATCCTAACTAAGTCTGTATCAATTTTTATATTTCTCCTAACGTTCCCTATCTTGTTGTATATGTAATAAAAGAGTAGTCAATGGCTACTCTTTTGTTTTTATTTATTATTTGTTCTAAATTCACAGAACCAACTTCCTAAACTGTTTCTTATATTTTTGGCTGTTTCAGGATCTAGTAATTCTGTTACTATCCATTGACCAAAAGTATTGTGTCTCACTTCCCACCTAACACCGAGAAGGTAAGGTCTTATATATTCTATATCTATCCCCTGAAAGTCTGTATTAGGATGTCCTAAGTATCCTGTAGGTAAATACTCGCTTAATACATAACAATTTTGGTTTGCTTCTTCAATTTTAGAATTTACACCTACACTTTCTCCTTTTTGAACTTCTTGTCCTGTTATACCTTTTATAATAGCGTTAGCAAGTGCAGTGTCTCCAACTCTGTTATATACGGCTACATCCTCGGTAGCTTCTACAAAGAAAGGTTCTATTATTATAGCAGGCATATCAGTATTGTTCATTTCTGCAAGTCCACGTGTATCTGCATATGCACCTTGATGTTTTACAAAGCCTAAATTTAATAGTTCTGAATTAACCTTTTCCGCATATTCTTTACCTTTAGAACTATTTCTATGATAAAGGACCTCGCAACCCATTGCTCCATTAAATTCCTTATATGCATTATTCACATGACAACTTACAAATAAATCAGCACCCCAATTATTAGCTTTTTCTATTCTATAATTTAAACTATTTGATAGGGATCTATTGGCTTCAGGTGGAGTAACATCTAACACCTCATGACCTTGGCTTCTAAGTCCTTCTATAACTAACTTATAATATTTTTCAGCTACATCAATTTCTTTAACTAGTCCTTGTGATGCTCCATCTTCTCCAGTATATTGGTGGCATCTTCCTACTGCTATTTTCATTCTATCTACTCTCCCTTAACGCTTATATTTTTAGAACTTTGACCAAAATAAAAACCTATTACAATTAGCAAAATGTTAGTAAAACTTTCTGTAATGTTTCCATTCCACAAAGTTAATGCACAAAAAGTAAGAGTTAAAAGTAATGCTATTATGCTTTTAACTCTTAATAGGTTAGCAACTCTATCTTTTATATTTAGTTTTTCCAATCTTAAATCATCTCCTATAATTTATTTTTTATGTCTATAACATCCCTCTTAACTTCTTCAACTATATTGAACTTCTCTGTAAGCTTATTAAGTAAGTTTTGATAATTACACTCTCTTGTACTATTTTCTTTAAGTACATATAAAAGTAAATATACAAATAACGCACAGAATATGCCCTGTGTAATTACATATTTAAATAACTCATTTTCCATCATGTCCTCCTTAAAAAGGAGCATAAAAAAAGAACCTCTTAGGCTCTATCTAATGCTCTAATATTATTTTATTTTGTGTCATCTTATAAATCTATTCTGTTACATAATTGTCGCCTGTTATCTCTTTATACTGTTCAGACGTTATTTTCTTATAGTCAACAAAGTCTGCCACATCTCTATTATCATAACATTTTAATTTATAATATTTTTCTATTTTTTCAAACCAATTTATCATTATTTATTACCTCCAATTACTTTATAAATATCAGCTACATCTTTATTTAAAGATTCTATCATAGCATCTTTTTTTGCATTTTCTTTTAATAATAGTGCATTATCTTTTTGTAGATTGTCTATAGTATCTTTAGTCAATTCCTCATCTGATTTTGGAATTTCTGAATACTCATACCATACTTCGTTTGTTTCAGGATTTACATGTAATTCAGGAACTTTATTTTTTATTAGCGAAGGTTTTGGTATACTATCTATTATTATGCCTTCTTTTTTTAAATTATCTACTGATTCATTTAGACCATATTCATCATTGAATGGATCGTAATGTATATAGCCAACTATGCTATTCTTTGAATTTATTGGTTTTAATTGTGCTAAAAATATCATCTTTATCATCTCCTATTTAATTACTTTATATTTGAGGTCTGTAAACTCCGAAATCCCGTTATTATCCTGAACTATTAATTTTTTATTACTGTCTAAAAATCCGTCGTAAATTTTCGTAGAGCTTAAATTTAACGGTTCTAAAGTGTTTTTGTAATTATTCTTTTTAATCTTACCTATAGGTTTAGCAACTCCAAAATCTCCTATAACGTACATATAATCAGAGTTACTAATAGGAATTACTTTTTTAAAATTAGACATTAAAGAAGATATGAATTTATTTCCCCATATTACATTCCCATCTCTATCTAATACAAAAATACAACGTGATGAAACATCCATATTCGGCTCGTAAACATAGTAAATATATTTATTATCTATACTGATTTTAACACCAGAATATGCGGTACCAGCATACAAAAGATTGTCTGTAAAAGGATTTATTAAAGACATAAGAGTTCCAGATAAGTTTATTTGTAATATAATTCCTAAGTCTGTATATCCTTGATAGTAGTGCCTACAAGACATAGCTACATATATACAATTATCATATTCAGTAACGTCCCTTATAGTCCACGGATAGGCTCTTTCAGATACTCTAAATACTGAAGGTATAAAACCAGTAAAATTCTCGTCTAATTTTCTTTCCCATACCTTAGTGCCATCAACTTTATATTTAACTAAATTTTGTTGGTTCTCAGTCAAATCATATATATACATATATCCAGTATTATTACAATATATTGATTGGTATTGTGATGATTTCCTAGATGTCAAATTAAACTGATTACCTTGTTTATCAAATTTAATTACATTATAATTAGATACATCACTTGAACTATTATAAATTATTATTAAATCATCTCCTGATTGAGAACAAGCACAAATTTCTCTAAAATCTATTTTTTTAGACCAGTATGTGGCTTCTCTATGACAACAAGTCACGGTATTACTATTTTTCATATAAAAATATTCTGAATCAGGTGAAGAATAAATACTACCACTTGATTGTATATTATTAAATTTCCTCAAAGTAGGTTGTATTATTTCAATATTATCACAAGACACTTCATCACCTGTGGTGTATCCAATCTTTATATTCCCAACTTTATTAACTAAACTTTGTAAACTCTCACTTCCATTACTAGGTTGTTCTTTAGCAGTTAGATTACTTGCTAAATTGTTTTTCAAGCTTTGTGTTTTACTCTTTAGGGTAGAGAATGTATCTGTAGATACTAACGGAGAACCAATAACGTCTACCCAATTTTGTTTACCATTATTGGCATTTGTAAAAAGCTCGTTTATAGAACCTGTAATATCTTTTGCTTTTGTCAATCTTGTGTCGTCTGTCTTCAAATCATCCAAGGATGACTTAACTGAATTTATATCATCAGCTTTTTTCTTGCTATCTGCATCTATCTTTTCCCAGTTTTCGTTTAACCCTGTATCTATATTGAATGTCATTTTTTTATCTGTAACTGGATCATACTGAAATAATTTTAAATTAGTGGTTTCTTTACTCATACCACACCTCCTATTCTATGACTAACGTATTAAATGCAAATTCTTCTATTGTATGAGTTTGTAACTCTTCTATTGTCATTTTATTATGTATATCTTCTATAAGAAAATAAGCAAAAGTATACATAAGTGCTAAATGTGCTGGTTTGATATCATCTAGGGCTTCTATTAAGCTTTTTAAATCTTTAGGTACTCCATGTTCACCAATAAATTTTAGATTTATTTTACCTTCTATAAACTCTACATTTACAGAACCATTTTTCCAGCTATTTGCAACAGCTTGTATTAAATCTAAGTCACATTTTCCACCACTACTTTTCCACTTAGCTTCCACAAGTGCCCTTCTATCTTCTATATCATTTTTATGGTTAGATTTTATTCCTAGCAATTTCTCATACAATGGCAAAAAATCCTCATCCACAGTATCAAACCAATATTGTTTATATAATCTATCTATTTCTTTTTCCGCTTCATCTAAAGTTAATCCAGTAGACTTAAACAATTCATTAAGCCAAGGGTCTTTCCTGTAAAGCTTGTGTAAGTTATTTAGTAATTGTTCTTTTTTCATTAAATTACCTCAACACTTCCTAATGTTGCAACTTCTTCATTACTTATAGTTATATTTGAAGATCCACCATTTATATTTAAGTCCTTATAGTCTTGTACACCTTCCGTATTCAATATAATAGCTCCTACCCTAGCATAAGAAATAAAGTCTTGCTTAAATGCTATTTCTTTAAGATAATTGGTAATATCAGTTTTTATATTTTTTAGTACATCCTCACTCTTATAATTATTCATTTCTTGAATATCTACACTTATATTGATAAGTAATGCGGTTGCTGATACTACTGTGGTATATGCTCCAATTGGTGCTTCACCACTTCCAGAACCCCAAGTTGACCATGTTTTTTTATCTTCATTATAAACGCCTACAGGGTCTATATAAGTTTGCACACGATTAATTAATTCCTCATTTGCTGGTAAATTATTATCATCTATAATAACTACTTTTACAGTATTGTCCCCATTCCACAAAGGAATTACTTTTACATTTCCAACCCCTATAACTTCCTTAGACCATTTTATGTAGTGAAATTTATTTGCACTTGTTGCAGGTATCTGCAAAGCTTCATAATATCTCTGTCTTAGGCTTTCATCGGTTTCAGAATCATAACCATCATAAGTTGGATTTATATTTGTAACTGAGACAATGCCCTGTAGAGTTACAGGCATTTGTGTAATTGTATTTTGTCCAACTATCCCAGTACTTCCGGGTTGTATTGCTTCAATGCTTATTTCAGCTTCATTTACTATTTTTTTAGTTTCTAAACTTCTAAATCTTATTCCAATTGCAGTAGAAAACAAATCACCTTTGTTTATTTGCCCATTACCCTTAACTATGATTATTCCTTTTGCATTTGTTGCTATCTTTCTTTTTAAGCCTTTTCTTTGATATATATACTTTTCTAACTCTTTACCTTCTAATTTATCTACATCTAATTTATTAATCATTTCTTGCATAGCGTTATATAATGTACTTGCTTCAATAGCAAAACTTTTTGTTAGATCATACATAGGATACCCTATATTTTTGGCATAATCATTTGAAATATTATCTAACATTTCATTATGAATAACATTAGGTGTTTTATTTTCATACACTAATTTTTACCTCTCTTTCTAATAAGCTTTTATTTTTTAACTCTATTTCTAAGTGAACTATTAAATTAAATCCCTTTTGTTCCAAAGTTAAAGAATTAATCTTTGTAAATTGCTCATTTTTTAAAATAGCTTCCTCTATTTCTCTTCTCATTTCAGTTTTATAAAATGCATTTAGTTTTTTATTTATCATGTCCTCAGTATTACAACCAAATCCACTATCTTTATATATATTGAATTTGTCTTTATGGGTTCTTAAACAAAGTTCTATCCATTGTTCTAGTGCTTGTATTTTTGTAGTATCTTTTATTTGTCCGTCCTTCATTAAAAACTGACCTGTCTTAAAGTCAAACATAAAACTTCTTCCAACCTTTTTAACTTCTATATCTTGTTGTGTATTTATAGGAGTCTGTAAAGGTGCACCAGTTGGAAATAACCCCATTAGATCACCCCTTTAACTAATTTATCTACAATAAAAAAAGTCTTGTTATCCTCACCACAGACAACTAAGACCTTATCCTCTATACTTAAGCCTTTATATTTTATTTTTGTATCATAATCTGATTTACTATCTACGGTTATATTAGATAGTGAACCGCCTCCATTAGGTGTACTTATACTTGCTGTGGCACCTACTGTATATTTTTTTATTTCCATATATGCATATTTTTCTATTAGCCCACTACATATGTAAGTAGAAGGATTATCTTCGCTTATAATGACTTGATTATTAAGTATACCTATTTTTATAGGATTAATTTGTAATACAGTTCCTACAACTGCTCCTATTTTGCTTAAATTATTTCTATTTTTAAATTCTTGTGCAAATTCTGTACTCCATGTCATATTACCACTCCAAACTTAATGATATTTTATGTTGATTATTAGCTAAAGTATGGCTTACACTCTTAATCCAGTACCAGCCTTCTCCACCGAATTTATCATAAAAATAGAAATATAGATAGTTATTAGGTTTTATATTTTGTCCACCTTCCAAAGCTATACAGCTTATATTTAATGTATTCTTATCCTTATTTAATTTTCTAAGTGTATTTTCTGCAATTTGTTGGGCTTGTGAATAGTTTTTATCATCTACATTTACAACTTCTTGTAACCTTCCTATCCTATTAATGCTATCACTATCCCAAACATTTGCTATTATATTAGCATTTTCACTTTCGTTAGATACTACAACCACACTATTTTTTAATTCTTCCATATCAGAATCTAAAGTCATATCACTATTTATAAGTAGTTTGGCTCCTATACGTGCAGTTGATGTTTGGGCTATTGTAAATACTTCGTTAACCATATAGAAATGATAATTTATACCAGTCTCGTTATAAACCTGTTCTAGTATTTCTTTTATAATATCACTTATTGGTTTATCCTTAAAAACTTGATTTATATTAGTCCCAATCCAAGGTATATTAGTTTTTATTTCTTCTTTAGCAAGTAGTTGCTCAATTGCTTGACTTGCTGGTATGCTATTAAATTGAATTACTTCTTTAGATTTATTTAGATACCACATGTAGTCCATTGCTGTGTAACTGTATGTATTTTTTTTAGTTGCTTTTTTAACTATAATACCTCGAAAAAATTCTTCTTTATTATCTGTTAAACTTACTAAATTTCCTTTGAAATTTTCTGTTATACTATCCCAAGTTACTTGCATTGCAAGGTTGTCCGCATCTTGAGACCAACTCAGATTATTTGCAAGTGGTGTATAATCCTTCCACGCTGTTAAATCTGTAATCCATAGTTGTTTACTCAATTACCACACCCCCAAATTGTTAGTATCTATAGGTTTATATTCTTTACAGGTTATAGAATACACATAATCCAATTGCTGATTTAACTGCCAACTTAAACTTTCTATAGTAATAATACCGTTATAATATTCGTCAACATCAGGGTTTCCTGTCTCACCTCTAATCATTAAGCAACGTAGTGGGATTTTATAAAACATACTACTTCTCCATAAATTTTTTAATTCTATAGCATGATTATTACCCCTTTGCCAATGGTATTTTCCATAGTCACCTGGTAGTGATCCTTCTAATGAAAATGTTGTTAATGATATATTACCTTGAAAATTATAAAATCCATTGTTAAATGTTTCAAATTCTTCATTTCTAGCTGAATTATCTAATTTAGGAAAATCTTTAGGTAGCTGAGGTAATTGTAATACTATGCTCCTATCTAATGTACTAAAATATATATCTGCCAATGTCATTCCTCCTAACTAAAAAGTGGGATAAAAACCCCACTCTAAACATTTAATAAATCTGTCTTAATTCTATTTATTAAATAATCACCTGTTTGATCCATATATTCTTCATTTCCTATCATGTTCCCTTGAATAGTAATATTCACGTATATAATAGGTTCTTTATTTATATTCTTATTACTAGAACTACCTATCTGGTTTTTAGTTCCTATTGAAATTTCATGTGACATACTTAATGCTTGAGACTTCATGTTAGCTAACGCACTTGGCATTTCCATTCTAAATCCAAGTTCAATACCTTGTGGTATAAATTTACCAACTTCATCTGCGAATAGCCTAGATGGTGAATGTATTCCTAATCCATCCTTAATACCTTGTACAAAACTATCAAAGAATTCTCCGGCTTTAGCTTTTAGCCATCCAGCACAACTTTTTATACCATCCCAAATACCTTTTATAATGTTTTCTCCTATATCAAAAAACTTTCCTGGCAAATCTACAAACCATCCTAATAAATCTGAAATAAATGAAGGTGCCCATCCACTTGCCCACTCTCCGAGGTTTGTACCCCAATCTATAAATTTGTTCCAACATTCTACTAACCAATCCCAGATTCGACCGGGTAACTGACATATCCATTCTATAATGCTATCTATAAGCTCTCCCATTGCTGTTCCAGCCCATTCTAAAAGATTAGCCCCCCATTCTATAAACTTATTCCATGTTTCTACTAACCAACCCCAAATTCTTCCCGGAAGTTGAGCAAACCAGCTTATTAGAAATTCTATAAAATTGGATATTTCTGTGGATGCCCAAATCGTTAGATTTATTGCCCATTCTCTAAATTTGTTCCAAGTTGCCACTAACCAATTCCATATATTACTTGGTAAATCTTTAAACCATTTTATAATGGCATTTACTATCTTAGGAACTTCTATTGCAACCCACAATGATAAAGCAGCGCCCCACTTAATAAACTTACCTACAATAAATCCTAGTACGTAAGCAATTTTATTAGGTAATTCTTTAAACCAATTTATAATTGCGTTTATAAGTTTTGGTATTAACTCTACTACCCATTTAAAAAAGTTTGCAATTCCATTTCCTATCCACTTAAAGAACTCTACAACTCCATTAATAGCCCAAGTGAAAAATTCAGATATACTATTACCTATCCATTTAAAGAAGTTGAGGGTTTTATCTATGCAATACTTCCACGCATTCACAATTGAGTTTTTTATATATTCAAATTTATTACTTATCCATTCGCCTAATTCTCCAGCTTTTTCTTTTATTTTATCCCAATTTCTCCATAGTACCACGCCCACAGCTACAAGTGCCATTATTATGAATACAGTTAATCCTATAGGTGCTCCTAAAAAAGCAATAGCTGAACCAATTTTTTTGAAAATATCTATTATCGCCAAAGTTGTTAAAAATATTTTTATAACTCCTATCCATGCAATACCTATTTCTGTTATTGTTATTATTACTTCTTTATGTTCACTTATAAAGTTAAATACATTTTTTATGGTTTCATATGCTTTTGTAAATCCATCTGTAAATTTTTTAGCTATATTATCTAAAGTACCGTCACTTTGCCATTTTTGTAGTGTTTCAGCTAATTGCAACGCCTTTTCTTTTATTTTATCTAATAATGAACCAGCTTTTATAGTACCATCAGACTGCGCACCTAAAATACTAGCAAAAGCATTTTTAGAAATACCTTGAATTGTACTCCATAAACCTTTAGTTGTTTGTGCTAATCTTTCAGAGCCACCTTTAAATTTTTCTTGCATCATGGCTTGTACTGTATCCATTAATTTAGCTTGATCAACAACCTGACCTTTAGCATTTATAACAACACCCTCGCCATAACGTTTATTACTTTCAAGAAGTATCTGGTCTTTTTTAATACCGAATTCTTTAATACGTTCAAATTCTCCCACTGCTATATCAGCCATAGCTTCTGTGGCTTGATCTATGCTTTTATTTGTAGAACCAGCCATATCAGCAACATCTTTTAGCCACCGCCTAGAACTAAGCCCATACATTTCCATCTTTGCAGTTGCTTCTACAACTTCACCGGTTTGAAAGGGCGTACTATTAGCAAAAGCAACTGCTTCTTGCATTAATTCACTTGCTTTCTGCGTATCTTTTGTAGCCGTCTCTAACTGTGTCCGGTAACCTTCCATATTAAAAGCTTCTTCAAATCCAGCTTTTAAACTTAATCCTGTTATGGCTCCGCCTATCATACTTCCATATTTCAAAACATTTTTAGCTACACCATTAAATTTATTATTAAAGCTTTCAGCTCCTTTTGCTACCTTATCAAATGCCCGTCTAGTTTCTGTATCCCATTTACTTTTATGGAATACATCAGTTGCTTTCTTTGCCTGTTCACCAAACTTCTTTGAGTTCTCAATAGCTTTTGTAAGTGTAGGGCTAAACATATCTTTAAGCGTTAAGGCAACGCCTATGGTTTTTCCCATATCTTCACCCCCTTACCTATCTATTTACCTCCAAACATTTCACCCATTGTTGGATTATCCTTTTCGCTACTATCTCCAGCCATAGCCTTTAACTTCGATTCTTCAAATTCTATAAACATCTCATAAGAACGTTCATAAAATATTTTTTCTGTTGCTGTAGCGTTCAAAAGGCTATCTAAACTATGCCCTCGACTTATAAGCCATGCCATAATAGATAACCAACCATCTTCTTTTATTATTTCTTTAACTTTTTTTTTACATCCTTACCGCCTAATCCTGTCATTTCTAACAGTTCATTTCCTACAGCTAGTCTGTCACTTAAAGTAAGTAAATCCACTACAACCTCAGTAGGAGTAGAATATTTTTTATCGCTTCCTTGTTTTGTATAAATATCTTTTAACATTGGACAACATTTATATATCAAATCTGCAAATACTCCTGCCAATGCTTCAAAATCCCCATCATGCTGAGATAATTCATTTATTACTTCTAAACTTAATTCTTCACTTGGTTTATTAAATGTAACAAGCATCTCTAAAGATGGTACTTCTATATCTTTAAATTTAACTTCAGTTTGTTTTCTCTCTATTGCTTTAGCCATAAAACTTTCTAATGTTGCTTTTACTAATTCTTTCTTTGCCATGTAAATCACCTTACCTTTCAAAATTAACCTATTGTTTCTTTTACTTCATAGTCTGAGAATGTAAACGCTAAATCTTCTTCAATCATCTTTTGTGCTTCTAAATCTACTAATGTAAGTTCTGTAAATAAAACACCATTTAATACAACCCTTTCACTTTGTCCACTTACAGGGTCAGTTGTTTTAGATTCTAGTACTATCTCCGGGAATATCCCTGTCTTTAAAGACTCACCTATATATTTCAAACCTACAGATTTTACTTTCTTTAACTTTAATGAACCTTTACCTTCCCAAGAAGTGTAACTTTGATATGTAGCTGGATCACCTACGAAGGACACATTTTCAAATTTTGGTGTTGCCTTTGCATTCATTGTGGATATGTTCCCTAGTTCCTCACCATTTATCCATACCTTTCCGTTGTTACCTCTTAAAATTTTATTTGTTAAGTTTTGCTTATTAGCCATTAATTAGTCACCTACCCTTCCTATTTTTTGAATTAAAAAAAGTGCCTATTAAGACACTCTTATCATTTATACTAAAGTGTTATTAAATTCTAAATTAATAACACTTTGGGCTATTTTTATTGTTCCTTTTGCATAGACATCCTTGTCAACGACATTGTTCTTCACTTTTGCATCATCCCACTTTTTAGCTTCTTCAAATCCTTTTGCAATTAACTTTTCCCTTTGTCTTCCCACGTTTATATCTGCAAAATTAGTATAATTACCATCTAAAATATTTTCTTCTTCTAGTTTTCTAAAATAATTATTTACATCTGTAATGAATAATTGTTGCATGTCTGGAGAGTTCTTCTTTCCTTTCGCTATATAATCATTTTTAAATACATTTGATACGTCCCTTTTCATTAAGTGTATTGTCTCTGTAGTCTCTAAGAACTTAAGATCGTCCCCTTCTCCTTCTTTTAAGGTTACTTTACTATTTATTCCTAGTGCTATCCTTACAGTTCCCTCATCATTTATTAATACTAAATGTCCTGTGTTTATGCTCTCATCTACATCAACTGGTTCTTTTACCCTCTTTAAATTTGTAAGGGCTACATAATTCATGCCTCTAGTTGCTCCACTTCCTGCAATAACAGAAGCTATAGAAGGTATATAATTTTTAAACTCTTTATCTGTTCTTGTCCCATCTAAAAAGTCAATTTCTTGTGTTTTATCTAATTGTATAACTTCCTCTATGTCTGCTCCATCCCCTACAACTACACATTTAAATGGTTTATTAGTTTTAGCCTGTAACTTTGTCCAATCTACTAGTGCCTTTTGAGTAGGTTCACTACCTTGAGGGTATATTAAAATACCTCTTTCTCTAGTAGCCTTTACATCATTTAGAATTGTTACCATATCCTTTGGTTCTTCCTTCATGACATAAACTGTAACCAAATTAGGAGATATCTCAAAAGAAAAACAGTCCTCAACTAATTGCAAAGACTGTTTAAAGATATTATTTAATTTTGTTGCATCATCCTTTTCTTCTAATTCTAAAATTGTCTCCTTCTCTATTTCTGATTCTGTAACAAACATTATTATATTTCCTGTACTTCTTTGCTTAAAGGTTTTTGCCTTTTGCGTAAACGTAAATTCCATACTTGGTTGTTTTAATGTTCCCATATAACCATCATCTTACCTTTCTAATTTTTAATATTAATTTCTAATTCTAAATTTTCCATAGTTTTATAATTGTCCACAATTTCAATTTCCTCATTACTAAACAAAGTAAATTGTGTAATTAAATATCCATCTGCATGCCTTAATTCATGTTCTATATTCTCTATTCCATAAAGAAATGTTTCTGTTACCCAAAAGTCACCTAGTAGAATATTGTCTAAATAGTCTTGCATAATTAACAAGTCTTTCTTTTTAGCTTTAGTATCTTTACAAAAATAATATAGATATATTTGAAGTTCTCTTTCCTTCATACCAAACTTTTGTTTAGTACTATTAGTTACACCTAGATCAATATAAAAACAAGGGCGTTGTATCTTCTCAGTTATATCTGTAGAAGTAAATACAACGTCCTTATATTCAGTATCTTTTAAACCATCTGTTACCTTCTTAGTTAATGCTATATTAATATCTTTTAATGTAATCATAAAAGCCCTTCTTCCTTTAACATATCACTTAAAAAGTGTTCTACCATCTCACCGTATTCGTCTTCAAATTGTTCAGCTGCTTTTTCTATAAAGTGATATCCTGGTATATACTTTTCTCCTTCACCCTTATATCCACTTTTCTTTTTACCTTTTTTCTTAAGATGTGGCTTATGTACAAAACCATTGTTTATTAAATGAGCATGTGATGCACTATTGAATGCCCTACAACTCCAGTTTTCACCCTTTTTGTAAGGCTTACCACTCTTAAAATTGTTTATTATTTTAGCACTTTCTTTTGTGTCTGTATGCTCTAATCCCGCCCCCATAGCTTTATACATAGTTCTTTCTTTACTTTTAAGTTTATTAGCACCCTTTTTAACAATTTTTTGAGTTTCTTTTGTTTTATAGTCATTCACAAAATCTAACATTCTATCATTAAATTCATCTAACTCTTTAAAGTTAAATCCATCCGTCATATATTTACCCCCCTATTCTATTATCAATTTAGTAAATATATTGTAATATTCCCTATGTTTAAAATCCTTGTCCCATGCTTCAAACTCATACTTTAATTTATCATGTATGAAAAACATATCTCTACTTGGATTTTTAATACTTAAGTATCTTACTTTAAACTTATGTGTATGTTCATATTTAGAAGTTACCGGATTTTCCTTATTGCTGTATCCAGATGGCACTATATTGCAATAAATCAAACCTTTTAACCTTACTGGTTCTCTTCCAATTTCTCCCCAATCATCTTTACCATCTCCCATACCCCACAATTCAGCCCTGTTATTTAAATCATTAGTTAAACTCCTATTTGCCATAATTTTTATATCTATTAATCTTCATAACATTAACCCTTCTTTCTTTTAATTAAATTAAGAGTGCCATTTTTGACACTCTTAAAATAAAGATAATTTATCTAAAATACTTGTAACAATCTTGTCTTGTTTAGTACCCTCAGGTACTTCTGCACTTCTATTTTCATACATATCATTAATTAATTTTTTCTGTAGGATCCCAGCTAGTTTTACAGCTTTTTCATCTGTTTTATAGCCTTCTCCAACCATAAAATCAATATATATTTCAGCTTCTTCTATTATGCTTGGGAGTAACGGTTCTTCATAATCTATATGCAAATACTCTTTTGCTTCTTCTAAAGTCAAATTGACCACCTACTTTTCATTAAATAAAGTAACATCAATTTAAAATAATTATTAAAATTCAATGCTCTTTATACTTCTTACTGATCCTTTAACTACGTCAAATCTTTCTAAGATAGATATATTATATGTGTCATTGTCTGGCTTTCTCCATCTCTCTATGGTAGATGCCTTTCTATCCATAAATTTAATTGCTTCTTTTATATTAGCTACATAAAATATTTTATTTCCTTCTGTTAATGGTGATAATAAAGCATCATCTACAGTTATTAATTCCTTTCCATTAAAGTAATACTTATCACCTATCATTGTTACTAAATTTAAAGGTCTTCCGTTCTTATCTGTTAGATTCTTTAAGTAACAAAAGCCTGTAACATTTGTTATGGTAGATAATCCATTTTTAACAGAAGGTAACGAACTATCTATTAAGTTATTTATCTCTGTATAGTCCTTTTTAGTTGATTCAACAACTGTAGCATTTTCTTTTATAATTTTTAATATCTTTGCATTTTCTTTTGCTACTGTTATATTTACAAAGTTTTTAGTACATAAACTTTCGATTTCCACTTCTGCATCTTCCACTAATTCACTTGTTAATACTTGTTTAAGTCCTACTTTAGAACACTTATAATTTTGGTCTCTTGTAACTAGTGTTCCATCAACTATGTCTTCTCCTTCTGCAATATCCTTTAATTCGTTTTGATCTAAATCTACAAGTGGAAATGTTCCTTCATTTTTTGTAACTGGTATAATATCTGTATATTGTTTTAAAGAACCAAATCCTTTTTGTAATTCTATTAATCTATTTAAAAATTGTTTAGGTATAACTGGAGCATTGTCTGTAGTTTTTACTATTGCTCTTTCTTCTGTTGTCATTTCTTCACCCATTACTTTTTTTATCAATGCCCTCATTTCATTTGTTTTCCCTATTTGATTTATAGACCCTTTTTCGTTTCTTTGGTTTTCCAAATCCCTTTTTTCTTCTCGCTCCTGTTCTTCCGCTATAGCTAGTAATCCTTTAGATTTTCTTATCTCTTCTTTTACTACTTTAGCACCTTCTAAATCTCTAGCTTCAAGCTTTGTTTTTAAATCCTCTGTTTTTGTTGCTATTTCCTGTCTTAATTCTATTGTTTTCATAATTCACCTTACCTTTTATTTTTTTGCATAAAAATAACTATCAAAGTATAGAATTTTCTATCTCTAATAGTTGTAGATCAATATTTAATTCTTTTAATTCATTTTCTTTTTCTATCTTTTTTCTTTCTTCTGTTGCTAATTCTTTTGCTCTTGTAAATACGGTTGTATCATCATATTGTGGTATACATAAAACAGAACCCTCGTACAATTCTACTTTTAATAAAGTTCTTGTCATTATATTCTTTTCAGTATCAAAATCAAAATCTTCTTTTATAGAGCAAAACCCAAAACTGCAACCTTGTATTAAGCCTTGTCTTACTAATTCAATAGTGTCTCTTGCATAGCTAAGTTTATTATTTACAGTTGCTTTAAATCTCAATCCTAAGTTATCAGCATTTAACTCTAAAGTTCCAGTTTTAGTTGAAGCTAAAGGCTTTGTCCAATCATGATGATATAACAAAAATATGTTATGACCATCTTTCAATGTATCGTCAAAAGCCCCTCTATCTATTTTCTCGTAATACCCTTCCCAAAGTTCTGTGACACTATCAAACTTTGCAATATAACCTTCTATAACAACATTTTGATCTTCCGTTACTTCTCTTATTTCATATTGTTCTATATTTCTAAATTCTCTTTTATCCATTTTCATCACCGCCTTTGACTTCTTCTAAGGTATCTTTTTTATTTTCCTTCTCAATACTTTTAGGTGTTTTATAGCCCTTTTGATAACTTGTATTCCCATTTAATAAGTCTTTTAACAATACCTGTCCAGAAGGTAGAGTAATGATAGGTTCTCCGCCTAATTTTTCTAAGCCTAATATACCTTTTGCCATATCTAAATCATAAACCCCATTTCTTACATAAGCATTTATTATATTTGCTTGTGTTTGACTATCTGTTCTTAATAAAACATTAATATTAAATCTTATCTTATAACCTTGTTTCCTTTCTGTTTCAGATAATAATTTATAATCCATCTCCTGTTCTATAGCTTCAAATATGACTAATAAAGTATCTGTAAGAAATTTTAAATTATCCTGCTCTTCACTCTTAGCATTTTCTTTTACAAATCCTAACTTAGTTAACGGAACACCAAAGGCTCCTGCTATTTCCTCCTTACTCAAAAGTCTTAGTTGATGATATTGTGCATCTGCTAAAGATAAGTTTAAAGCCTGTACATTGTATCCAGCTGGAACTAAAAAAGTTCTTCCATTGCTTCTATATAATCTATCAAATCTATCCTGTAGCTTTTTTATGGCAGAATCTTCTTTTATATCACTTGTCATTTGTACTACTAATTTATTAGTTAATCCGGCACCAAATAAGGTATTCAGATAAGTTTGGCTCTTTATAGAAGTATCTAAGTTTTGCCTTAATGTCTTTCTAACTGCTTTAGTATATATCCCATCTAATGTTAAATCCTTGAGTATTATTAAATCATCTTCAAAACATGTACCTATTTGAGTATCTAACTTGAATTCATATAATATTTTATTTTTTTTATTACTTCTTAATAGACCAGCATTATCTATAATTATGTTAGTTATCTCAACAGGGTATAATCCAACTACATTAGAATCTTTGTCTCTATTTATGTATAAAGCTGATATACCCTCATGTTTTGCTCTTGCTACAAAAGATTTTATACAATCTATGGCGGTCATATTTTCATTAGGACGTAATTTAAGTAACTCAAATAATTTATGTTCTTTAGCAATTACTTCGCCTTTTTCGGTTTCCCTTTTAACTACTATGGGACATTTTGCAATACTTTCAGATATAATTTTTAAACAAGTGAAATAAGTTATTTCTTTTAAATCTTTTGTATCTATTTCATAACCATTTTCGCTTAAAGATGTCCAGGTGTATTTATTTAAACCTTCATTTGCACCCTCTCTCTTTTCGAGTTTATTGAAAATAATTCTAAATCACCTCACTTTCTACAATGAAATAAAAATAAGCTGTAAATTATAAATAACGTTCCTAAAAAATACAAACCAAAGAACAAGTTTATTATAAAGTTAGTTATCGTTACAATGATTATGCCAATAAAAAAAAACACATCTATAACGAATAATTCATTAAAAATGGTTTTTTCAAGCAATTTATTTAATTTTTCTTTCATATCTTATTTTTACCTCCTACCAGTCCTCACTTGCCTTTAAAAGTGCATCAATCGGATTATAACATCCATCTTCAACCCTCATTGTAAACTTATGACTATCTACCCAACAAGCTATAGGGTCTATTCTTTTAAATCTACTATTCTTATCAAGCATTACTTTCCCTTGGTATGGTTTTGTTAATTCGCAATTATTTATAGCCCACGTTAATAATTCATCTTTTTTATTATATTCTACATTACCAGCTTCAACGCTATATTTTATGTCCATAACACTATCATTTAAAGATTTACTATTTTGGTAAACATCCAATGTATCCCAACCCTCACTTTCTAAGTCAGCAAGAAAGGCACTTGCATTGGCTTGGTCATAATATATGCACTTTATTTTTAAGTCATATAATCTAATCTGTTCTTTTATATATTTAATTACCTCTTTATAATCTGTTTTTACTCCACCACCAGCATGAGTTACAGTTAATAACCCCTTCTTTATCCAAAGTTTATACGGTGCATTATCTGTTTGTTCATGCTCTTTAACTCTATTCACTGGCATAAAGGAATGTTGATGCACAAAATATTTTCTTTCATCATCTTCAAACCAAACAAACTCAAAACATATGCTTGTTAAATCTCCACCACTGGATAAGTCCATACCAATATTACATTCTTGGCTTCTAAAATCCTCTAAGGTTTTATTTGTAGCACATTTATACCAGCTATCCATGTTCATATATTTTGTTTCAGTAAAAGCAACCCACATATCAAGTTGTTTAGTAAGAAAGTTATTCCAATCTGTACCACCCATTTTTTTAGCTTGTGCATAGTCTGTTTTAATAGTTTCTTGTGCAAATTCATCATATTGTAATGTTGGGTTAGCTTTAAAATAATTATAGCTATCTTCTAGATCATCATCCTTATCTAATTCAGCTATGAATATAAATTGTGTTTCGTTTTTTTCTTTTCCTTCCAACACTTCTTTACAATACCTATAAAGCTTGTGACAAGGTCCTTCTAAATTAAAACCAGCTGTTGTTATTACATTTAATAATGCTTCTTTTAATTTCTTTTGTCCATCTTTAATCAATGAATACATTTGATTATCTTTATGTGCATGAAATTCATCTACAGAACCATATATTGCCCTAAATCCATCTAGACTTTTGGTATCTCTACCAACTGCACGTATAAGATTATTTGTTAAATTACATTCTATTTCACTTTTATATTCTTTTACTTCAAATAATTCTTTTAAATCTTCATCACTATCTATGAATTTTACAGCTTCTTTATAAACTATTTTGGCTTGATCTGACTTTGTTGCACCTAATAATATTAATCCATAGTTATAGTTAATAAAATTACCATGATATGTAGTTAAAACACCACTTAATAGAGATTTACCATTTTGCCGACCCATCTGTATGTAGCTTTGTCTAAATCTCCTATATCCAGTTTCTTTGTCAACCCACCCCATCAAAGAGCCTAATATAAAACATTGAAATGAATATAAAACTAAGCTTTTTGCTCCTTCACTTCCTTCTATAAGGGTTAAAGTTTCCGCAAAATCAATAATATGGTGTGCTTTATCAATATCAAATTTATATCTATATGGTGCTAATTTACTTTTTTCTAAATCTTCTAAATGTCTGCAACATGCTAGTTTTATGGATTCTCCAGCAATTATTTTATTATCTAAAACATCATAACAATACTGGGTAACTCTATCCATTACCTACACCGAATTTTTCAAATTTATTTTTCTTTGAATTATCTTCTTTTTTAGGAACTACAACTTTACTACGACTTAAAATATTTAAGCATAATTCATTAGAACTTTTGCTAAGCATTGTATATACCTTAGTTTGTTTTATTAGCACTTCGTCATAATCTGGATCTAATACATCTAACTTATTAATCTTCTTGGTTATTTTATTATACTGTTCCTCTAAGGCAACATATCTTGCTAAACTTTCTACATCTAAATTAGTTAATACTTGTGCACTTAAAAGTTCAGCAGCCCAATAATTAAATCTGTCTTTCTGTTTTTTAGTTAGGCGTGAAGGTGGCTCAATGTTGTCATTTTTCGCCTTAACTTCCGTTGATTTTCTATTTTCAATCTCTAATTTTGTTAAATGTTTTTTGCCATTTGCGATAATTAAATCTACCGGTTGCCTAGGTCTTCCTATCTTCACCACCTCACTTTCTATTGATAATTCAAATTTATCTCATAAAGGGAGTTTTTGCGAGAGAACACAGGGGCTTCGGTCACAAGCTAATCGCTAATAATTATTAACTACTCCCCCCACTTAAAATTTTTAGCAATACTTATGCATGCACGCAAACCACATAACGATACAATATAGTACCAACATCAATAGCACCCAAAATCTATAACCAGCATTCTCTTTAGAACTAATAAGATTTATAACACAGGATGCTATTGATAATCCCACAGTTATAACTACTATCCACCACATACTCGCACCTCCTAATTTATGCGCATAACAAAAGAGAGTAGCACTCAACCACTCTCTTATCATTACTTTACTATATTAATACTACTATCTTTAATCATTCCCTTATCTCTAGCATCTTCTAGCACCCAGTTAACGGTGTTCTTCTTCCAATGCACTAATTGTTTTATGCCCTTATACACAAACAATAGGAGCAGTGGCACGACTACCAACCCAGCAATCGGAAATATCATAGCAATTGGGAAGCCTACGATCAATAGTAATGCCAACCATATACCTATTCTTCCCCTTTTCTTTTCTTTCCTAGTTAATGAATATCCTTCTAATCCATAATCACTTAGCCACTTATCTCTCTTAGCATTCCAGTATTGATTATTACAATCACACAATGTTAAGAAAGTACTGTTATCTATTGCTTCCCTTTGTCTTATTTGTTCTTCTATATCTATTCTATTTTTATCTTTATTTTTCCAACTTTTTTGTTCAGTATAATAAACTCCTTTAGCACCTATAGTCTTTCGAGTGCCTTGTTTATTCATGCTAACCCTAGAGCCTTTAATGCCTGTAGAAATACCTATGCCACCTTTTCTGCTTAAGTTTATTCTTGTATTTTTTCCTATCCTTATACTCTTTCTAAAATTTAAGCCCATATTCACAACCACCCTTTACAAATATGTTTATGTAAAATTAAATTTCATAATCCTCAATATATCTTTCAATTATTTTAAATAAGTAATCTTGCATATTAATTTTTGCTTGACCACCTTTTCTATACTCTTTATGTATTTCCTTATGACTTCCATCTGTCAACCAAATTAAATTATCTATATCGTAGATTTTACTTTCATCTTCATTTATTTCTATTACGTGATGACTTAATTCTCCTTGTTTAATAATACCATATTTGTAAAGTTTGTAAATGTCCATGCCATTAAATTTATTACTACATAATATGCTTAATTGCTTCCATCTTTTAGAGCCGTATGTATTTTTATTTTTTCTTAAGTTTTCATCATAAAATTTATTTCTTTCGCTCTTATTCCTTTCAGATATTTGTTTACACTTATCACAATATTTTATTCCCAGTGGTATTATTTTTCCACATCTGCATTGCTTCATTAACATATTATCTAAATTATTTGCTTAATTTCTTTTGTTTTAAAATCTTCGAATTCTATTTCGAAACAACTTCCATTAATTTCTTTTATTCCTACTTTAACTAAAGTAGTTATACCTACATTATTCCTAACTATAATTTCAAATTCTTCATCACCTAAAATTCGTTCTACCCTTTTACAATCATCATGTATACCAATGTGAAAGTGTCCATATCCTTTTTTTATTTCACTTAAAAATCGTTCATCAGGAATTACATATGCTTTTACATTCTGTACATCAACAATAGTTCTACCATTTAATATTATTCTTCCACTATTCACTTTGAGCACCTTCTTTTTTAATTTCTTCTAATGTTTTTGATAGTGCTTCTATAATACGATTATTTGGGATAAAACTTTCATCATTTTCCTTTAAAGCTTTTAATATATCTTTTTTATATGCTTCTTTCAACTCTCTTATAGATATTTCAGCTAATATTTTTAAACACATCTCTTTCATTTCATTAATCATTGCTTTACACATCTCCTATCTTTTCTCTCTATTTAATTTAATTTTTCTTTTACCCGCTTTTTTATCGGCTCTTTTATTTAAATATCTTTGTTTTGATTCTGATTCTTTTAAGTACTTATCAATCATCTTTTCAAAGTTCATATTTTCTCCTATCTTATCTCCATACACTTGAAATCACCGTAAGTAAAATTAACTTTGTAACCAAGTTCACATAGTTTGATATCTTCCTCTTTAAACTTAACCCTATTTATTAAAGTAAGTTCATTATCTTTTTTAAAGACAATTTGCCCATAAATACATCTTGGATTTCCTTTAATCTCATTGTATTGTTCATTACTCAATATAAGATTTCCAGTTAAATCAGAACCCAAATATAAATTAGAATCATCATACTTTGGTGTCATTTTTACTTGAAGCTCTTTTATTCCTATTCTATAAGCCGTATTACCTTTTGCATGTCCACTTATACATATTAACAATGCTTTTTCCATTATATATTCCCTCCCAAATAAAAAGAGAGCAGAAATATATTTCCTGCTCTCTTCATTACTCCATAATACTATTATATTACTTTTAATCTTAATTTTTATGCAAATATTATGCAAATATTATGCACGTTTTCAAACTAACCATATTATTCATACTTAACTTCCTATTATTTTAAACATATTGCTAAGCTCTCGTCTTCATTAACATATATATGTTCTACTTCACATTCTCCATACTTTTCATTAGCACCTATTTCTTCTTCGTCTATCCCAACTAGAACACAATACCCACCTGTTTTCATTGCTACCAACATTATAGTTTCATTGCCTTTATAAAGATATATACACCCTTCACTACATATCTTTAATAATTCTTTAAGTTCCATAATATACCTCCTAAATTATAGTTGTATTATACCATCATATTTAAACATAATTCATATTTATGAAAATAACCATGTTACTCATAATTCTACTTCTTCTTTTCCTATCACTTAACATATTTTATATTTTGTTAACCCTTTCAAATCACCCTTAAGCCTTGTGTTAATATTGCTTTAGGTCATATTTATTTTAATTGGTTAACATAGCCTCATTGTGTTAACTACCATGTTAAATAAAAAAGGTTTATATCTTAAACTCTCTTCTTGCCTTATTCATAGTATCTTGTGTACTACCAATATATCTTAATGTTATGGATTCTTTAGAATGATTAAACATGTTCATTAGGGTTGCTATATCTCCTGTCTTTTTGTAATAGTGATATCCGAATGTCTTTCTTAAGGTATGAGTTCCTAAATTAGGCACTTTGAACCTTTCTCCTATTTCTTTCATTATCTTCCATGCCCTTACTCGACTAATAGGTTTATTGATATCGCTCTTTCTAAACAAATAATCTTCTTGATTCATATATTTACAATACTCTTTATAAGCTTCTTTTAATTCTGGATTAATCTCTATTATGTTTCTTTTACCTGTCTTCTTTTCTTTAATGTCTATATACTTCTTGCCTTTTACATCTTTAACTTTGAGTTTTAAAACATCTGAAATTCTTAGTCCTGCATAAGTACCAGTCATTATAAGTACATAGTTCCTTGGATTTTCTTTTTTTAAAGTAGCTTGTATATCATGAAATATATCTGGATCACGAATAGGTTCAACAAAATTCAATAATAATCCCTCCTTATAAAAAATTAAGGGTAGGTCTTATAATAGTTCTACTAAAGCCTACCCTGTACTGACTGTACAATTTAATTATAATCTTTATAAGTGATATTATTATGCAACTTTTATGCAACTTTTTAAGATACCCTTCTATATTCATGGAGTATATTTTCTTCATTTAATGAAGCATAAATCTGAGTTGTTGCTGGATTGTCATGCCCCATTATATGTTGTAGCACTGACAACGACATACCTGAGTTAAGTTTATGAGTTGCAAATGTATGCCTCATTAAATGTGGAAAAATTGACTTTTCAGAATTAGTTCTATTTGATATATTCTTAAGTTCTCTTTGAATGCTTCTTGCTCCTAATCTACTATTAGGTTTTTTAGATGTTACAAACAAAGCTTCGTTGTTATCATTTCTACTTTCTAAATATGACTTCAATAATAATTTCGTCCTGGTATTAAAATATACTTTTCGTTGCTTGTCTCCCTTTCCTATTACATATAAACTTTTTTCACTCCAATTTATATCTTTTATATTGGCATTTACTACTTCACTTAATCTACATCCAGTACTTACGAGAAACTCCACTATAGTTTTTTCTCTTAAAGTTTTACATGCATTTTTAAATATTTCTAATTCTTCTTCTGTCAAAGCATTTCTAAGTCGCTTAGGTTGTTTTGTTTGTTTTAACTTTAGAGCAGGGTTTTTAGGTATATATTCTTCACCAACTAACCATGAAAAAAATGATTTCAATATGGATATTTCTGTATTGTTGCTATTGGTTTTCTCAAATAACTTGCAAATATAGTTAAATTATTTCTATAGTTTTTTAATGTTTTTTCGCTTAGTCCATCTAACTTTTTAGAAGCTAAATATATATTTAATTTTTCTTCAATGTCACTAGTTATTAAGCCTGTTTCCTGTGGATTTATATCATACTTGTATAGGACTTCCTCAATAATTTCCCTTATTTTCAATTGATCCTTATACTCAGGAAATTCAATTGTTAATCTTCCTACCATTTTTATAACAACTTCATCTTTACATGTTACATTAGAATACATACCTTTATCCCCCTATTCTTCTATAGTTATTATTTGCGTACGCCCAAATCTTCCCAGTTTGCTATTATTCCTAGAATATTGGATTTTCTTTTATTAATGACACTTTGATCCAAATTAAGTTCTCTACCTATACTAGTTTCTGTTCTCTTATCCTTGTATAACATTTTAAGCAATTTTTTAATATCTTCTTCTAAATAAACTATATTGTATTCTAAAATGGAATTATCCATTTCTATATTTAAAATAATATCTTCTATTTCCTCAATATGATCTTTAAGTGTATTTATTCTTTTCTCCTTTCTCTCCTCAATTCTAATCAATTCTGTTTCTGCATAAGATGTGTTACTACTAGAGGTTTGAACTTTTTCATCCCAAGAAGGGCTCTTATACCCAACGTAATCCATTTTTTCGCTTTGTATTTGTTGTATTTGCTTTTTTATATATTCAATTTTGTGTTTTAAGCTTTTTATCTTTTTTTCCTTATCATAAAAATTATATAATTTTTGTTCTATCCCTTCTTGTCTTTCCTTAGAAATAATATACTTTTTACCCATATAATCAAAACCTCCTCCTAGCATAGTTTAAATTGGTAATATTCTTCTCCGTTTATATCTTTCATTTTTTCAGTTGGTAAACTTCTATTTATATATTCCTCTTTTGTGATCTGGTCTACCTTATATCTAAAATCCCAATCTACCAATCGCCTTAAGTCTGTATTAATAGCATTCTCATGAGATATAGTTACCTTTCTAAACCATATTTTTTCTTTATCCATAACTCTAAAATAAACATCAGTTTTCATACTATCACCTTGCAATTGATTCCCAAGTGATAATATAGAGTTATAACAATATCCTCACTTGGAACTATTTTATATGATTTCCTAAATAATATCTTATTTATTCTTAATCCTAGTAAATACTATTAGCATCCCATATATTGCTCCAGCAATCCCCTGAAATTCTAATGGGATATCTCTAAAAAATAAAACTGCTAACAATACTAATAAGCTAAACGCTAAATCTTTAATTGTGTTTTCTGTCATTTATTCACCTACTTCCTCCACAACATATTTGCATTGCGACATTTATTAAGCTATATAATCCTCAAATTTATCACAACTTCTAAAAATCCATTTACTATTTACCCATCTTTGAAGTTGCTTAATATTTTTTGGTGCATTCCATTTTTCATATATCATCACGTATGGATCATAGTCTAATTCTTTAAGTTTATATATCCTTTCTAAATCCTGTTCTATAGTGGTATTAAAATTAGTTAATACATACACTCTAAGTTTTCTAAAGTTAAAATCTAATAATGGTCTAAATTCTTTTAATTTTTCATAAGTCTTAAATTCATAATTGTCCCATGCGAAATGTAACATTTTTAGTTTTAATTTATTTATCATTTTAGCTTTTTCATCTGTCATAAGCCTTATATCTAACCCTTGCGTAAAATCTACCCATGAATTACTATCTATAAGTTGCTGTAATAGTTCTTTCCACTGGGCACAAGCTATTAGATTAGGATCCAAAAGTTTTATTTCTTTTTGACCATTCCAAAACTGATTCAAATCTGCAACTTTCTTACTGCATTGTCCTTCCTTTTCTGCTACTATGCAAAATTCACATCCTCTCGGGCACCCTCTTGTCAAATACCCATATGCTGTATCTTTTATATTATAAAGAGAGTAATCTGGGTATTGGTGTTCTATTTCTATAGGCAATTTATTTTGTAAGTCATAGCCTGTACCACCTTTGATTATCTCATCAGCGTTGACACATGTATCAAAGTCTTTAGTGAAAGTAAATACCTTACTCATATAAACTCTGTCATAGTGCATCATAGGGAAAAACATTTCAACATTATCACCTTGCTTTTTATGCCATGCTGATATTTTCATTAAAGCCAAGTTTGGAAAGTTATGTCCATCAACATCAATTAAACCTACCTTCAAACCTTCACCTACTTTCTGTCACCTTATTTACAAACTTAGAATTTTGAACTAATCGGAATTTCCGAATAGTTCCCATACTCAATAATTGTCGCTTTGTACTGACAATTTTCAAGAAACTTTTTTGCTTCTTCTGGCTTATCTGTACATAGCCTTAGTCCATTTTCCATTTTCTTTTCAACTAATCCTGAAGCAACTAACTTATTAATTATTTCTGTATTTATAGTCATTAATAATTCGTACATAAATTCTCCTTTCAACTTGTAAATAATGCTTACAAGTTCGTCTTTTTTACAAAACTCTATTTGTATGATATATTAACTAATTCCTCTAATTTCTTTATCAAATTTTCTTTTATTATTTACCCCTTCAAATGTTTTATCTATTAACTTGGCTCTTTCTTCATCATTAAGGTTATTGAATTGTTCTTGTGTTTCTAATATATAAATTTCTTTAAATTCTCCCTGTATTTCTTCTTTAGTTAAATAAGTTAAATCTACTTGCAAACCTTCGGCACAAAGCCTAAACCCATCTTCTAATTTTTCTAAATTATATGCTGTATTTGATACCAAAGATTCTACACTACCACCTTCATACATCACTTTTAATGCTTGTTCAATATTCATATAAATTCCTCCTAAAGTCTTTGTATTACGAACTATTCTTGTGGCGTTGTATACTTTAATTTTTGACCACAATTAGGGCAATGTTCATAATAAAGTTCATTAGCTTCATAATCTCCTACAACTTGTTTGCAGTTAGGACATAACATATTAAAATCAATATCATATTCTCCACTAACTCCAATTCCTTTATTAACAGTATTAGTATCTACTTCTTTAGAAATTTGTTTTTCCAATGCTTCTATACTTGTCTGAAAAGCATATTTTATTTCAGAACAAATAAATTTACTTTTTATTTCCTCTTTCATAATATCTAAAGAATATTTACAATCCCTCATTATCACACCTCACTTTAATTGTGTTGTATTTTCTTTTATTAATTTTGCTTCCATATTTCCCTCAATTTATTTTAATGATTGAATCATCACTTCTTTTTTTAATTCTTTAAGACTTTTAATGTGATTTTCTAGTTCATCAATCTTATCATCAATACAATAATTCATTACTGTTGCCATGCTAGTTTTATACAGCATAGAATAATTTCCCATTGAGTCATGTATGTGTTGTTTATCTACACCTACCTTATCAGCTACATCTTGATAACTAAATCCAGTTAGTTTTTTGAATTTTTTATAAAGTTCTTTCATTCAATTACCTTCCTTATTTCTGATTTATTCGTCAATTCATTTTGATTTATTATTGATTTTAGTCAATTATTTATGACGTAATATTTACAAATATAGATTCATATTAAAACTCTAATAATTTTTGATCCTCATAAATGTTTCCTATGACTTCAATTTTATAATCAAAAGATAATGCCCATATAAAAGGTCTTAAATCTTTATCTTTCAAACTCCCTCTTAATCCAAAAGAATAATAATCATACACAACAATTTGTATTGATGTTTCCTCACTTGTTAACCTTTTTTTGTTACAATTTTCATAATGTCTTTCAGTAAATTTCACAATATCTCCTTCATAAATTTCTTTTCCATTTTCGTCTTTTAATCCTGTATATTGCATTAAAATTTCTTCTCCTATGCAACTTGAATTATCATTAGCACTAACCTTATCACCTATAAATCTAAGGCTACAAACATCATATATATATTTATGTTTTTTGCACCATGCTCTGAATTTAATCTCTCTCATTATTAACCCTCCTTAAAATTTCCTTAAGCTCTTTCAATTCTCTAATTCTCTTCTCATGTCTTTCTATTTCTTTTGCAAATTCTTTCTCTATAACACAGTTAATGCATACTAGAAATCTTTTAGCTGGTTGTTTTCCTTCATCAATCATGTTAAATGCATAATGTAAACCTTGTTTTGTATATCCAGTTAATTTTTCAATTTCTACACCCTTTAAACCAATCTCTTTTTTAAAATCAGAATAGCTTTCCATTCCGCCACCCTCTTTCACCTTTTAAGCTAATTTAGTAATTTCTCTTTACCTTTTCAGTTATTTTAGTCAAATAATTAAGACGTCTTATTTACATTAGATAACTATTCTTCTACTGTATAAAAATAATTCTTGCTAAAATTCACTGTTTTTCCTGTTTCATCAACTATTGAATATTTATCATCATATTCACTTACAAGATCATATTCTTTGTTACAAATAATTCTTTTATTATCAAATTGGTCTGTTATCGTTTCCCTTGCTTTTATTTTAAAAATCTCTTCTACTTCTATATCTTCATATTCCTCGTCTATCTTAGTAAAATTAATTCCTTGTTGTTCTTGACCATCTCTAAAAAGGCTTTCGCCTTTTATTAAAGGACATCCATATCCTTCATAATCTGAATCATTAGCTTTATTCCATGCTATATCATAGGCTATAGATGCGTATTTATCATAACATTCATCTAAATTATGCATATATCTTTCGAAACCTTTTATAAATTCCTCATTGATAATACTTTCATCAATTTCTATTTCATATTCCTTTTCTTGAACTACCTTTACTTTAAATTTTTTCATAATTAACACCCTTTCAATAGTCTTATTTACGTTATTATTCAATTTACCTTGCTTCTTTTTTACTTACTGTTTTCCCCCTTCTTCTAAACTCCTTAATTAATTCTTTGTTTGAAAATTCTTTTAACATACTAACTTTTAAATCTTTATATTCAAACCTATCTAATAAATAGTCAACTTGAACATTTAAAACTTCTGCCAATTTATCTAAAACATTTATACTTGGATTTTCTTTTTGCCCTAGTTCCAATTGTTGTAAATAAGAAGTTGAAATTTTAATCAACTCAGCTAATTGCTTTTGAGTTAAATTTCTTTCTTTTCTTAGCTTTTTTATATTTTCCCCTAACATAAGCATTTCCTTTATTTCTTTCACTTCATATCCTAAATTCTCATTAGACTTTGTAATTATTTCTCTAAGGTCTTCTACTTTATCTTGGGTTACTTCTAATTCTCCTCTTATTACTTTTTCTAAATATACTGTGCTATGCTGTTCAAGTTTATTTAAATCTTTCCTAGCATTAATTATTTGATCCTTAACCTTTTTTTCTGTTTCCATATTCAAATATATTAATCTACTAACAATAACCCCTACACAAATCGTTAGACTTAAATTTAAAACTAGTAACATAATCATATTTGTATAAACTCCTTTCCCATATCCTCGCTTATGGCTTTAAAATTAATAACTGGAATGTCAATCTCGTTCTGTATTAACCAATCTAAAATTTCAACATTATATACTTTATTTTTATTTTTAAATTTTTCTCTAAATTCTTTTTCTATTGTGCTATAACCCTTATATACTTTACCTTTGGTACACTGTTCAGGTGGTTTTTTCTTTATAGATTTTTTTAGTTTCTGGTATTCTTTTTTATCTAGTGTCTTTAACAACCATTTATTAAATCCTTTATGCTTTATACCTGCCTTTTCTGCTGCTATAGCTTGAGAGCATTTTTCTTTTCTTATGATTTCTAAAGTCTTTTGGTATGCTACAATATTTTTACTTGTATACATTTCTAAACCTCCATTACTTTAACCTATAATTATTTTCCTTTCCTTCTATCTCTATAATGTAATCTTTGCACATCTGGTAAATTCTACTTCCTATGCCTTCATCAAAATTTAGCATTCTTTCCATGACAAATTCACTCGAAACTATTATTGGTAAACGATTTAAGTACCTATAATTAATAATTTCAAACATAATATTTATATCAGATTCATTAATCTTACCCTTATATAGATCATCTATTAGAAGTATTTCAGCTACTTGGTACTTGCTTATAGTTTTCTTATAATATTCTTCATCAGTCATATTTTGCTTTACCTTTGTAATTACATCTCTATAAGGCATGTACACAACCTTGTATCCTTTTTTCATAAAGTTTATTGCTAATGCAATACTAAGGTGGGTCTTCCCACTTCCAACTTGTCCACATAGCATTATACTATTTTGTTTATTTTTCCTTATCTTCTTAAAGTTTTGAAAATATTCTATAGCTGTCTCTTTTGCTACTTTGCTACTGTCATTCCAAGCTTTAAAAGTATTAAATGTTTGGGTTGCTGTTTCTATGTTTATGCCACTATTATTCCATTGTCTTTTAACTATTTCTTTTTTCAAACACTCGCATTGTTTAAAAGTTGGTTGACTATTTTCATTAGGGATTATTATATAACCCGTATCTTTGCACAATTCACAATTATATAAGGTCGTCGCACTCAGATTTTCCTGTGAGTTTTGGTTTTGGCACTTTAAATCCTGTGTATTTGCCCTCACCTTGTTTAATATTCTCCCTAGTGCTTCCATTAGATACCTCCTTATTGTTATTGTTGTAGTTACCTTCTAATACTTTTATAAAATTGTTAGGCTTTACAAACCAATCAAACGTTATAACCCAACCACGATCATTTTGTCCTTTCAAAAATGGTCTAGTTTTTACATTTTCTATTGCAAGTAAAATATTTTCTAAACCATATTCTTTTATCCTAGCATTAAGCATGGTGTATCTATTAGTACCATAATTGATAGATACTAATTTATTAAGATTTAAAGAGTTCCATTTATCAATAATAGGTTGCAACTTGTTGTTACTAACTATATCTTTAGATATAGCACCTTCTTTCTCTATCTTTATATCTATCTCTTTCTCTAACTCTATCTCTATCTCTATCTCTGGTGGATGTTCGTCCGACATTTGTCCGGACACTTGTCCAATTAATAATGTATTATTTTTCTCTGCTTCTATTTTCTTCCTATACTCTCTCTTTCTATCTCCTTCAGAACTACTTTTGCCTATAAAGTTTTGTATATCAAGCATATATATTGCACCATTATCCAATATTTCTATTAAACCTAAATCTTTAAATATACTTAATGCCTTTTCTACTATTACGCTATTATGACCAGTTATTGTTGCAATCATTTTTGGATTGTAAGGAATATGATCCTTAAATACAAGCTTACCGTTATTTTTTAAAGACTTAAGATATAACTTCATTAGTATGTCAGAATACATATAGCCATTTTCCATACTTTGCAATAATTTTATATCCTCAGTATCATAGAAATTATCTTTAATCTTAAGGTAGTAATATTTCTTATTATCAGCCATTAAATCACCTCATATCTACTAATAAGAAAATTAATACAGGAACTAGGCAGATAATACCCGCACCCCATTTTAATTCTTGGCTTGGCTTCTTCTCCACGTTATTCATACAGATTATTATTAGCGTTAATACCACTAAAGTACTGTATAGCCTTAACATTATTCTTCCTCCATAATTTCATGTACTATTTTTAACCATCTATCAGTTTGCTCTATTGCTTCTTCATCACTGCAATTCAAGAACCTTTTAGTAACTTCAACTAACATCTTCTTTATTTCCTCATTCATCACTCATTATTCTCCTTTACTATATAATTTTTTCTAAATATTTCTTATTTAAACTTTGATTTTCATTACTTAGCGGAGTTACAAAAACTCCTATATTAATTTTTACTTTTTTGCATTCTTCTTTAAATTGTTCCATAGTGTAAATACCATGAGAGTTTAGATATTCCCAAGCTTTTTTCATATCGTTCATAGTGGGATTTCCTCCTAGATCACATTGCAATTTGATTATTTAGTAAAGTTATTTCATTTTCTAATATATAAGGCAATTTATATTCTTCTATTATTAGATAAGCTTTTTCTAAATTACCTCTCTTTATAGCTTTATAACTCTTAAGCCCAAACTGTCTCTTAACTTCTTTTTGCATATCTGCAAATACTCTTCCTCTTAAAGACCTATCTTCATAAGCTATTGATGGTTTGCCACCCATCATTTTAATTACTTTTTGCTTTATTGCATTTTGTAGTTCATCGCATTCAATATTGAATAAAGGAGAATTTACTTTAATATTAGTTATATCTTCCTTAATATCTTTAATATCTTGCTCATGCTCCTCGATAACTTGATACTGAAGTCTTAATTGTTCTAGCGGCGTAAGCTGTTTAACTAAGATTCCTTGCTCCATTTGATTGAATTTCTTAACATATTTAGCGGTAAACAAGATACCTTTTGTGCCCTGTTGTTTATTCCCTAACACTTCACAACCCATTTTAGTTACTAGATAACATTTATTATTTTTACCAGTTGTGTCTTTGTAACTATCTTCTATAAAATAATCGCTTACCCCAAGTTTGTTGTCAGATAAAACTTGGATAATTCCAAGGCTTTTTCCATCTTTTGAACCTTCAATATCTCTCAATACTTGCCAATGTTCTTTTTCTAACATTTCAGCGACCTCTCTACTATCTAAAGTTACTGGGTTCCTATTAAATCCTTCTGTTTGTGCTCGCACTATTTCTTTTAACATATTATTTACCCCCTAATTTTGTTTTTAATAAATTTTTGTAAGCTTTCTCTAGTTCTTTGTTGGCTTTATATTTGTTAAGATTTATCACTTTCATGTTTACTCCTTTAGTTCTTCAGTAAATTTTCTATTGGTATTTGTAAGTAATCAGCTATATTTTTAACTATATATACTGAAGGATTCTTTTTCACATTGTTTACTATCTCATTCAAATAAGACACTGAAACTTCACTTCCTAAAGCTATTGAAGATATAGTCAAATTTCTTTCGCTTGCTATCTGCTTAATTCTGTCACCTATGGTCATTTCTTCACCTCTTTAATTAAAATTACCTTGACTCTCTATTTTGATACAGGCTTGTCACTGTCTAGTTTTCCAACTGGCTAGATTGAGGTATTGGTCTTGGTACGCTGAATGCGATACTTCTCTGACCTTCTTTAGTAAAATATTATTTAGTTTTCAAAGAACGTCTCACTCTGTATTTTGAATCTAGGCTTGTGACTAGCATCGGCTACATTAAGACAACGAAAAAACCACCTAACTTCTAGATATATAACTAAATATCTTTAAAAGATATTTAATCTATAACCTAATAGTTGGTGGCTCTGGCTCTAGCTCTGGCTCTCTGAATCGTCTAACTGGCGACCGGCTCTGGCTTTGGCTCTGGCTCGTTTTTAATTTCGATTTCATTTTTGCACTTTTTACACAAGAGATATACTCCCTCTATTTTTTTACTATCATCAATCATTAACATTTTGAACCCACATTGTGGACATATGAACCATCTCTTCATAATCTAATCACCTTTGACATATCAATCGCTCCTTTTAAGTTGAATTCTATTAAGTAACATTCTTATTTCTACTTCCTTTCTTTATGTATTTTTATTTATAATCAACTTGAATTGTTCAATTTATCATCCCCTCGTTTGTTTGCTTTGTTTTTTGTTTGTTCGCTTGGTATGTTTATATAATAACGCCATGGCGTAAACATATCAATCTTTAAATTACGCCATGGCGTAAAATTAAGAAAGATTATCTCCTATTTTCTGAATATATCTCTTAATTCCTTGACTTATCAAATAATTATATATATATTATTATTATGCTATAGCGTAATAATAAGGAGTGATATGTATTGCTTAAATTTAGTAAAGAAAGATTGAAAGATGCTATGCTTAGTGAAGGATTTGATGTCAAGCATCTGGCGGAGAAGTCTAGTGTGGGTGTTACTACAATATATGAAATATTAAATGGTAAAAAGAAAAACCCAAAATCTGAAACATTAAGTAAATTAGCTTATGCCATGGGAATCGCTGTTGAGGATTTCTTTTTTGATGATGCATTCCCACTTGATGATGAATTTAACAAAAGCGTATATGATAGACCAATAAATAAATTAGAAAGTGACTGGAGGAAAAGAGTTGATAAAATAAATAATCTTGATCCAGCCACTAAAAAAATGATTGAAAAAATGGTTGATGCCGCATTAGATGAATAATTGTATAGTTAATAATATTTCTCTTAATCTCCTATTCTCATTTTGAAGCTTTTTAATTTTCTTTTTTATTATTCTTTTATTTGACATTGTGTTCGCCCCCTTGACTATATTTTAACAGAAATTTTACCACATGCAGTTGTATTTCCGACAAATGGCAATATTTATGCAATGAAATTACGACATATTTTTTATATAATTTTTATTATGAAATTAAAATTAATGAGAATAAAAAAGAGATTAACACAAGGTCAACTAGGAATTAGAATAGGAGTAACCCAACAATGTATAAGCAAAATAGAAAATGGTAATACCGGTAGGGTCACTTTAGAAAAAGTTCAAGAGTTTGCTAAAACATTCAATATGTGTGAATTGGATTTTACAGCTATGTTATTAAATCATGAATGCCCACATATGTGCAGTTTATGGAGGAAGGAAGGGGGAAATATGAAAAATAAATCTGCTATATATATAAGAGTTAGTACACATTATCAAATCGATAAGGATAGTTTACCTTTGCAACGTAAAGACATGATAAACTATTCTAAGTTTGCACTTAATATTGAGGATTATGAAATATTTGAGGATGCTGGTTTATCTGCTAAGAATACAGATAGACCAGCTTTCCAAGACATGATGAAAAGGATTAGAAATAATGAGTTTACCCATGTTTTGGTTTGGAAGATAGATAGAATTAGTAGAAATCTATTAGATTTTTGCGACATGTATAATGAGTTTAAAAAATATAATGTATGCTTTGTAAGCAAGAATGAACAATTTGATACATCTAGTGCCATGGGCGAAGCTATGTTAAAGATAATATTAGTGTTTGCAGAATTAGAACGTAAATTAACAGGTGAAAGAGTTAAAGCCACTATGCTTTCTAGGGCTAATGAAGGTAAATGGAATGGTGCTCCTGTGCCTTTAGGCTATAAATGGGATAAGGTTGCTAAATTTCCTATTATAGATGAAATTGAAGCTAAAACTATTAAACTAATATATAGTGAATATCTTTCTAAAAAATCTACTACAGCAATAAGAGAATTACTAAATTATAATAATATAAGAACTAAAAGAGGTGGAAGTTGGACTACCAAAACTATAAGTGATATTATAAGAAATCCTTTTTATAAAGGCACTTATAGATATAATTATAGAGAATCTTCACGTGGCAAAGTAAAAGATGAAAAAGAATGGATAGTTGTTGAAGATAATCACTCCCCTATTGTATCTAAAGAGTTATGGGAACAATGCAATAAGATAATGAATATAAATTCACAACATAATAACAATGCTAACTTTAGAAAAAGTGGTATAGTCCATGTCTTCGCTTCTCTAATTAAGTGCGGTGAATGTGGTGGAACTTTGTACTCTAAACAAGATAAACCTAACCTAGATGGTTTTAGACCAACTATATATGTATGTAGTGGTAGATATAATAATTTGGGATGTAATCAGAAAACAATTAGTGATAAGATTGTAGGTACTTTTGTATTAACTTATGTGTCAAACATATTAAGATTATCTAAATCGCTTAAGAAATTAAGCAAAGAAGACTTTGAAAAAGAATTAATAAAAGGTCTTAAAAATGTAATAGGGATTGAAGATGTAGAAATTATATATAATGCTTGTAATGGTTTAGGGGATCTCGTTTTTAATAAAAAGAATAATGAAACCGAAATTGAAGATTATGAAATGGAGAATATAAAAAAAGAAATAGCAAAATATAAACGTGCTTTAGAAAGATTAGAAGATCTATATTTATTCTCTGATGCTGGAATGAGTGAAAAAAACTATATAATTAAGAAAACTAAAATAAATGATAAGTTGGAAGAATTAAATAATAAAATAAAATCTTCTGCAGAAATAGAAGAAAACTTGAATTTAGATTTCTTTATGGATTTTGGAATATTAGCTTTAGACCATGTCTTTAAATCTAAGAAGATAGATTTTAAAGAAGTGATTAACAATGTAGGTAAAGAAATATTAAGAGATTTTATGAACTCTATTATAGATAATATAATAGTGAAAGATAAAAGAATAACCAGTGTAACATTTAAAAATGGCTTAACTAATAAATTTGTTTATGCGTCTTAAAGATTTTCAGCGTTAATTCCTTCTTGTTTATACAAACGGACAGCCCCAAGTCTCTATGTAATATTTCAATTTTTTTGTATTCTCCATTATGCCTCTCCTTATTTCCTGATTCTATTACGGCTTTTTTGAAATAATTCTTATATTAATTACTGTAGCCTATTAACAAATTTCCTTTGTATTATAACATATTAAGCAATTTAAAATAAAGAGTATTCAAAGTATATATTTACATAAAAATAAGGTAGCCTAAGGAATATTCCTAGACTGCCTTTATTCTTAAGAGGTTATATATGAATGTTTTTATAATTATTTACAATTTAATTTTAAAATATACTATCGGTTAAACAATTATTATTTAACTTTACTTGTTAGAGGTTCTAAATTCATAGAACAAACTGCCCGATTTTTCTTTTATTTTTATTGATGTAACTGGATATAATAATTCTGTAACGGCCCATTGTATTTATCTTTAACTTTTAATTTGTGTCGTCTTAACAATCTTTTGTAAAAAAATATGTATAACTCCTTGATATTAAGTATTTATACATGGTAACAAATACTAACATGCTCTAACTTTCTGTATTAAAAAAGACACTAATCATTTAATGTCTTTTCTTTCCCTTATACTTTTTCTTAATTCTTATATTTCTTCGTCCTATATAATAATAACAATACTTTATTATACTTTTCCTGTTTTAAATATTTTTAATAATCGTAAATAGTGATTTGCTTCCCTTAAAGTGTGATCACCTAATAATGGTATTATTATGGATTTAATCTTACAATCTACTAATCCTTGCGTACCTTGTTGCTTAAATTCTTTGATTTTTATAGTTGCTTTTAGACTATCCTCTGTAACTTCTGAAATTGGTAGTGTCATATCCATAGCTTTTATTGCCTCTTGAGTAAGTTTATCAAACTCGTTTCCAAAGTTATTTGCTGTATCTATAAGCTCGTTTTCAGTAGGATCAAGAAGCCCACGGATAAATTTGGAGTGTTCAGCCATAATTCTGTTCCAGAAAACTTCTTGATCATAAGCCTCTTTCTCCAAGTTGATATCTGCATGATTTTGAAGTCTTTCAATTAGGTGATAATAAAACTTTGCTTCTCTTAAAATATGGTCTATAAGCAAAGGAAAATTGTTTGTAAATATTTTACACGATATAACCCCTGATAATATCCAAGACTTAAACTCTGCTAACTTTAAAACCAGAGCCATAGCCCTCTCATTAAGCATAAACACTCTTTCTTCAAGTGTATGGTTAGCTTCAATTAACTTCTCTCCTGACAATACTGATTCTGCTTCCGTCAAATTAGTTTGAATTTCTACTCCTGTAAAGTATGATGAAGCCATTTCAGCTTTTAATGTAAATGGTGTTATTATTTCGCCAGACTGTAATATACTACTACTTACAACACCATTAGAAAAGAATATGGCATCTGCTAAAAGTTGGTCAAACTCCATTCTAAACATATCTGCCTTACATATAAGATCTGAGTCCCTTTCTGTAAAACCTATTTCTAGGAAAAATGAATGTTCTTTCATAATCCTTGCAAAAAAGAGATGTAACTCTAAAGATTGTCGTACAAATTCAATACTAGATAGCATAGTTAACCTTCCTTAATATAACAATTATTCACTGATGTCATTATATTAATTCTATACATAAAATGTTACTATTACATTTCTCCAAATTATTAAATATATTAATCTAGAATAATTTGTTCAATACTGTATTATCTAGTTTCCAAAAAACAATGCTTGTATTTTTATGACGTTTTATAAGAAATATTCCGGCATAACTTATTAAGTAATTAATATACTTACTTTCTATAAGAAATTGTTTTAATCAATAAGGTAGATTATTGATTTTTTTCTGTTGCATATAATTTAGCTCAATTTACTCCAATAGAATAAATCTTACTCCTTTGATAGTAAGGTTTATTTTTTTACGAAGTTTTCTTATTTTATAATGTTTTTAATTTCTTGCTGCAATTGTGTTATATTTTTCATTCTTGCATCTCTTAGTTGGGTAAAAAGCTGTTGTACCTCTAGATTGCTAATCTACAGTGTAAATCCTTTTGTTGATACTAAAATTAAAGAATATAAAAATAGAGTTATTAATTTTACTTAGCAATATGTTACATTAAATATGACATACAGTTGTCATATTTATAGTGTTAAAATAATGTTAAAAAGGAGGATTTAAGAATGAAGAAAGTAATTAATGAATTCAAGACAAGCGGTGGTAAACATTGTATAACTACTGCATTAAAACAAGTATTTGAATATTACAAATACCCACTTACAGAAGAAATGATTTTTGGAATTGGTTCAGGACTATCTTTTGTATATATTAATCTTGATAAATCTCCAATTGTATCTGGAAGAACTAAGCCTTTTGAGTTTGAAAAAAAACTTGGCGAAAGACTTAATATTGAAATAAATTGTAAATCAAGTAGTAAATATAAAACTGCGTTTGATAAAACACTAAAACTATTAGATGATAATAAACCAGTTTTAGTGTATGCAGATATGCCTTATCTTGATTATTTAAATTTAGGTGAAGATAGACATTTTGGTGGACACGCAGTAGTTATATTTGGATATGATAATGAAACAGAGAAGTTTTATATAAGTGATAGAGATAACTCTGATAATACCATTAGAACACCAAATGGTTATATATCCAAAGATTATCATTTGGTAGATTATAAACAAGTAGAAATGGCTCGAAGTAGTAACCATAGACCTTTTCCTGCAAACAATAAATATCTTGATATAAAGTTTAATGATTACAAACAAGTGACATCATCTATCATATTTTCAGCAATAAAAGAAACTTGTGATAATATGTTAAATGCTCCTGCACAATTGTTGGGGTTAAATGGTATCAATAAATTTTCTAAAGAAATATTAAAGTGGAGTAAATTTAATGAAGAAAAATTAAAAATAGCAGGAATTACAAATTATTTCATGATTAATGCTGATGGTGGAACAGGTGGTGGTATTTTCAGAAAGATGTATGGAGATTTTTTAATACAGGCAAGTAAAATTGTTAGTTGTGAAGAAATGGAACAATTAGGTATCGAATATATCACAATTTCCAACAAATGGGACAAAGTTGGAAATTTGATGTGGAGACTATCTGAAACAACGGATAGACAATTACTAAAGGAAATGTCGGATATAATAAAAGAAATACATACAAACGAAACTCATGTATTAACTAAATTACAAGAAATAATTAAATAATACAGTATGTTATATACAAATAGGTAGTCATATTAAGAAGACTACCTATTTTTACTAATTAGTACCTTTCCTAGCCCTTATTTCTTTTCTAATTTCATCAACTTCTTTTTCTTCATCAATAAACTCTTTCATTTTGATTTCTATCCACCCAGAAATTGAAGTACCATATTTGGATGCATGATTACAAAATTCTTCTAAGATTTCAGGATCTAATGTTATATTTAACTTCTTTTTACCCATAAAAAAATCCCCCCTATTGGAGATTATACAACATTATTTTCTTATTGTCTTTTTTGTAATCATTCACATATATTCATACGTACATAGTATGCATTTGCAATACCCATAGGCTAATTTATCATATAAACAAACTTACTTTAATTGTTATTTTCAGTTGTGGTAAAAGAATCGAATACAATTTTAGAAGCTTGAGCAATTAGTTTGTCATCATGTTTAGCCTCTTTTGTATCGTGAGTTGACAATATTGCAATAATTATAGGTTTTTTGTTTGGGGGCATTACTATGGCAATATCATTTCTTGTTCCGTAAGAACCAGTTCCGCTTTTGTCAGCAACTACCCAGCCCTCTGGTGCTCCTGCACGAATTAGTGTATTGCCTGTTGCATTACCTGTCATCCAATCAATAAGAATTTTTTTCTTATCATCTGTTAATATATCTCCAGTTGTGTATGCTTGCAAATCAGTTGCCAATTGTCTTGGTGTGCTAGTGTCCCTAATATCTTCAGGTATGGCTTCGTTTAGATCTGGTTCTATACGTGTAGGTTGCGTAACGTTATCCCCTAATTGATTAAGTGCTGATTTAAAACCATTAGGTCCACCTACATGATCAAATAAAAGATTTGCAGCTGTATTATCACTAAAACGTAATGCTGCATTGCAAATTTCTTCAATGGTCATGCCTTTATCAACGTTATCTTTTGTAATTGGAGCATAAGAGAGAACATCTTCTTTGTTATATTTAACTACTTGTTTAAGCTGCTCTAATGAAGCTTGTTTTAAAACAGCACCAGCAGCTAAAGCTTTGAATGTAGAACAGTAAGCAAACCTATCATCAGCACGATATACGACTTCTTTATTCGTCTCTGTATCAAAAGCATATACACCAAGTTTAACACCATAATCACTTTCAAGTTGTGAAAATGAAGAATTATATTGTGTGTCAGACTTCGTGTTTACAGGTGGTTGAGTTGCTACCTTTCCACAGCTAGTAAGAGAAAAGACCACAAGCGGCATAAGTATAGCAATTTTAGACTTCTTTACCTTAAATTTTAAACTCACTAATTTCCCCATATAAAATCTCCCTTGTTATTTAATTAATCTGTTAAGTTATTTTTTCATAACTACTTAAGAAAACATTTTAACACTTCTTTTCCGAATTATAATTTTCTATAAACAGTCTATAATCTATATTGTTTACATCATTTAAGAATAATCCTTGCCTCAAAATTTTTACTAATATATACATACTATATCATATTTCAAAATTGCATACTATTGAGGCTTAAGGAAATATTCACTTCATACTTTAAATCTATTCTGCTAAACTTTATTTGAATTACGACATAAAAACACCATAGTATTCAAATCTGAATTTTACGATGTTTTTATAAATTATTCATCTTCTCAGTTGTTTCTTTAAATAAGAATACTCCGAACTAAGTCTATTCGTGAACAGTCAAGTCTCCCTTATATGCTAAACATACCATTCATACCATCATCTAAGATACTTGTCTGCCTAGTTTATTTCTTTTAGATGATATTTTTTCAGTATATTTACTGATACTTTTTCGTTTTAAAAAAATTTGTTGAGTGAGGAACAAAATTAAAAGGTTAATAATAGATATCTAAAGCAGTTTCTCAGGAATAAACTTAGCGGAAATCCTCTTTATCAATATATAATCAAGTATCAAGAGAACACCACCTCCTATAAACATTACAAGATTACTGAGCAAAAGTACACCTGTCATTTGAGCCACTAATACAAGAATCACTGGAATGACAAGAAGGCCACTTACTTGCTGTGCTTCTTGGAAGGTTTCTGACTTTGCAGATACCATCACAGTGAATATTAGCGATAATAAATTGATTGCAGGTGAAATCCAAAGTATGATTATGAGCCATTTTATATCTGGAAAAATAAGTCCTCCAAAATATATAAAACCACCTACATTAAATATGATGCCAAAGATTATAAATGAAATTAAAGTCACCATGTAAGACGGCACAAAGACGCCTAAAATCTTGGCTCTAAGCAGTTGTTCCATGGATATTGGTGTGTAAAGCAGAGACTCCAGAGTTTTATGCTCCTTTTCTCCTACAAAACTACTGGCTCCAATAACTCCCGAACACATTATTGGAATTATAAGAAAGTATGATGGAAACATAAAGTTTATTGTTACTTTTATTAAAAGTTGGGCTGGAGTATATGTTGTATATTCAGAAGGCAATTTTTTTAGAAGAGGAGCCATCTTTGTAAACATACTTGAATCATTTCCAATAAAGCTTGCACCTATCAATATTGCTAGGGGTATGATTACAATCAGAATAATCGGTACAATAGTCATAGGCATAATAACCCGTTTTGAACTTGTTATTTCATTTATATCCTTATATATCAATGCTTTTTCATTTCTATTCATATTCTCACCACTCCAGACTTATAATTTTATATCATCAGATATACCTTTTATATATTTAAAGTACAGTTGCTCCAAAGACCATTTCTGCTGTGCAGCCTCATAAATTTCCCCACCACTTGTCAGTATTCCTTGTATTAGAGTATTTACCTCTTTGTCTCCTAAAATAGATTTGCTATATATATCATCACCTTCATTGATAAATCCAAATTCTTTAGAAATATTTTTCCCTCTAATTTTTAATCGAAGGGTTGCATTTTTCCTTGAAGCAAGTTCATCAAATGTACCTAAACCAAGGATATTGCCATTATTTATAAAACCATATAGTGTACAAATATCTTCAGCATATTTTAATTGATGGGTACAAAGAAAGATTGTAACCTCGTTTTCCTCTGCAAGTTCTTTTATAAGCTTTGTAACATTCAGTGCACTTTCTGGGTCTAAACCAGAAGTAGGTTCATCAAGGAATAAAATCTGAGGATTGTGGACTAATGCTATAGCCAAGGAAACTCTTTTTCTCATTCCTGTACTGAAAGATTTCACCTTTTTATTCTTTATATCTAATAACTCCAGCTTTTTTAATATAAAATTAGTACGTTCATTAAGCAATTTTTCCTCAATTCCATGCATTTTCCCAAAGAATATTAGATTTTGTTCGGCAGTAAGATTTTCATAACAGGAGGAGCTTTCAGTCATAACTCCACATAATCTATGAATCTCAAGATTATTTTTTCCCACAGGCATCCCTAAAATTTCAGCATGTCCTGATGTTGCTGAAAGAATTCCATTAAGAATTCTAACTGTAGTAGTTTTCCCTGAACCATTAGGGCCAAGAAATCCAAATATCTCACCTTTCGGTATACTTAGACTTATATTGTTCAAAGCATTAATCTGACCATCATAGGATTTTTTAATATTTTCTATATTTATTGCATTCACTTTTTTCACCTAACTTTTTTTAATTTTTTAACAAGCAAATTATACCGTTCATCTTCTCTTAACGGTGTAAATGCAGGATTTTCAGTAACTGTATTTACAAAGATTTTCTTTATTGTTATCCCATCTATCGGAGTGTTTGTTCCAATACAATTATTATCCTCAAACCATTTATCTACCTTAGTAAAATATTCATTTCCCCTAAAACTCAATGGAAATTGGATACTGCAAACAGTGTTAACATATTGCTCTAATGCATCTATTGCCTTTTCTTTCTTTTGTTGAATCAAATACCCTTGTGCAGCAACAATATGAATTCCCAAAACATCATTTGTCAAAATCTCTTTCAATTGAAAAGAATCAATAATCTGAATGCCCTGAGAATATATATTTTCAAACAAAACTGGATCCATTATATTTAAGGAAAGATAATTGTTTAGAAGTGTTAATGTGTTTATTACATTGTTGTAAAGTAGTATTTGATTCACTTCATTTGCTTGAGCAGTTTTCCCCTGCATCTTATATGCATTAATCAGTATGACATCATCTCCACTGTATGGGGCTAATTTATTATCCAATAAGCGAATAACTTCTTCGCTATTTCCAAGTGCCATCTCTGCCAATGCTTCCATAGTGTTCGCATTTTTTATGTCAGAAATGTTCTCAGATTCCTCTTTTATTCTCTTACTTAGCAATATACATTGCTGAAAAATTTCTTTTTTTATTACCTCAGTTTTTACCAAGGTCGAATAGTTTAATAATAATTTAATCATAGAAAGCAAAAAAGGAAAACAGGAATAGTACTTTTTTATTAATTTGTTACACTGTTCCATTACTTCATCAAATGGCTTTACAGCAAATTCATGTGAAAGTTTATTATAAATTTTTTTAATATCTTCCCTTGTAAGTTGTGGAGAATATCCCAATAATTCATCCACTGAAATATTAAAATAAGTTGCAAGCTCAGGAAGAAGTAAAACATCAGGATAACTTAATCCAGATTCCCATTTTGAAACAGATGCTTTAGAAACTCCAATGTAATCTGCCAACTGTTTCTGCGTTATTCCTTTCTCTTTTCTCTTCTGAAAAACACATCTACCTATATTTAACGCTTTAATATCTATCACCTCTAATAACATTCTATGTGTTGATCCATTTCTTGTAAATGGATTTTTAGTTGATTTTAGTAGAAAAAGTTAACTTGCAGGAAACTTGTTTTTATAATTAAAGCCTTGCTGTCTTTAATTAAGCAAGGCTGACATAAATAATTTTTAATTTATAATTATGGTTTAAAATTGGCTTAATCTACATACTATTGAGTTTTAGTTTATATCTTCAAACTCTATTTTTATATTACACTACGACATAGTGTTAGGTTCGACACTTTAAAAAAAATTTAATTCTAAAAATCCTTAATTTCACTTAAGTTTTTCTAAACGAAATAAAAAGTAGCACTTGCTATTCCATTAATATTCTACAAAGTCTTGAAAGTCGTACTTTCATCTAAGGGTATTGTTATAGCTTCACTACTTAGGTCTGAATTGAATTTAAAATAGTGCTTTTTGATACGTATAGTAAATCAAAAATGAAAAAAAGGACTAAGAGATTTCTCCCTGAGTCCGTCTTTGATTCAATCATTATTTCAAACATTTACTCCTGCAAACTCCCAAGCTTATTTAATTATAGAGTGGCTTAATTTAAAGTTATTTTTTACAATAAATATTTAATTACTCAATTACACGTTAAAAAGGTAGTTTCTAAGTTTTATCTTAGAAAACTACCTATATCCTTTAATAGGACAGTACAATTAATATGTGCATATAATAATAGTATTACCGTATTCACATTAAATATACACTGTTTTTTAAAATTAATATGATAGCTACCATATATAACACCTCCATTATCTTAAATATGGTTAATAAAAGGTAATACTCCCTAGATTAATTTATCTAACATACGAACTGTAAAATGAAACCCATGTAAATGAAGGTTAGTTCTATATAAATACCTTAAGATATAAGATAATTGAATGCATATCTAATTTTTAAGTTTGGATATATTCTTTGAGATACTCATAAAGATAATTATCTATGATACTTGTATGTTTATTAAAACTATCAAAGAAAATAATACTCTAATACATTTTCTTGATGAAAAAACTATATATAAATAAGTGCTACTATACAAATAATCTCAGTATATTTAATTATGAATTTTATAGACCAATTTACATATATATTTCATCATTGATTTGTTTTTTTATAAAAATATTTATAAAAATAAATGAATTTTTGCTTTCAAATTATGAAAAAAATATATATTAAATTCTAATAATGTATAGACCATTTTTAAAACCTAAATGGTTAAAATGAGAATAATTAGTTAAAATTTACATAATATCAATAAAATTCACTGAATTATATATGCAAGTTTAGGTTCTTAATTTGTTAAAATGTTATGAAAACGAGCTCAATTTCAAAAAGTTAAAAAATGTTAATTTTTTTTGAAGTTAATATATTTTTATAAAATATTGTTAATTATTAATTATATTGTATTTTTAAATAAGATTATATATTAAAATAATAATCACACCTTTGATAAAAAACTAAAAGGAATAATTAAGAATTTGTAGAATATTAATATTATTAAGCCGATGGTGATAAATTCATTCATAAAAATAAGTTAATCCATTTAAAAACTAATATAAAATTTATTAGTATGGATAGATTTATTAATGGGGACATTGACTTAAAAATTTATAAAAAGTAATAATTTAACCCTCCTATGGGAACAATATTAATAAAACCTATAGGGAGGTTAAAATTATGTATGATGCAAAAAAATTAGAAAACGAAAACGAAGATGAAAACCAAAGCAAACGTTTTGAAACTATAAGTGATAGAGGCTACTTTTTTAATCAAACTCAAAGTCCTCTAGGTCGCACAAAACTTTCTTACGTTCCAAAAGAAAATTTATTTAAATAACTACATACTTAATTAATGGGGGGTATATAAAATGAAATTATCAAAAAGAATAGAAAGTATGCAATTTTCACCAATACGTAAGTTAGCACCTTTTGCTGCCGAAGCAAGAAAAAATGGTAAAAAGGTTTATGGATTAAACATTGGTCAACCAGATATAGAGACTCCAAGAGAGTTTTTTGAAGCTATAAATAATTTTGATGAAAAAGTTTTAGCATATGCTGGTTCTCAAGGAATTGATGATTTACTTCAAAGTTTTATAAATTATTATAAAGGCTGGAATATAAACTTTGAGAAGGATGAGTTAATGATTACCTATGGTGGAAGTGAAGCCATAATGTTCTCTTTAATGGCTATTTGTGATGTTGGTGATGAGATAATAATACCAGAGCCGTTCTACACAAATTACAATGGATTTAGCCAATGTGCTGGAGTTAATGTAGTTTCTTTTACAACTAAAGCTGAAGAGGGTTTTCATCTTCCAAAGAAAGAAGAAATAACAAGCAAAATAACTGATAAAACTAGAGCTATATTAGTGTCCAACCCGGGTAACCCAACAGGAGTTGTTTACACTGAGGAAGAGATAAGATTACTTGCTGATATTTCTAAAGAATATAATTTATATTTAATAGCTGATGAAGTATATAGAGAATTTGTATACGACAATTTAAAATATACATCTGCATTGTATATGGAAGATGTTCAAGATAGAGTAATATTAATTGACAGTATCTCTAAGCGTTATAGTGCTTGTGGAGCTAGAATAGGTTTAGTTGCGTCTAAAAATAAAGTTTTAATACATCAAATATTAAAACTTTGTCAATCAAGATTATGTGTTCCTACTATAGAACAAATAGCAGCAGCAAATTTAATTAATACCCCTGAAAGCTATTTCAAAGAAGTAAAGAATGAATATGATAAAAGAAGAAATATATTATTTGATGGACTTATGAAAATAGATGGTGTAGTATGCAAGAAACCAACAGGAGCATTCTATGTCATGGCTAAATTACCTATAGATAATGCTGACGACTTTGCAAAATGGATGTTAACAGATTTTAGCTATGATGATAAAACAGTTATGGTAGCCCCTGCTGAAGGTTTTTATGGAACAAAGGGAGCGGGAAAAAGTGAAGTAAGGCTTTCTTATTGTATAAAAAGTGATGAATTAGAAGATGCTATGAAAGTTTTAAAATACGGCTTAGAAGAATATAAAAAAATTGAAAATAGTAGATGTGAAGCTGCAAGTTGTAAATGTCTATAAGGCATATGTTACATTAACTTTCAAATCTCAAATTATATATAGAAAAAGACAAGAAACTTAGGTTAACTTGACCTAAGTTTCTTGTCTTTTAGATTTTTTAATTAATTTAATACCCAATTATACATTGAGGTTTCTTCCTTAAAACCTAATTGTTTATATAGTTTAAGGGCAACTTCATTATCTTTATAACATCTTATATATACTTTATCATATTTCAAATGCTTACACCTATTTATAAGTGCCTTCATAAGTATATTCCCAAGACCATCATGTCTAAATTCATTTAGTATACCAACATTAACTATATAAGGCTCATTATTTGTGAGGATTATTTGCCCATACCCAACATATTTGTTATTTGCTCTTATTAGTATTCCACCTTTTTTTATATAGAAATTTTGCTTTTCTTCATATATAATATCATCCACTCTAAGAGGAACTCTATTTTCTGAATGGAACACTTCATTTTGAATAAAACATCTTGTTTCTTCATGGAAATTTTCAGCAAAATCTTGTATATTGTGATCTGGTATATGAAAATACTCAACAGTATTTAAGTCTAGAGCTAGTTCAACAAAGGAGTTATTTATTTTAAAGCCTAAGCTATTTAAAATGTTATTTATATCATTATTATAAGTACAGCTATAAAATAAGTGTCCATCTAAACCTGTAAATACCTTTTGACTAACAGATCTTAATAAATTTCTAGTAGCATATTCAGGACAAATATATAAGCTTTTAATAGTAAATGATCCATCTACTTCTTTTACATACCAAATAAATCCCTCATAGTTATCCTGAAATTTTAAAAGATATATCTTATCACCTAGCATAACTCTTTTATACCAAGGATGATCATTTAAATACTCGTATAAGTCTTCATTATATTTATTGAAATTTTTGGCCTTTAAATTTAACTCTTTAATGTGTACTTTGTTATAACTATTTAATCTTTCAATTCTATACATAATTAAGCCCTTCAAATTAATTTATCTTAGTAAATTTTAACATTAATCTTGTTTAATCTCAATAGCTGTAGACATGGAAATTTATTTTTAAAAATAAGAATAAATTATCTAAGTATGGTATTCTCTATTTAACTATTGTAAGATTATATACATTATATAAAATAAACCTAGCACTTTAAAAGGCTAAGTTTATTTTTAAATTCAATTATTCAACAGCTTTTATACTTAATGCAATTCTCTTTTCAGTAGATTTAACATCTAATATTTTAACCTTAATATTTTCATTAAGTGTTAATGCATCTTGAGGCTTCTCCACTTTATTATGGCTTATTTGAGATATATGAACAAGACCGTCTACTCCAGGTTCAAGCTCTACAAATGCACCAAAGTCAGTAAATCTAACAACTTTTCCCAATGCTATAGTTCCAGTTGGATAATTTTCTTCTACATTCTCCCAAGGATTATTAGTTAAAGCTTTTATACTAAGAGCCAGTTTACCTTCCTCTTTATTTAAGCCTATAACCTTAACATTTATTTTTTCACCTATTTTTAACATGGACTTTGGATTTTCAACCTTACCCCAGCTTATCTCTGATAAGTGAAGCAATCCATCTATTCCATTTACATTAACAAAGGCACCGAAGTTAGCTATTCTTTTTACTTCACCTTCATATACATTTCCTACTTCTAAAGTATTCCAAGATTCTTCTGATTTAATTTTTGCTTCTTCTAATAATAGAATTTTTCTTGATGCAACAATTTTTTCTTTTCTACCTTCACGTACAAATTCTACTATTCTAACTGTTAATTCTTGCTTTTCATACTTAGATAAATCATCAGTGTGTTTTAAATCTACTAAAGATGCAGGTAAGAATACACTAACACCTTTATATTTACACAAAATACCACCATTTATAGCGTTAGATGCAACTACAGTTATGTTAGCCTTTTCTTCAAACTTCTGTTTAAGCTCTTCCTTAATATGTTCATTTTCTATTTCAACTCTTGATAAAACAACATTACCAAATTCATTTTTTATTTTTATAACTTTACACTCTATTTCTTCACCATCATTAAATAATGTTTTAAGATCACATGTGTCATCATTTATTCCAAGTTCACTTTTAGGAACAAAACCTTCAGATTTATAATTTAAATTTAAATATACCCCATCTTTTGAAACACTTATTATCTTTCCAGTTAGTTTTTGACCAATATGAATATTAACACTATTATTATCCATATAATTTAATACATCATTCATATCCATTATTTTTTCATCGCTCATTTTATTTAAAGCCTCCTTAATAATCCAGTCAGGTGTAGAAGCACCTGCTGTTACCCCTATTTTATTATCCTTAGAGTTTATGTACTCCATAGGAATTTCTTCTGCTCTTTCAATGTGAATAGTGCTTTCACAATTGCTTTTGCATATTTCATAAAGTTTAGTTGTATTTGAACTATGTTTTCCACCAATTACAATCATCTTATTTACCTCTTTTGAAATTTCAGAGGCACTTTTTTGACGTTGTTCTGTAGCTGAGCATATAGTATTAAAAACAATAAATTCTTTGCACTGTTTTGAAACTATAGCTATTGCTTCTTCTAAGGTTCCTTGCTTCTCAGTAGTTTGAGAAACAATACAAACTTTATTTGGAATAATATCACTAAACTCATGATTTTTATAAATTATGGCGCTATTATTGCACCATCCATTTATTCCAACAACTTCTGGATGATTCTTGTCCCCAACAATAATTATACCATACCCTAAATCATAATATTTCTTAGCTTTCTTTTGAATATTAGTAACATAAGGACAAGTAGCATCCTCGATAACTAGTCCCTTTTCTTCCAATAAGTCATAGACATACTTAGCTACTCCATGAGATCTTATTATAACTATATCACCCTTAGAAAGATCTTTTATATCTTCTAAATTAATAGGGTAGATATTGTTACTTTTAAGATAACTAACAGCATCATCATTATGAATTAATGGTCCTAAAGTGTAAATTTTCTTATTATATTTATTTTCAACCTTTAATGCTTCATCAACTGCACGCTTTACCCCAAAGCAAAAACCTGCATTGTCAGCAAGGATTATTTCCTTATTCAAAAAATCAACTCCTTTAAGAGAGCATAGGTTATCTATTCTCTAGTTTAGTTTCCATAACTGAAGCTATTTTATCTACAACTTCATTTATATTAAGACCTGTTGTATTTATTTCAATGGCATCATCAGCTTTTCTTAAAGGATCTACTTCTCTATGTGAATCAATGTAATCACGTTTTATAATATCATTTAATATTTCTTCATAATTAACATCTATACCTTTATTCTTTAATTCGTTATATCTTCTATCTGCTCGTTCCTCTGGTGTTGCAGTTAAGAAGAACTTAAATGTAGCATCTTTAAGAACAACTGTGCCTATATCTCTTCCATCCATTATTACATCATATTGTTTAGCCATTTTTTGCATTACAGCTACAAGATTCTGTCTTACTTCTTTTATTGAAGCATAAGCTGATACATTATTACTTATTCTAGGAGTTGTTATTAAGTCATTTACATCCTCACCATTAAGTATTAATCTATCATTTTTAAAATGCATATCAAGAGTGGATACTAATTTGCATACACTCTTTACATCATTAGCTTCTATTTCTTTTTCTAAGGATCTTAATGTTACGGCTCTATACATAGAACCAGTATTTATGTACATTAAATTGAATTTTTCTCCAATTATTTTAGCAATGGTACTTTTGCCTGCACCAGCTGGACCATCTATTGCAACTGAAATTCTCAATTAAATTCCGCCTTTCATTAAAAGTCTTTTTTAATCATTATAACATAAATCAGGTCTTAAAGTCCTTGCTTTTTTAAGATACACATGATTTACATCCCCTATTTTTCTATCATAAAAAATTGTGACTCTTATGCATAATGGAAGACAATTTCCATTTTCGACTTCCATTTCATTAAAATGCATAATAGCAACATTGTTTAATGAAAGACTTTGACGTGCAAATTTACCGGGATAGTCCTTAGTTATGTCATTTGTGCAAGAAAATATCATTGATATGATATTTTCTTTGTTTAAGTTATTTTTCTCTAGTATGGTTTTTACCATTTCTATAGTATTTACTTTAATTTCTTCTTCTGTGTTTTCCTCTATTGTAATGGCTCCTCGTATAGCTATCATTTTAATTATTCACCTACCTTATTACCTGCTAAATAACCTGTAGAAAAGGCTATTTGTACATTGTATCCTCCAGTAAAGGCATCCACGTCTATTACTTCACCTGCAAAGTAAAGGTTATCTATGAATTTAGATTTCATTGTAGAGGGATCTATCTCCTTAACATTAACTCCACCAGCTGTAACAATTGCTTCTGCAATAGGTCTTGTTCCTGTTAGGGTTAAAGTAAGGTTTTGTATAAGGTTACCAAGATTTTTCCTTTCCTCTTTAGTAATAAGATTTACTTTTTTATCTGGATCAATTCTACTTAACTTAATAACAATATCTATAAGTTTTTTTGGTAATAATTCATCTAGTGAATTTTTAAAATCTTTATTTATGCATTTGTTAAAGTCCTTTTGAAGTCTTAAATCCATTTCTTTTTCACTTAACGCAGGCTTTAGATTAATTGATAAATTATATATTTTATTATTTTCAACTACTCTACTTCCACTTAAAATAATAGGACCTGAAACTCCATAATGAGTAAATAACATTTCTCCAAAGTCTTTATAAAGAACCTTTTTATTTTCATTTGAAATTTTAATTTCTACATTTCTAAGGGATAAACCTTGAAGTTCTTTTATCCACTCTTCTTTTCCTTGAAGAGGTACAAGAGAAGCCTTAGGCTCTACTATAGAGTGGCCTAATTTTTTAGAGAATTTAAGTCCATCTCCTGTTGAACCAGTTAATGGATAAGATATTCCACCTGTACATAATATAAAGTAATCTCCAAATATTTTTGAATTATCCGAAAGCTTTACACCCTTTATTATATTGTTTTCTCTTAAAAACTCTGATACCTTATTTCCTAATTTAATTGAAACGTTTCTATCTTTTAAAGCTCTATGAAAAGCACTTATAATATCAGAAGATTTATCAGACTCAGGGAAAACTCTATCACCACGTTCTACCTTTAATTTTACTCCTTGATTTTCAAGGAAATCCATTGTATCTTTATTAGTAAAAGTATATAAAGAACTATAAAGGAAATGTGGGTTCCCAGGAATAAAATCAAAAAATTCCCCTATATCCTTTCCGTTAGTTACATTACATCTTCCTTTTCCTGTTATATATAATTTTTTACCTAATTTATCATTTCCATCTATAAGCACAACCTCATGGTTTTTTGCTGCTTCAACAGCTGCCATCATACCTGCAGGACCAGCACCTATTACTATAACTTTACTCAAAATCTCATCTCCTAAATTCGTTAATATTTTTTTGCGTAATATCTATTATAATACTATTAAAATTCAAATCATTTATACCCTAATAAATAATATTACCCATAATTTGATCTCCTGTTTGTTACTCTATAATTCTACTTTAACTTAAATGATATATCTCATATTTAATTTATTAAGTCAACATAAAAGTATATCTAAAGTTAAATTTAATGTCAAATACTTTTTTTAAGTGGATATGCCACATTTTAATTGGGGATTGACAGTTGAGACTGGAAAGTTATGGTTATAAACCACGGATTTTAAATCTATAATATCATCTATAGGGTAAAAAAAGGAGAAGCTCTTTAATTATGAGCTTCCCCTTTTTAAAGTTGAGAATTGAGAGTGACTTTCAATTCTCAACTTTAGTATCTTAGTAAATTCCTTGAGCGTACATAGCTTCTGCAACTTTTACGAATCCAGCTATATTAGCACCTGCAACTAGGTTATATCCTAAGCCATAAGTTTCTGCAACACTTGCAGCTGTATCATGAATGTTAACCATTATTGCATGAAGTTTTTCATCTACTTCTTCAGCAGTCCATCTTAATCTCATTGAGTTTTGAGCCATTTCCAATGCAGATGTAGCAACTCCACCAGCATTTGCAGCCTTAGCAGGTCCTACTATTAAGCCGTTAGCTTGGAAGTATTGAACAGCTTCATTTGTACATGGCATATTTGCAGCTTCACATACAAATTTGATTTTATTTGCAACTATTTGTTTAGCATGTTCTAAATGAATGTCATTTTGAGTTGCACATGGCATTATGATATCAACTTTAACATTCCATGGTTTTTCTCCAGCATGGAATTCGCAACCAAATTTATCGGCATAATCTTGAACTTTATCTCTTCCAGAGTTTCTCATTTCTACTAAGTAATTTATTTTTTCAGGAGTAGTAACTCCGTCCTTATCATAGATATATCCATCTGGGCCTGATAGTGTAACGACTTTACCACCTAAATCAGCAACCTTTTGACATGCTCCCCATGCAACATTACCAAAACCTGATACTGCAACAGTTTTTCCAGTAAATTCTTCTCCTTCATGTCTTAATATTTCTTGACAGAAGTAAGCAACTCCAAATCCTGTAGCTTCTGGTCTTACTAAGCTTCCACCGTAAGACAATCCTTTACCAGTTAAGACTCCATTTTCGAAAGCCCCTCTTATTCTTCTATATTGTCCATAAAGGTATCCTATTTCTCTTGCTCCAACTCCAATATCTCCAGCTGGCACGTCAACATCTGGTCCTATATGTCTATATAATTCAGTCATAAAGCTTTCACAGAACCTTCTTATTTCTGCATCTGATTTACCTCTTGGGTCGAAGTCAGAACCACCTTTACCTCCTCCTATTGGAAGACCAGTTAAAGAGTTCTTTAATATTTGTTCAAATCCTAAGAATTTGATTATTCCAAGATAAACTGATGGGTGGAATCTTAATCCTCCCTTGTAAGGTCCTATGCATCCATTAAATTGTACTCTGAATCCTCTGTTAACTTGAACGTTTCCATTGTCGTCAGTCCAAGGAACTCTGAACATGATTTGTCTTTCTGGTTCAACAAATCTTTCAAGTAAATTTAATTCTACATATTCAGGATGCTTGTCCAATACTGACTCAAGTGATCCTAGAACTTCTTCTATTGCTTGAATAAATTCAGGCTCTCCAGAATTTCTTTTTTTAACGTTTTCAATAACTTGCTCAATATAAGCTTTTGAATTTAAAGGTTCTTTTGTCATAATAGTATACCCCCTAAAACGAATAAAAATTAGTTATTTTGTGATTTTATAGTAGTATTAATTCTATAATTTTTACAAAATTCCTTCTAAATATTATCTAATTATGTAAAGGTTTATAAAAACCTTTACATAAACCGTATTTTTTAAACAAATAGGCAATATTTTTTATACTATATTGCCTATTTGTCATATTATCTATCTTTATCCTTAAGACTTTTATATGAATATACTTGGTATTCTTCCCAAATATTCTCAAGATCTCTATATGTTGTTGATATTTTCTCTTTTTCTCTAAGACCTACGGCTATAATTAAAGCATTTATAACACTCAAAGGTGCTACAAGTGAATCAACAAATGAAGCCATATTACTTTGAGCAATTAAAGTATGATCTGCTTTTGAAGCTAATGGAGAAAGTAAGCTATCAGTTATTGCAACAACATTAGCGCGTCTGCTTTGTGCAAAAGTTAGAGCTTCTATTGTTTTAATAGCATATCTTGGAAAACCTATACCTATTACAAGATCTCCCTCTCCTACATTTATCATTTGTTCAAAAATATCACTCATACCATATCCAACAGTTTTTACATTATCTAAAATTACATTTAAGTAGAAACCTAAAAATTCTGATAAAGCTGTTGAACTTCTAAGACCTATAATATATATTTTATTTGCATTAAATATGCATTCTACAACCTCATCAAAGGTCTTATGATTTATTTTTTCAAGGGTAGCTCTTATATTTTCCATATCAGCCTTTAATACACCCTTTAAAGCGTTTTCTTCACTTATAAAATCGTTAGCAAGTTCTATTCTTTGAACTGTTGTAAGTTTGTTTTTTATAAGTTCCTGAAGAGCCTTTTGTAATTTAGGATACCCACTAAAGCCTAACTCATTTGCAAATCTTACAACTGTAGATTCACTTACTCCAACACTTGTTCCAAGCTTAGCCGCTGTCATAAATGCTGCCTTGTCATAGTGTTTTAGTATGTATTCAGCTATTAACTTTTGTCCTTTACTCAATCTTGGAAACTTTAGTTGAATAATTCTCATCAAATCTTTGTTTGATGTAGTTGTATTTTCCATTGAATTCAAACCCCTTTTTAAAATAAATTTTATATGCAGTATTTTCTTCATTTTAACATCTATTGAATAAACAATTCAAGATAAATTTCATTTTTTAGTTAATTTTTTTATAATATACAATAATTTATAACATATAAATTATGTTTTTAATAAGAATTTGCTTAACTTTAGAATGAAAAACAGCATTTTAAAGGATATAATTAAAGATGCAAGATTTTTTAATTAAATAATTAAAAAATCTTGCATCACATAAATTAAACATCTATATTTTTTTTTCGATAACTATAAGACTTGGAGCATTTTCACTTCTATTCATATATTTGTGTTCCATAACGCCATATTTGTTCTTTGGAAGGGTTTCAAAAAAATTATACAATAAATCTTTTTCCTTTTTCCCTTCATCATGCCCACTATAAAGTGCTATTGTAATAAGCCCACCCTCATTTAAAAGTTCTAAAGCCTTTTTTATACTTTCTAAAGAAGTTTCTCCAAGGGTTGTGATTTCCTTATTTCCACCAGGAAGAAATCCTAAATTATACATTGCACAATCTATGTTCTTATTAAGATATTTATCTATGTTTGAATGACTATCTAATATAACATTAACATTTTCATAGTTTTTATCTTTATAAGCATCAACTGCACACTTTTGAATATCAAAGGAATAAATCTCTTTAAAATTATCTTTTAGAAAATCTGTGTCATGTCCATTTCCTAAAGTACAGTCTAAAGCTATGTTATTATTTTTTAAAAATGTTTTAATTATGTAATGATTTATAACACATAATTCTCCACAATAGTTATACATAAATCCAACTCCTATAAATTCTTTAAATAGTTTACCTCATCTAGAGACAATTCTCTCCACTGACCTTTGTCTAAATCTTTTAATGTTAATCTCCCAATGGCAGTTCTTTTAAGAGTTATAACCTCATGACCTAAAGCTAAACACATTTTTCTTATCTGTCTGTTTTTGCCTTCATGTATAGAAATTTTAACTTTACAAGTATCTCTCATTGTTTTTATAATTTCTATATTAGAATCTGAAGTTATATAGCCACCTATATCTACTCCACCTTTAAACTTATTCATTTCTTCATCAGTAAATATTCCTTTTACTTTTGCTATGTACACTTTATCAATTACACTTCGTGGATGTATTATATTATTATATATATCACCATCATTAGTAAGAAGTAATAATCCTGAACTATCATAATCAAGTCTTCCAATTGGGTATATTCTTTCATCTACATTAACAATGTCTAAAATAGTTTTTCTATTCTTTTCATCTTTTACAGTAGTAATATATCCTTCAGGTTTATTTAGCATAATATATCTTTTAACTTCCTCTAGATTAATTTCCTTATCATCTAAAAGAACCTTACTTACATTGCCATTAACCTTTATACCAAGCTCTGTAACAACTACTCCATCAACTTTTACTCTGCCATCTAAAATTATTTCTTCGCATTTTCTACGGGAGGCTACTCCACAACGTGCCATATATTTTTGTAATCTTTCTTCCATATCTAAATACACTCCCATTTATAAATTTCATTAAAATTATATAGATATATATGATAAAAATCAAATAAATTAGTAAAATTTGTATTTATGAGTATAAGAAAATTCATTAAAAACTGAAAAATGAGGTTAACTTTTCATTAGGAAATTTTATTATATTATGAGAATATACAACTAAAAAAAGAAGTCCATACTATGAACTTCTTTACTTATTTTAGCTATCCTTTAAACCATCTTGTAAAGCCTTATACATTTCCACTATTTGTTTCGTATTTTCTTCAATGGTGTTTTTCCCCCCGGCACCATAGGAGCATAGCTTATCATTGTTTATTAATGCGATTATAATATCTTTAATGTTTTCTTCTTTCATATTTACCCCTCCTCAAGTAAATAATTCTACATAATATAGTATTTTCCTCCTTATTTTAAATAAACTATGTATAATTTGTTGATTTATTAAAAAAATAATCATAATCAAAGAAATTATTATAAATCAAACCGTAAAATTTGTTATTTATTATATTTTGTTTTATAATAATTATTAACAAACAATTATTAAATTTTATTAGAGGTGAATATGGATAAATTATTATTTGGAATATCAGGTCTTCCACTTGGTGAAGAAAAAGATAAATTTAATTATGCTACAGGAATTGAACATTTAAGTAAAATAGGATTAGATGCAATGGAGCTTCCTTTTGTAAGGTCTGTTAATGTTACGGCTAAAAATAGACAAAACATAATAGATGCTAAAAATAAATTTAATTTTTATCTTTCTGCTCATGGATCCTATTTTATAAACCTTAATTCTGATGAAGATGAAAAAATAGAAAAGTCTTTAGAAAGAATAATTAAAGGCGCAGATGCATTAGAGTCTGTTGGGGGAAGAAGTTTAATTTTTCATCCTGGATTTTATTTAAAATCATCAAAAGAGGAAACATTATTAAACATTAAAAATCAGTTAAAAAGATTGCCAAAGGGCAATGTAAATTATAGATTAGAGACTACAGGAAAACCAACTCAATTTGGAGATGTAGCTGAAATTGTTTCAATCTGTAAGGAAGTTGAAAGTTGTAAACCATGTATTGATTTCTCTCATGTACATGCTAGAGGAAATGGAGCCTTAAAGTCTTATAATGATTTTGCTAACATACTTAGCCACATTAAAGAAAACTTAGGGGAAGAAGCTCTAAGGGATATTCACATACATATGGCTGGAATAAACTATGGTCCAAAAGGTGAAAAGAATCATCTTCCATTCTTAGAAAGTGATTTTGATTTTTTACAATGTTTAAGAGCTCTTAAGGATTTTAATGTTACAGGATGTATAATATGTGAAAGTCCTTTTTTAGAAAGAGATGCTCTTTTACTAAAAGAAACTTATCATTCATTATAATTTAGTATTTTTTATAGTAAATACATTAGTTAAATGTATAGAAAAAGCTCTAGGGTACCCTAGAGCTTTTCTTATTATTTTAACATCTTCCTCCAAGTAAAAATAAAAGCCATAATAATTCATTGTTGCCTCCGCAACCACTGTTACATCCGCAATTGTTATTGCATCCACAGTTATTATTGCATCCGCAATTGCCGCCCCAGTTGTTCCAGCCACATCCATTATTACAACTATTGTTCCATCCACAACAATTATTCCAATTACTATTACAACATGAATTTCTACACCCACAATTATTATTACAGTTTCCAGATGGAATTAAACAAATATTGTCACAACAAGTATCACAACATCTTCTGTGTCTTCCCATAAAATTCCCTCCTTATTATCTTTCGTTTGTAATATAGTATATTGTTGGAATATGTTTTTGGTGATAGAAATTTCTTTTATTTATGGAATTTTATCTATTTTACTTATATGTTTCTAAAGTTTTACAATTATCTTAGGTGTAATATACTAATTATATATAAATAATTGTAAAATTTAACATTTTATGCACTGTGTAATATAGTGGAAACCTAATAACTTCATTTCAAAATTCATTTGGAATAGAGGAACTAAGTGCATATAAGTATTTTTTTAAATTTACAGCAGTATTATCATTACTTGGTACTGTTCTAGTATATAGGTCCAATTCAAAACACTCAAATACTAGAATTAGTTGAACCAGAGCATAGATCTACAGTTGCTGGAATTCAATCTACTTTTAGATCAGCTTTATCTTCTGTAACTTCACTTATAGCTGGAATATTAATGGCTGTACCATAATTCTCATTCATGGGATTACAATTAGATGGTTACAGAATACCTTATTAAGTTTCTAAAAAACCTAATTTATACAAAAGAAGTGTTTTTGAGAATTATCTCAAAAACGCTCCTTTCTTTATAAATGAAAAATATTGTTCAACTACAATATATAATTAAAGCTCTTATATATTTAACTTTTTTTTATAGTTTGTTTAAATAATTGATTTCCATAAACAGATACACCAGAGCATATTATTCCCTGTAAAATACTTGTTGCATTGAATCCATTTAATGAAATTGAAAATCCAACTCCTAAAACTGTTAATAACCAAGGTATTGTCCAATCCTTTATCCTAGGACTATTTTTAAGAAAAACTCCTACAACACATAAACCTGCTACTAATATATATAGTTGTTCAGGAACAAACTTTATAAGCTCATCCATATATACCCCCCCTTCTATATTAAAATATAGAAATGTTATAGGTTTTATTACTTTATAATATGAAAGTTTTTCTTATATTGGTTCACTAAATATATTTAAAATGTAACAAAAATCCTTTTGGAAGGTATTGTATAGTTATTCCTTACCGCAATACAACCACATCAATAATATAGAATTTTATAAATGTATTAAATTCCCTTTTATCTTTTATGTATTAATATTCAAAATGAAATTATATCTCTAGTGGTTCCATTGTAACTAGATGGCTTCATCATAACAACAATGCATGGTATTATATGAATAATAATGGTGCTATGGCAGTAGATACAGAATATAGAATATTAGGTGATGGTCGTTGGGATGGAGAGAAAATAAAATAATTAAGTTATAATGAAGCCTATAAATTATTTAGTAGAGCACTTGAAAAATTAAATAATAAAGATCCATATTATATTAATGTAAAACAAAAAGGGGATGTCTTATTGTAAGACATCCTCTTTCTTTCCCTTATGCTTTTTCTTAATTCTTATATTTCTTCATCCTATAAGAAAAACATGCGTTTAACCTTGAAGACCATTGGCTTGACGTTCCATGTTTTCTACAACGATATCATAAATTTCTCCTAAAGAAGCACAATACTCAAGCACATTCCATGGTGTATTGGTGTGAAAATGAATTTTAATCAGTTCATCGTCACCAACAGCAAGCAAACAGTCACCTTCAATATTATTTGTAATATATTCGTTGATTGCATCTTCCGAAAGATTGTGTCCTTCGATTAATAATTGGGTATCAAATTTATATTCAAGCATAATACACTCTCCTTTGTTCCTTCTATTCTATAAATTACTATTTGTCTGCGCATTATAAAAAGATTACGAACTATCTTATATTTACAGATAGTAAGACAGTTTTAATTATTCACTGTATTGTTGTCTTGTTAGTCAGCTCTAGAAATTCTACTTTTCTTTTAACATAAAATATTGGCGATATGCTTTAAAGTAGCTAATTCCAGAAAAAACACACATAATTAGTAGAAGCAGTTTAATAATGACAAATGGTGTTTCAAATAAAAACGCTTTCAAAAACAGTGAGCGTTCCATACCCCAAAGTCCTTTTGTTCCATATAAACTTGAATCTTTGTACATCATAAAGCTAATCACCAAAAGCATAACTGTTGATGATAGTGAATAGTTCATTAATCTCTTATAATAATAAATATTTGATTCACGATCAGAAAAAATTAACATCCTAATTTGCGAGGTATTCCCTGTTATTTATTCTAAATAACTAAGCTTCATTCTTTTGAGCTATTTTTTCTGTCGTTCTTTGGTCTATTTCTTTCTTCAGCTCTTTTAAATAAGATGAGAATTCCACCTTGTCAGCACCGTAAGTAAACTGTAAGTCATATTCTAGCGGAATCCAAGTACTAATATCCGCCTCGTTATGCTGAATTACTGCTTCTAAATTATCTAATGCTTTGTAAAGCTTTGCTTCATCAGTCTTACGTTCATTCATTTCCTTTAAAAGCTCTGTGAATTCCTCACGATAAGGAGTAGGGAAAGTTACAATCCATTGGAAAAATATCTCATCCTCTTTTTCACTATCTTCTTCTCTCTTCTCAAAAGTAGGAATATCACCAGTAAAGGCTTCCCCTAAATCATGAATCAAACACATACGAATTACCTTGTCCATATCAATCTCTGGAAATTCATCACGCATTAATAATGCCATTAATGCAATACGCCAGCTATGTTCTGCTACACTTTCATGGCGTCCGCTCGATGTCCATGAGTGCCTAGTATTGCATTTTAGTTTTTCTGCTACTGTTAATATTTCTAGAAATGTTGCTGTATTCATACGAAGTTCCCCCTTACAAATTCATATTTATCTATATTATATCTAAAATATCTTTACTTCGCATTATAAAAATAAAGTGACAGAAAAGAAAGTTAGTTAGTTGTTAATGTAATACTGTATTTGTACAGACATTCATTTTCCTCTTCATCAAAAATAGTTCCTAATAATTTTCCGTTGTTCTTTTCTATAACTTTCTTTGAGGTTGTATTGTCTATATTACAAGTTAAAATTACTTCTTCCATTCCTATTTTTATAGACTTTTCCAATGCCAGTTTTAAAATCTGAAAAACATAACCTCTATTTCTACAATCTGGTGATATATCATAACCTATATGACCAGCACATTCTACCTCTTGGTGTCTAATTCTCACTACTCCTACAACTTCCTTTTTATCAATTAACCAGAATGTTGAAGTTATAACCTCTCTTTGAAGTAGGTCGTTTTCTTTGGAATAATTGTGTAAGTCATTTAAATAATCTTGGAAATTTTCTAATGCTTTTTTATATTTATTAAAATAATGTTCATCATTTATTTTTCTGTATGTTAGAGCGTAATTTTCAAAACTCTTTTGATATTTTTTATTAGGTTCAACTAAAAATAAATCTTTCATAAATAATCCTCCGCTTTATATACACTTCGCAAAATAAATCACAATGGCAATACATTACATAAAAGAAAGTAGCATAAATATTACTCTCTTTTAAACCTATCATTTAAATCATACTTATCTTACACAAAAACTGCTAATTCTCAAATAAAATAATGTTACCATATGTTCCATCATGATATACATGATCTGGGCAAGATTTTATAATTTCATATTTACCATTTGTATATTCACCAATAATATTGTTCTAAAATTTAACAGACGAAATATTGTCCGGATGTTCTCCTATTTCCCATTTTCCATGAAACATGTCAAATATAGCTTTTGTTGCATATCGTCCTACTCCTAATCTACGATATTTATACATAATAAAAAATTCACCCATTGAATAATCATAATTCGAATGTAACACAAAATCATCATCAATTAACACAAAACCTACTAATATTCCATTAACTTTAATGAAAAATGGATAAGTGATTTTCTTCAAATATATTTAAAAAAACTTATAAAAAATAGGTTTGTCTCATTTAGATAATTTATAACAATGTTAATATATTTTATTCATATTTTGTATAAATATATGCATTTTGTAGATAATTACAAGTGAGGTGATATGAAGTGATTAAGAAAATTAGCAGTCTTATTAGAGTTGACGTTCTATTTTATGTATTTATAATAACTTGGTTTTTAATGATATGTGGTTTGATTGTATATAGCTTTTAAAATAAATAAAGTTTTATACAATGGATTTAATATGTTTGAGAAATAATATAAATTAGTATACAATTAATTTACTATATTGTTCAATAAAATAAAGAAGCAATCGCTTAATTTTAGTGATTACTTCTTTGTTTTTTAGTTTTTATAAATATATGTTTAAAACATATCAATGTGTACATAATTTATTGAATTCATGTCTTTTAAGAATCTTAATATAATTTCTTTTTCCTCATTATTGTATTGAGCTATAATGGCTTTTTTATATACTATCAAAGATTTTGATTGTCACTTTTAGTGTTAATTATAGAAAAAAATTTATACGTATCTACTTCCAGACTCTTTTCATATTAAATAATTCTTGTATATATCCATATAAAGAAATCGGAGATATTAATATTTGATAAAATAATATAAAAATTATAAAGCCTCTTTTATTTCTTCTCACCTTTAAATTAAGGGGTCTAAACACATTTTTTTCTTGATAGCTATATAAAATATAAAAAGTCAACATAGTTAAAGGTAATACTAAAACTGTCATAGGTCCAACAATATAAAACTTTCCAAAACAAGCTAATACTAAGCCTGGTATCCAAAAGAATGTAAAAGAAAAATCCATATAAGGAAGTACTAAATCTATTCCTGTTAGAAATTTATAATAATTTGATTTCTGTTCCCAAGGTTTCACTTTTCTTAATCCTTCTATCATTCCTCTTGCCCATCTAGAACGCTGTTTAATAAAATGTTTTAGCTTTGTAGGAACATCTGTAAATGCAATAGCTAATGGCTCAAAATATACTCCATAACCTCTAGATAAAAAATCCCATGTAAGCACAATATCTTCACCTATTGCATTGGACCAACCACCTACTTCATTTAAAGCTTGTGTTTTATAAACACTAAAAGCTCCTTGAGCTACCAATGTTCCTTGATATAATCCCTGCATTCTTTTAATAGAAGCAATACTTAAAAAGTAATCCCATTCCTGGACCCTTGCTAGTAGATTATCCCTACTATTTCTTACAAGAACTGTTCCTGCAACTGCCTTAATGTCATCTTTGCTAGACTCTATTCTAGATATTAAATATTTTACAGCTGATTTATGTAAAAGTGTGTCTGCGTCCAAGGTAATTACATATTTAGTTTTTACATATTTTAGCCCCTTATTAAGTGCATTAAATTTACCTGGCTTTAGTTCATCTATACATTCAACAGCTAAATTTAATTCTTCCTTAGCTCTTTTTATTTCTTTTTTAGTGTTATCTTTTGAATTATTATTAATAACTATTATATTTATATTTCCAATATAGTCCTGTTCCTTTACATAATTTAAGGTATTATATATTCCTTCTTCTTCATTATAAGCAGCAATTAATAAAGTTACAGGTTTATCAGGATTATTAATCTTTAATTCGGGTTGCTTATCAAGAAGTAAACTAACTACTAAAAATGCATTAAGCCAACCTGGAACATACGCAATTCCACCTATTATAAATATAGCAATAACCCAATTTGTATCATTAGCTAAATCCTCTAACCATGAAAAAGATAAATATATTGATAATATCATCCAAATAATTGACATTGTAAAAGCTATAATGAATTTATATTTTATAGGAATATATACTGTCTTTTTATTTTCATCTTTGGTTTGTTTCATTGTAGCTTCCTCCTTAGTAATTGACAGTTTAACAAAGTAATATATATTAAATTAACATAAATTACACATAGAAAAGCCCCAATATACTATGTTAACCTTTCATTAAAAACTACCAATTAATCAATGGAATTAACATATACATTAGAGCTATTTAAACACAACATTATCATAAATATTTAAGATTTAAAAGATTTTATTATTGTAAACTTTGTTATTTATTGATGATATTTATTAATAAATAACAACTGAATCTATAGAGAATAGTAGAAATATAAACACATCCTTAATTCATGACAGTGAAATAATTACTATAGAATTAATTGGAAAGCTTTTAACATTGATTCAGAAAATCTTGGGTTATATATTATAAAAAAATCCAATATTAGTTTAAATAAAGTTGTATAATGTATATACTACTTTTGATAAAAAAACTTAATGTATATATAATTTTTCTAATTCATTAGTAATATATTTACTTGTTTTAATTTTTATATAAAATCTATGGATAATGTTTGGTTTTTTATTAATACTATAAATGGATATGAAATATTATTAAGTATATGTTATTGTGGTGAATTATGAAAAATATATATTAAAACAATAAGAAGAGGTGTTATTATATGAGAATTAAAAAATTCAGCAAACTATTATCTTTTATTATTACACTAACATTAATGGTTAATTTTTATTTACCAACAACAGTTTATGCAGATACTTCAACCACTACTAGCTATATTGGAGCTACCTCAGATATTCACCATAAAATCCCCAATTTGACAGAGTGGTTATCTAATTTGAAAAGTACTTCATTATCATTGGATTATATGATTTTTGGTGGTGACTATGTAGGGCCAAATGATGCAGAATCCTGTGTTTCTGCTGTGAATAACCAATATAGTGGAACTACATCTATATTAGCAAAGGGCAACCATGAGTCTGGTAAGGGAGGAACATATGCTTCTGGATTAGTTGTTAACAATAGTAATTATGCTATATATGTAATGGATTCATCAAGCAAATCATTTACAACAACTGATATAAATAATCTTAAATCCTCTTTGGATTCCATAAAATCATCAACACCAGTTTTTGTTGTTTCTCATTGCCCTATTCATTATTTTGGAAAAAGAGCCACCGGAGATGCCTCAACACTCCTTACTCTTCTTAATAATCATAGTAATGTAATATTCCTTTGGGGACATAATCATACTGTAAAAGACACAAATTATGGTAAAGTTAAAGTCAAAGGTGATACCATACAATGCTCAGAGTCTTCTTCAGAAGTTCCTATTAATTTTACATATGTAAATATGGGTTCCATGAAACAAGGAAATAATGGAGCATATGGATTGCTTATGAATTTGACAAATAAGCATGATAATACAAATATTAATTTTTACTATAAAGACCTTTCAGGAAAAACTGTTTCAAATTATTCTGTGAATATCAGTTAACATATTTAACATATGTACAATATATATTTTAAATTGAGGGTAAAATTATTGATGAATATTATTTATTTAGTGCCCTTTCTTTCTCTTATGATTTTTCTTAATTCTTAAATTTTTTTATCCTATAAGAAAACTGTAGCATAAATGTAACCAGGATTATGCTCATAATCTTGTTTATTAATCTTCTCTGCAGTTAATGATATATCCACCTCGAGCCATAATGATTTTAGCAGAAAATAATTTGTCTTTTAAGTAGAATGTAACTGGTTTTTCGGTACTGACAAAATGGCACTTTTCTTTTGAACCCACGCAATATTTTTCAATGGCATTACAGATTATCTGTGCAGATGGATAAGTTAAAGAATCATCCAAATCAACTAGAAAACTTTTTTTGAAAACATCAAACATAATTTTATATCCTTTCTTTTTATATTGGATTTTCGAAACAACCACTATTGATTAAATTACAATTTAAGGTTGACTAATATATACATATTATAATATATTCCCAAATTCCATACTATTAAGTCTTGAAGAAATGCTCACTTCATACTTTGCATCAGCAACGACATAAGATTTGAACTTATATCATTTTATAAAGAATACTAAACATTTTTCTTATTTTATGATTTGTGCTCTTTCCATAAACAATCTGTTATCTTCATTTCAGTAAATACAGACTTAAAAGAACTTTTACTTGGTGAACATGCAAGTAAACCAATATTAATTTCTTTTTCACCTTCAAACAAATGGAAAATTCGCATCTGTTTGAAATTTATACCATCAAAAGAATTTTCAAGACAGTAGTCACCCTCTCGTCTGCTTAATCTATACCACATACATTTTACAAAGGCTCCAACGTCCGTAGTTGCCCAATCAGAATATCCATGATTTGTTACCACACTTCCAAGCCATGCAGTATTGTTGTCATGAAATTCTATTCCTGCCTTTACCCAATTTTCACTATTTTGATAAATTGCAACTCCACATTGGTCAAACAGTGCTGTACTATTAAACTCTGCCTTTACTGTAAAGGAGAAATATCTTTCATCTGTTGTAATATATAGAACATGAGCATTATCATTTCTAAATCCATAATAAGTTCTTTGCCAAAAATCAGTGTTAGAGTCTGTTATAATTTCAACTCTATCCTTTTCAATTACATAATTTTGGGGCTTAAAAAACCATTTTGCTTCTTTAGCATTAAATTCAAACATATTAATCCTCCTAAAAAAATTCAAATAATCTTTACTATACAATTACGATTTAAAATTGACTAATATATACATACTATACCATGCTTTCAAATTCCGTACTATTGAGTTTTAAAGAAGTATTCATTCTAATTTACTAAATTAGCTTCCGTGACTACTCTATTAAAATATAGAAATGTTATAGGTTTTATTACTTTATAATATGAAAGTTTTTCTTATATTGGTTTACTAAATGTATTTAAAATGTAACAAAAATCCTTTTAGAAAATATTGTATAGTATAGACTTTTATACTGGTAATGAGAGGGTGTATGACAATGAAATATGAAGTTGCGGATTGTATAGATGCTGGAACAGAATTTTGTCCTTGTCATTTAGCTGAGGCGGGTGAATGTATACTTTGCTCACAGCTGCATGGAAAGAACTTTTGTGACTGCATTAATTGGAAAGGTGTTTGTATTTACAAAGAATATGTTGATAATGGAAATAAACCTAAACCTCAAAGAAAATCATATCTTTGCCAAGTGGTAAAAAAACAAGATATTGAAGAAAACTTAATTATATATTCAATATCTGTTCCACATAAGCTTGCAAGGGATTTAATACATCCTGGTGCATATGTTTTTCTACACCATCCTTCTACTAATAGTTTCTATGACATGCCTATTTCTGTTATGGATGTTGATTCAGAGGAAAATATCATTAAGCTTGCCATTGAAACAAAAGGGGTTAAAACTAAAACTTTATCTAATATAGATGAAAACTCTAAAATAATGCTAAGAGGGCCCTTTTGGAATGGTGTTTTTGGCCTTAAAAATATATATACTTCGAGAGAAGGAACTAGTGTTATTATAGCAAAAGGGATTGGAATGGCTCCAATGATTCCTGTATTGAAGAAACTTTATAGTAATGGAAATAAAATATATATATTTATGGATAAAGATCCTTATGATTCTATATTCATAGAAAATTATTTAGAAAAATATGATTGCACAGTAATACCTTGTTCTATTTTATCTGATGGAGATCTTTCTCCACAATTTAAAGACATGTTAATGGAATTTATAGAAAAACATGATGTTAATTTAATTCATTGTGATTGTGTTGATATCATAACATTAAAGCTTATAGATATTTTAGGAGAAAAGTTAAAAATGTCTTGCTGCAATAATACAAAGATGTGCTGTGGAGAAGGTATTTGTGGAGCTTGTACTACAAGATATTCAGGTCGTAGAGTTAAAAGGCTATGTAAATATCAAAGTGACCCACAAAATGTGTTTGAAGGGAGAAGATTTATATGAAGATAGTTGTAATTGGAGGCGGTTGGTCTGGATGCGCCGCAGCAATTGCTGCCAAAAAAGCAGGTGCAGAGGTTACATTATTTGAAAAAACCGATTTAGTTTTAGGTCTTGGAAATGTTGGCGGAATAATGCGTAATAATGGAAGGTTTACTGCTTCTGAAGAATTAATAGCCCTTGGTGGTGGAGATTTAATAAATATTACCGATAGGTTATCAAGACATAAAAATATAAACTTTCCTGGGCATGAACATGCATGTACTACAGAATTGCAACCACTATCAAAGGCCTTTATTTAATAATACTGAAAATACTCTGCTCTTCTCCTTATTAAGTATAAAACAGTAACCTAGATTTAAAATCTAGGTTACTGTTTTATACTGGTGGATGACATTTTTTACATGGGGCATAAGATTTCTTAGCGCTAGATAAATCAACTTGTCTAGCATTTTTAGGATTCATTCTTCCACAATTTGGTTTTGAATGATATTTATCACCTGTTTCAGATAACCAAACCATTACTCCTTGATTTTCACTAGATTGTCCATTTGATTGTTGAGAATTTTTTGCTACAGCTGCTTTTACCTTTTGTTCTTCAATTTGCTTTTGTTTTGCAATATCCTCTTGTTGCTTTCTTTTAGCTTCTTCAGCTAACTTTTTTTCTTCTTCCTGCTTTTTAGCTTTTTCTAAGTTTTCTTTTTTGTCTTTTTCTTCTTGTTCAAGTTTAGATTTATCTTCTTCTTTATTTTTTTCCATAGTAGAGGAAGTTTGAGTTGCTACATTTTTGTTATGCACTTGAGTATTACTCCTACCGAGTAATATACCCGATGTAATAAAAGATAAAATAGTTACTGCACATAATGCTTTATTAAGCATTTTTATATTACTAAACCCGCTTTTAGCAAATTGTCTTGGTAAGATGATTGCTAAAGCAATACCTAATAGAATTAAAAATGGAGCATTAAAAGCTAGTCCTAGAAATAAAGATGTCAGTATAAGCATTGCTCGAGAAAATACAAATCCACCACTTAAATTAAATTTTTTCATTTAAATCCCCCTTAAAACAATAAGATTTCGTTAGTAATTATAACATTTTTTCAAGGGATTTTTTGTCGATTGTGGTACTTAACTGTAAATAAAAACACCAATATTTGATATCTATTGGTGTTTTTTATTAATCATAAGTTATATATTTAGTTGTTATAATATATAGCTATTAAGAATTTAAATTATTTTTAATAATATAGCATACTACTCTTATATTATTAGCATACTAAAGTAAAGAATCACTTGGTGAATCAATTACTTTCATTTTTTCTTTTATAAGTGATAGTAGATCACTTCCAATTTCATTAAAAGAATGGTTTTTTATTTTTAAAAACCATAATGAGGGGCTAATTATATTCTCATCTTCTATAACAGGTATTGTTTTTACATTATCTCTCTTATGATTAAACTCATTCATTATAGAATATGATGGACCAAAAGAAATAGCCATATTTTCCTCAACAGCATTTATAATTGAAATAAAATTATTAGTCTTAAATAAGATATTTGCAGGTTTTTGTGTCTTATTTTCTATATGACTTAAATAGTTTAATAGAAATTTATCCTGATAAATAGCTAAAGGCTCAGCAATAATACTTTCATAGTCCAAAACCTCATAATTAGAAATTGGTGATTTTTTATTTGCAACAAAATAAAATGATCCATCTATAATTTTAGTGATTTCATAATGTAAATTATGATTTTTAATATTATTAGAAAATGCAATTAAGGCAAAATCAAATTTTTCTTGTTGCAGTGATAACAAAAGATCCTGTGTGTTTTGTTCAATTATTGAAATTTCAGCAAAAGGATACTCCTTCTGTAAATCATATAGTGCCTTGATAAGTGAAGAATTAATTCCGGGAATACAACCTATTCTTAATCTAATCTTTGGAAGAGCAAACTTATTGTTTACATAAGTATATATATCATTTTGTCTTTCTAAAATTTTATAAGCATTTTTAATTATATATTGACCTTTAGTTGTTGGAAAGCTTCCTTGTTTAGAACGTTGAAATATTATAATACTTAGTTCTTTTTCTAAGGATGAAACAGCTTGACTAACGGCTGAAGTTGTTATATGCAGTTTATTTGCTGTTTTAGAGAAGCTTTTTTCTTCTGCTAAAGTTGTTATTATATTAAGTTGTTCAAAGTTCATTATATATCACCCTTGTTAAGTTTTACTTAACTATACATTAAGTTAATTTAATTTTACTTAATAAACATGAAGATGTAAACTAATAATATAAAAAATTTCAGTTAAGGAAGTGTTAAAATGTGTACAAGTTTAACTTTAAAAACAAAAGATGGATATAACCTCCTTGGAAGAACAATGGATTTTGGAATGGCATTTAATCAATCGGTTCATCTAATTCCAAGAAATTTTACATGGATGAATATTCCGGATAAAAAAGAAAAGAAAACAAAATATGCTTTAGTTGGTATGGCAGTTGTTACGGATAACCACCCTGTTTTAGCTGATGGAGTTAATGAAAAAGGTTTAACATGTGCTACTCTTTATTTTCCAGGATTTGCAGAATACGAAAAAGAAAATGTAGATAATAAGGACAATATTGCTCCTTATGATTTTGTATTGTGGGCATTATCACAATTTAGAAATTTAGAAGAAGTAAAAGAGGCTTTAAAAAATATAGAAATTGTTGATAAATCTCTTTCTTTATTAAATTTAACTCCTCCACTACATTGGATTTTATCTGATAAGTCTGGCAAAAGCATTGTTATAGAGAAAACAAAGAATGGAATTGAGGCATTTGATAATCCAGTAGGAGTTATGGCAAATAGCCCTAATTTTGAATGGCACTTAAATAATTTACGTCAATATATAGGATTAAGACCTAAACAACTTGATTCTTCTAAAATTGAAAGCCTAAGTTTATCTGCATTTGGTCAAGGATCAGGTACATTTGGATTGCCTGGAGATTTTACTCCTCCTTCTCGTTTTGTTAGAGCAACTTACTTAAAAAACAATATTACACAAATTAACAATGAAATTGAAGGCGTTACTGGTGTATTTCACATACTTTCTAATTGTGCTGTACCAAAAGGTGCTGTTGTAATGATTGAAGGTAATGAAGATAATACAATATATACATCAGCAATGTGCAGTGAGTCAGGGATTTATTACTATAATACTTATGAAAATCATCAAATTTCAGCTGTTCGCTTATTTAATGAAGATTTAGATGCTAATTCCATAAAAGCTTTTCCAACTACTACAACTCAAGTCATTAATAACATGAATTAAAGCTTTTTATTAAGAGTATTAATTAAAATCTTTTTTACTATGTACATTGTATATGATTTAAGAGTCGTATGATAACAAATCTAACAATAATTTTATGTAACTTCATATCTATTAAATTTAAAAGGTAGCCTATAATTTTATCATAAAGGCTACCTTAAAGTTTTAGTTATTCAACTATAATTATACTGTTATTTTAAACTTAACTGAGCTTTCATCTGTACTGAATCACCCTGTAAAGTTACATTGCAGTTTGAACCATCTTTATTTGCCCATGAATATATACTGCTCTCCATATCCATAATTTTTGATTGAGATGTAAGAGCCCCATTGCCTAATATTGCTTCAACTTGTTGTAAGCTCATTCCATTTTCAATTTTATTATACTTTTCTAATGTTATATCGCCTGTTGGCTTTGAAAGACCTAGTTGGGTCTTTCCTGTTACTGCATCGTTTTGAATAGTAATATTCATGTTAGATACTCCTGATCCTTTCCATGTATACATTACAGTCTTTATTCCACCTACTTCTGATGAAGTGCTTTCAGTTCCTTCACCTAGTAAATTAACTACATCTGTATATGTTGATCCCATTGCAATTTTCATGAAATTATCATAGTTAACTTTACTATCTTCTTTCTTCTTATCATCTTTTTTATCGGTGCTTGCAGTTGATTCTTGTTTTTTGGATACAGCGTCTTTACCTTTATTTTTGTTTGAAGATGCAGAACCTGCAATTCCGAAGACAATAATAACTGCTATAACCCAAACCCACCATTTTTTATAAATTGGTTTTTTCAAAATATCCATCCCCTTTATGAATTTTATATTAAATATTATAACATTTTATTAATAAAAACATTGTCGTATTTTGTATATTATATGTAATAACTTACAAATTAGGATAACATTATTGTCGTGTTAACTTTTCCTCTTTAAACATTAGATAAAATATTAAAATCATAATTAAAATTAATAATCCTATTAGTGTATTTGATAATGCTATACTAATGTTATTTGATAACGGACTCTGAAAAAAGTTTGCTACTAGCATAGCTATTATTGCTAACAATCTATATAATTTTTTATCTTTAAAATAATCAATAAGAATAAAAATTCCTAAAATCAAAAATAATATCATACTAATAATGTGGTTCAATTTTATACATCCCTTCATTTAAATATTATTAAAGCTTTAATTTGAAAAGATTAAATTCAGGAACTTCTTTAAACTTTGTTAATAATTATTATAACACTATTCAAAGGAAAAATATGCTCAATTTAGCATTAGTATGTAAATGAAAATAGCTAGTAAAAGATTAAATAACCTCAATACTAGCTTTATAATTTGGTATCACTGTCTACTAAGTCTCTTTATAAGTTCATCAATAACTTCTGGAGGATATTTATCAATTAAAATTTGTGCACATGCTTTTGCAAATCTTATTTCAAACTCTTCTTTATTCTCATAAGTTGGATAATGAACTTTAAAAGTAAGGTTTTTCAACAATCCACATTCTCCTTTGAAAAATTCTCCTTATTACATTATAGGAAAATGTTTTAATAAAGTTCTAAATTTAATATATGCCTTACTAATTTATTTCCTTGATACAATAATAAGCTTTTCTAAAAAAATATATAATTATAGCAATCTCTTAATTAAATTAATAATTTTTAATTTTACTTCATATAAATTAAGAAACGATATTTATAAATTTAGAATTATTTTCTACTTTAATAAAATTAATTAAATAGTGTATAATAATAATGCTACTATCTGAAGGAGTTGTTAAAATGGAAGAACTGTTAAATCAAATATTATCAAAGTTAGATAAAATAGAAAGAAATCAAAACACTATGAAATATGATATAAATGAGTTAAAAGGAAAAATTAATGCAGTATATGACCAAACTGCTGATCTTACTGAATTTCGAACATCAACTGCTTCTAAACTTGATAAAATATAAATTTTATTAATCCTAATCTTTATAAAAACTAGGATTATGTTTTTCGTACTAAAAATCTTAAAATAATTTACATAGAAATTTTATCTAGACACTTAATAAAGGTGTCTTTTTTTTATACAAATTCTAAATTAACACCTTACTCAATATTAAACATACAATATATTATATAATGTTAAATAATGGTATGAAGGTGAATATGAAAATGATAGCAGCAGTTTATAGTAGAAAAAGTGTATTTACTGGTAAAGGTGATTCTGTAGAAAATCAAATTCAACTTTGTAAGGATTATGCTGAGAACTATTTAAAAGATAAAGATATAACTGAATTTATAATTTATGAAGATGAAGGATTTAGTGGAGGCAATACTAATAGGCCTGGTTTTCAAAAGCTTATAGAGGATGCAAAAACAAAGAAATTTCAAGTTCTTATTTGTTATAGACTTGATAGAATTTCTAGAAATGTGGCTGACTTCTCTTCTACCTTAGAAATACTTCAAAAAAACAACATTGATTTTGTATCTATAAAGGAACAATTTGATACTTCAACTCCTATGGGGAGAGCCATGGTATATATAAGTTCTGTATTTGCTCAATTAGAGCGTGAAACTATAGCTGAACGTGTTAAAGATAATATGTATGAACTTGCCAAAAATGGACGATGGCTTGGTGGACAAACTCCTTTAGGCTTTGATTCAGAAAAAATAAGCTATTTAGATTCAGAGTTAAAAGAAAGAAACTTAGTTAAATTGATTTCTAATGAGGAAGAACTTATAAGAGTTAAATATATATTTGATTTATATTCTAAAGAAAAAAGCATACATAAGGTTCTAAGAGAATGTCTTTCTCTTAATATAAAAGGTAAAAATGGTGGAGATTTTCAAGCTATGTCAATTAGAGATATTCTTAGAAATCCTGTGTATGTAAAGTCAAATGAGGATGTTTTGAAATACTTTAAAAAACAAGGCTGTTGTGTAGTTGGAATACCTAATGGACAAGGATTATTAACCTATGGAAAAACATCTAACGATCATGAAGCTGATAAAAATAATTGGATTATAGCCGTTGCCAAACATAAAGGATTAATAGATTCTAAAGATTGGCTAGAAATTCAAGGATTATTAGATTATAAATCTAAACCTAGTAATAAGAAAATAGGAACCTCTAAAACTGCCCTACTTACAGGGATTTTAAAGTGCAGCAAATGTGGATCTTCTATGAGAGTTAGTTATGGAAAAATTAGAAAAGATGGAACTAAGAACTACTACTATACATGCACTATGAAAGCTAACAGTGGTAAAACCAGATGTGATTCACAAAACTTATTAGGACCACTTGTTGATGATGCTGTTATAGATAAACTTGAAAATGTAAAGACAAACTATTTAGTTGAAGAATTGTTAAAACAAAGAGATAAAAATAGTTCTAATGATAATAAATTAATAGAACTAAATAAAAAAATAGATATATATAATAAAAAAATTAAAAATCTACTGTCTAAGTTATCCTATGCAGATGAAGCAGTAACAAAATATATAATGGATGAAATATCTAACTTAGATAAAGAAAAAAATTATTCTTTAAATGAATTAAATAAAATTAAATGTGACAAATCCACATCTGAAATATCTAATGAAGATATAGATTATGTAATTGATTATGCTAAGAATTTTAAAAATCTATACAATAGCTGTGAAACTATGTTGGAAAAAAGGCTATTGATTGAAAGTATCATTGAAGAAATAAAAATTAATGGTGAGACTGGAGAGAGTCATATATATTATTGGGGCTCTAGAAATGCTTAGATCTACTCTATTTAATAAACTTAGAATAGTTAGCAAATTTGTAGGACAAGCACATGCATGGTTATATGATGTTAACCTAATAGAGCCTGAAGTTAGAGAGTATTTAAAATCCATAGGAATAAACTTAAGACTAATCTCTAGAATCTCAGATATAGAGAAAGAAGGAACTAAAATTAAAGGAGTATACCTAAGCACAGGTGAATTAATAGAAGCTGATGCCTTTGTTGAGACAACAGGTTCTACTGGTCCTATGGGTAACTGTTTAAGATACGGAAATGGATGTTCTATGTGTATACTAAGGTGTCCAACGTTTGGTCCAAGGGTAAGCCTTAGTGCTAGAGCTGGAGTTGAAGATTTCCAAGGTGAAAGAGATGGAGATGAACTTGGAGCATTTAGTGGTTCCTGTAAACTTGCAAAGGAAACTTTATCAAGAGAAATAGTAGAACAATTAGACAGAACAGGTGTAGTTGTTCTTAAGATTCCACCTGAAGATATAAATTTAGATAAGCTTAAGTCTAAGGTTTGCCAACAATATGCTTTAAAGGAATTTGCTGAGAATATAATTTTACTTGATACGGGCCACGCCAAGCTTATGACCACTTACTACCCTATAGAAAAACTCAGAAAAATAAAAGGTCTTGAAAAAGCTAAGTATATAGACCCATATTCTGGTGGAATTGGTAACTCTATAAGATATCTAGCTGTATCTCCTAGAACAGATGATATGAAAGTAGTTGGACTTGATAATTTATTTGTTGGTGGAGAAAAATCAGGGCTTTTTGTTGGGCATACTGAAGCTATAGCAACTGGTACTTTAGCTGGATATAATGCTGTTAGGTATACATTGGGAATGCCAATGTTAATACTTCCTAGAAGTACAGCCATAGGAGATATAATTTCATATGCTAATTATATGGTATCAACTTCACAAGGTAGAAAAAATAGATATACATTTGCCGGAGCAGAATACTTTAAGAGAATGAAAGAAAATAATTTATATACAATTGACAAAGAGGAAATAAAAGATAGAGTTAAAAGATTAAATCTTGAAAATATATTTAATGAACAACTTGTATAAGTAAAATACCTTAGATGGAATTTGTGTAAAAGCAATTCTATCTAAGGTATTTTTTTATTCTTTAAATAAATATAGTATATAAACAATTAAGGGATATACTCTTTTCAAGATATTGTGTATAATAAGGAGTAAAATTCATATATGAACTAAATGGTTATATAATTTTTATTAAAAACTGCTTCTAACAAATATTTTACAATTATGTTAGAATTATAACTGTAACAAGGAAATAAGGGGGGATTTAAAATGAAGAAATGTTTAACTAAAAGAAATGTTATTACCGTGGTTTGTGTTTTAGTTTCTTTTATCATTGGATGTTTTGTTGGAGATTCTTCAGTTATACATAGAATTAATGAATCTATTAATAAAAAACTAGTAGATTCTAAAACTAACAATTATACAATATATAAATTAAACCAAGAAAAGCTATTTGAAGTTGGTGAAACTGCTACAATAAGAAATGATGAAAAAGAAAAGGATGTATACAGTTTAAAAATTAACAGTGTGCAAGTTTCAACTAAGAAAAATCCTTCAGTTGAAAACCAACCTGAAAAAATTATTATTATCAATTATACTTATAAAAATATAGCTCTAGACAATGAAAAATTGTATATATCAGATTCTAATTTTAAGATATTTGATGAAAACGGAAAAGTTCTTCAAATATATCCTAGTCCTGACATACGCAAATATGCTGAAAATTTACCTATGGGTAAATCATGTGATGCAGAAATGGCTTTTGCTTTAGATAATGGTAAAACATTAGAATTAATGTTTTATTATGATATGCTTTCAGATAAACCAAATGCAATATTTAAAACTACTCTACAATAAATTTATATAAGGCACATGACACAAAATAACTAGTCTATTTTGTGTCATGTGCATAACAAAAAGGTAGCCCTTAGATTAAAATCTATAGGCTACCTTTTTGTTATGAAAGGTCATGTATTATAATGTGTATGCAATTTTAATTCTTGACTAAATTTAATTTAAATATACATATTTTTTAAAATTATTTTCTATTAACTTTTAAATTGCTTTGTTTGGGAGTTTGATAGATTTTGAATTGTCACTTTACTTTGGTTTACATTTTAATTTTATCATACATAATATTTTTTATGTAAACTAATTATTGAAAATTTAAGCACCTACTTATAAATTCAGTGCCATTAAAAACTAAGTTCTTTTTCTCATTATAGATTCACTTATTATATATGATAATTTTAACCTTACGAACCACTTATCACTATCTTTTACCTCTTTAGAATAACCATTAACATCTTCTATATATTCTAATCCTTCCACAGCCTTATATGAAATATCTTTTTTCATGATTCTATATACTATCATTGGCCATTCACCATCAGTCATTTTATCCTGTGAATTTTCACTTATACATTGCCCACATTCTCTAGAAAATCCACATGCACCTGCTGTTATATCTGCATGTAACCCAGTTTCTATTGAAAAGATTTTATTAGTTATTTTTTCAGTTTCAATCCATTCTATGGGATGGGTATTAAATGCTCTAGGAGTTCTTCCTAAAATTAAATAATCATAATTATGAATACTATTAACTATATCTATTAATTCTAAATAATAATTATCTATCCAAGTAAGAATTCTATCAAAATCACAGTAATGAAAATACTCTTCTTCTCCACTTAATCCAAACTTTAAAACTTCACGTCTTGCATTGGCTGCTCCTTTTTTAGGTATAATCTTTACTTTGAAGCCATTTTTTATTAGTTCTTCTCTTAATTTAACACTTGTTTCTTCACTTACAGTTATATAAACATTCTCATACAACTTTTTAAATTTATCCTTAGCTTTATTAAATACTTTTAAACACTTGCCCTCAATGTCATGGATCACTGTTATTAAAGCTATATTATTCATATAAAATCCTTTCTTATTGGTTTAAATATTAAAATCAACCTTTCACTTTTAAGTTATTACTCATTTAATTATCTCAACGGTTCCTTCATCTCCATTAACCCTTATTTTATCACCTGTTTTAATAAATTTTGTGGCATCATCAACTGACACAACTGCTGGAATTCCATATTCCCTAGCAACTACAGCTCCGTGAGTCATAAGTCCACCAACTTCAAGCACAAGTCCTTTTGAATTAACAAATAAAGGTGTCCACCCCGGATCTGTAAATGGAGCTATTAGTATTTCACCTTCTTTTATTTGTCCTTCATTTGGATTTAATATAACCCTTGCAATTCCTTCTACTACACCACTAGATACAGGAGTTCCATTTAAAGCATTATCGCTTTTATTTTTATTTGCATTTCCTTTCATTATCTCTCCATTACTTAAAATAACCCTTGGAGCAGTTAATGTTTCATAGTACTTATAGTCTTCTTTTCTTTTAGATATTAAATATTTATAATCTTTATTGTTTTTTATAACATCATCTATTTCATCTAAAGATAAATAATATATATCATATTTACTGTCTATTAAATTATTGTTTTTAAGTTTTTCTCCCTCTTGTAATAATGCCTTTTTAAATATCCAAAAACATTTTATTAAAGTATACTTTGGGTGCTCTCTTAATGGCATTCCTCTTCTGAAAGTTTCTATTAATTTCATAGCACTTCTTTTATCACTATGGGACTTTTGATTTTTTACAATTTCCTTACAAGTTTTCTTTGCATCTTCTATAAGAGAATTGTATCTTTTTCTATGCTCCATATGATTAAAATTCTTAGCATTACTAATTACTGTACTTATTATAGCTGAAGGATCTTCACTATATCTATCATTAGTTATATCTATTTCTCCAACACCTCTAGGTCCAAACTTATCAAAAAACTCATTAAAGGCATCTATAACCACTTCATCTCCATAGCTATTTATTATTTTTAAGCCACTATCTAAAGGATTTTCTTCTAAAGCTTTTAAAAGATCTGGATGAATTCTTACTAAATCTCCTAGATCGCCAACTTTAAGTCCCATTTCTGTGGTAATATTTCCTTCAAGTCCTTTTACTATTTTATTAACTTCTTCTAAAGTTCCATAATCCTTAAGATTTGACATGGCTTTTAGTGCTGGTACTATAAATGGTACAACATTAGTAAACACATCTCTCATTAATACTGAAGTGCATTTTTTTACTGCCCCTACCTTATTATCGCTATTATTTACTATGTCTTCTATAATGCTAATTTTTCTAAAAATAAAGTCTTCTACATTTTTTAAGACATTATCTCCCTCTAGGGATTTTTTTCCCTTTCTACATTCATTAAAAATATAATTTACATTTTTAACAAGACTTATATTAGTTACCTTTTCAGTTTTATCTAAAGAATTATCTCTTCTATTTATAAATTCGTGTATTCCTGAGGCCATTTTTTCATCTACTTTATTTAAAGCAATTGGTGCAATTTTTCTACATATAAAGTTATTTAAAATATAGGTGTAATCTAAATAAAGTCTCCCTCCGATTGAACACGCCCATGGACTTTCAACCTCTAAATTGTTCAAATCCTTACCAAAAGGAAGCAAATACTTTAATATTGATTGTCCTAAAGGTTTAATTGGCTTTGGCATTACTTGTATATGGTTAAATGATATATAAACTCTTTTTCCTTCATTTACATGAACGTAAGGTTTAGGATATAAAGAAGTTATAGCCCTTGATTGGGTTATATAAATATTATCACTTTCATCTATACACCACTCAATATCCTGAGGACAATGATAAAAGCTTTCTATTTTCTTAGCTATAACTGTTAAATCAAGTATTTGATCAGCTCTTAAAACCTGGGTATTTCTTAAATCCTTTGGGATTTCTTCTTCAATGGTACCACCATTATCTATTGATATAATTTTCTTTTCCTTTTTCCCCAAAGTTTTCTCTATGATTTTAAAATTAGTTTTATTAACCTTATATAAATCTGGTGTAATAATTCCTGAAACCAATGCCTCCCCAAGTCCATATCCTGCATCTATAGTTAAAATATCATGATTATTACTTACAGGATCAGCTGTAAAAACTATACCTGAACTTACTGGATTTATAAGTCTTTGAACCACAACACACATCTTTACATCTGAGTGTTTAATATTATTCTTTATTCTATAAATTACAGCTCTTTCTGAATATAAGGAAGCAAAACACTTTTTAACATGGTTTAACACTTCTTCTTTTCCGTTTATATTTAAATAAGTATCCTGCTGCCCTGCAAAAGATGCATTTTTTAAATCCTCTGCTGTAGCACTGGATCTTACTGCAAAGCTAGTGTCTTTCTTAAAGGCATTTAACGCCTTTAAAATCTCCCCTTCTATTTCTTCTTCAAGAATTGTACTTTCAATAAGTTTTCTTATATCCTTAGATATGTTTTTTATTAAAGTAGTATCTTCTATTTTAAAACTGTCTAAATCCTTAAATAATTTGTTATCTATAACTTTACTTATGTACCTATCATAAGCTACTGTTGAAACACAAAATCCTTCTGGTATTTTAAAACCAGCCTGTGTCATTAATCCTAAATTTAAGCCTTTTCCCCCAACTAATTTTAGATCCTTCTTCTCAATGTCTTTAAAAATTACTATTAAATCACTCATGAATTCCCATCCTTAATTTTAAAAATTATTTATTCTTTATTTGTATTCAATTCCACTAATTTTCTCTCCAAAGGTTATTTCGGTTATTTTACCCATAAATTAACATACCCCATTTAAAGTTATATATAAAATTTTAGCACTACAATTTATTATATTGTAGTGCTAAATGTATTTTTGTATATGTTTTTCCACAATAAATATAAATTATATATTTATTCCGGGATTGTAATTTAAATACATCTTATGTTAAGGTTCAACCCAAGTATTCTTTAATTATATTCTAACTTTACAAGGATTTAAATACATCTTATGTTAAGGTTCAACTCCTTGATTGCTTAATAATTCTTGCCAAATATCATCATTTAAATACATCTTATGTTAAGGTTCAACGAAAAGTATTTCCTCAAATAGAGATATTAGAATTTACATTTAAATACATCTTATGTTAAGGTTCAACCACTGTAAAATCAACGTTCCTATGATTAATAATATACCCTAAAGCCTTATAAATCAAGCAATTCTAAAAAATTTACCAATCGACTTTGATTTTTTTTGTTTCACAGGTAAAAAACCTCTT
>NZ_FOKI01000001.1:167781-189760 GCF_900111985.1 Clostridium frigidicarnis
TTCACCATATACTTTTTCATTTAGCATATGTTAAGGTTCAACTTATTGCTGCTCTATACAATATGGGAGAGATAGAATTTAAATACATCCTATGTTAAGGTTCAACAATGAAGAAATTAAAGAACAATATAAATCTATACCATTTAAATACATCCTATGTTAAGGTTCAACATATGAATTCGATTAAAAAAGGTAATGGGGTATAAATTTAAATACATCCTATGTTAAGGTTCAACATTGTTTATTTTACCGATAAATTCTTTTCTTTTAAGATTTAAATACATCCTATGTTAAGGTTCAACCACTGTAAAATCAAGGTTCCTATAATTAATGATATATCATAAAACCTCATAAATCAAGGATTCCTTTAAAATTTACCAACCGATTCTAATTTTTAGTTTTACATATTAAAAAACCTCCTACCCCTTTGAATTAAAAAGGATTTAAGATGTTTTGTTTTAAAATACGGTTGGTAAAATATAATGTGAGCTTACTATTAAATAGATAATTTAATTAATTTGTTACTTACCACTCTACAACTTGTCACTAAAATAAGTACATCTCATGTTAAGGTTCAACCCACCGTAAAATCAACGTTCCTATAATTAACAATATACCCTAAATCCTTATAAATCAAGGATTTCCTTAAAAATTTACCAACTGATTTCGATTTTTGAAATTTGTATATAAAAAACCTGTTAAACTATTGTAATATCAATAGTTTAACAGGTTTTCTTTTAATATTCTGTTGGTAAAATAATTTATTATACTGTAAGTTCGTATTGCATACATTGTTTGATTAATTAATCATTTTTCCACCAACAACTTATACCTGAAATAACTATTTCCCCTAGAATTCATATATTTTAATATATACCATTTTTAATTTATTAAAATATCTTCTTGATATTTTAATAAATCAAGCAAATTTCCACATATAGTAGCATCATTGGTAGCATAATTAATATTATCATTTTTAATGTCAAGTCGCTCATTACTTTTATTAAAATAAAAATATACTGCCTTACTATTGTTATTATGTTGTATAATTTCTTGCATTTCTTTCTTCTGAAATCCACCTTTAATATTATTAAATAAAATAACATCATATCCATTTAAGTTATTGGGCCTTTTATCTAACATAACAGTTTCTAATTTTTTAAAATTTTTTAACAAATCTTTTATTTTATTTTCATCATCATCTTCTTTAGAAATTGCAAGTATTGTTTTATTTTTCATTAAAAATTCTTCTTTCTTACAATCATCAATCATTAATTTTATATGTTTTATTTCTCCATGAACTTTTTTATTTATTTCTCTATCTGTAATATTCTCAGCCACTTCTTTAGCTTTATTTTTTATTATTGGCCATAATGACACTCCTAATACTGTTAAAATACCCGCAAATACTCCTCCATATATTTCTATTACTTTTACTCTGTCATCTAGATCAGATTTTTTATTATCTATATCTATTTTTTCAGCTCCCCACTTTTCTTGTAAATCACTGTATTTATCCTTTAATTTTTGATTTTCTTCCTTTAATTCATAATATTTATTCATTATCTCTTCTTTTGACATATTTTCATTATTTACAGCATAAGCATATGGACAAAAAATAATAATAAATAATACTATAAAACTTAAAGTTTTATATATTCTTTTCATTAACTCACCTACTATTTTAATATTCGATTTCTATATATGCTTACTTTTTCTCTTTTCGTCTATCCCTTTTAACTTCAAATTTATTTGATAATATATTTTCCATATACTCCCAATAATCATCTTCTGATTGTTGACTTACTGCAACACACTCTTCTGTGTTTTCTACTTTATATTCATTAACATAATCCTCCATAGATTTCAGTGTGTTTCTATTTTTAAATTCATTTATAGTCATATAATTAAATTCTCTATCAGAAATTTCTTTTATTTGAGATTTACTTTGATAAAAACATTTATACATAGGTTCACTATAAAAATCAACATTTATATTTTGTTTTTTCATATAGTTTTTAAATGTGTTTATATAAAAATCTTTCTTTGATTTTATTGACACTTCACTAGAATCTATGTTTAAACTCATAAATCTATTTTTAGAATTTATTTCTATAACATCTTCAATTATAAATTTTACTTTTCCGTAACCATAAGGTTTACCTTGTCCTAAATTTTCTCTAGCATTTTCAAAGGGTTTTATAGACATAAGCAATAAGCCAAGTTCATCTTCAAATAGATTTTCAAAATAAATTCTGCCTTTAAATATTGCTCCTTTATCTACGGGATATAAAGAAGCATACTGATCCTTTTTAGGTTCTTTTTTCTTTTTATCATTAAATTCTTGTAATTCATTTTTATAAGCATCTAACTCATTATGCTTATCTCTAAGCCAATAAAACTTTTTTCCTCTAAGTTCAAAATTCTCACTACTATATGTTTTAAGCTTCTTTGCATTGTTACTATCTTGTTTTAAATAAAGTTGAAAAGAACTAATTTTAGGATTCATAAGATACTTTAAAATAGGTTCTTTTATTTGTTTACATGCTTTAATTGGTTTAGCATTTGTAAAACTTACTCTTCCTTTGTAAGAAATAGTCTTTTCATTGGACTCTTTCTTATATTTAAAATTACTAAATCCAAAAATGCTATTAGTGTAATCTACTTTTTCATTTTCTATTTTTGTTTTTATTCCATCTCTTACACTCTTTTTATACGGTATTTTTAAATAAGGAGTGAATCCAAAAGATATAATACTTTCTTCTTCATCTAAAATATAAAATACAGGTTTATCTTTGTGATTTGTAAAACTATTCTCCACATCAATTTTAAAATTCTCAATTTCTTTACCTTGTTTATATTTTACACTAGTTTTATATTGATTTATTAACTCCTCACTTATAGACATGTTTCCTTTATCAGTATCTTTTTTGAATATTAAATAATGATTTTGTTTTTTATTTAAGTTTGCTGAATTCATTAAAAACCCATACTCATTGTCATTAATTGATTCTACTACTTTTTTTATTTCCACTGAATTATTATCATTAAAATCATATAAAACGCTATAATAATAAGGTGTGAATACCCTAAGCTTATTATTTTTTAGTAAATCGTCCAACTTATTATTAATAATATTTAATTCTTTTTCCAAACCTTCTATTTCATTTTTAGATAAAGTTTTTTTAGTTTCTTTTAACTTTTTAGAAATGCTCTTCTTCTCTTGCTTAATACTAAAAAACAAATCCCATAAAGGTTTTTTACTTAGTTTATCTATCTCATTATACATAAAAATTTCTTTTTTAATTCTTCCGTTTATACTTCTATGTGAATCTCTTAATTTTCTTTCATGAAGTTCTCTAAAAGACTTATGATTATTATCCTCTTTAGCTGGAATTATAAACCATTTATTACCTTCCATGTGCAAATAACCTGCTTTAACTTTATCATTAATCCTAGAATTTTCAGAAGGTAATAATGTTTGTTTATACATTTCTTTAAGTACATCTTTTGAAAAAGCACCTCTAAACCATAGTTTCTTATCTTCTACAAATTCTGGATAAGAGCATGATAATACTTCAACATTACTTCTTACTTTTCCTCTTACAGTGCTACCTGGAATTATAAATTCATTATTGATTTTTAAAAAATCATTTTTGCCATTACTAATGAACAAAGGTGTTTCAACCTCTATTAAGTAATCTATATACCCCGTTTTCAAACCTTCTATAAACTCATTATGCTTTGGTAATACAGTTTTTTCTTTATTATTATAATCTTCTAAAATATTATGTCTGTAAAATACATTTTTTGGAAATGGTATGAAATTATAAGGAGATCGTGCATATTCTTTATTTTTATTTGAAAATTTTGAATGATTATTAATCAATAGTCTCTCCCCTTTCCACATTAGAAAGTTTACTGTAATATATAGATACTTGTCCTTCATTATCATATTTTAAATAATTTCTTATAACTAATTTATCATCTTCACCTCTATTTTTAAATGGAGATTTATTTTTATTTAAAATCTGGTCTTCCTCTACATATTCTTTACCTTTTCCATCAAATTCAACTACGGAAAAATTTTCATCATTATCCTCCCCCATAATTGATAATTCTTTATCTTCATCAAAACATTTTGCTTCAATTAAATTATCTAACCAAATTTCTTGAAATTTATCTTCACTTAATTCTATCAATTTCAAAGAACTAAAGGTATTTATCCATGCAAATTTATAATTATATTTTTCTATTTTAGTCATAACTTCAGATTTTGTTAAATTACCCACTTTATCACCTTCTATTCTGTAAGAATACTTATAATATCATTTATTTGATTTACATTTCCTGTTAATTTAGAATCTTCAAATACTATTTTCATAGTATCATAGCAAGTACCATCTACTGTTATAGATTTACCTTTGAACCTTCCATATCCTACGTTATTTCCACTCCCTAAAGTTAAATATCCTAATCCAATGTCCCTAAAGGATAATATAATTAAAGCTAATGCTTTTTTATTATTTTCATTTACATCTACATTAATTTCTATAGGATTTTTTCTTGAAACAATAGCTACTTGTTCTTTAAATACCGATCCTGTCATAGTTCCGCCTGTAAACCTATCAATTTTTATTCTATTATATATTTCTGTATTATCCTTATTGATTTTACAATCATAAAATATTACATTTCCTTTTTTACCATCTATTCCATTTTTCTCATCTGACTTTGTCCCAAACATGTTTTCTATATCTTTTTTATCTTTATTTAAAGTTTTATATATTTTATTACAATAATTTCTTATAAGTCCTTTTATTGTTGAGGATGGTATTGTATACATACTTTTTCCATTGTAATATTCCTCATAACATTTATCAAAAATATTATTTTCACTATCAAGTTCTTGTTGCCCCTTAATAATAAATCCCTCTTCACAATATGCTTGCAGCGTTACTCTCACTTTATTTTTATTATAATTATTTCTTTGTATACTTAAGGGTTCAAAGTCTATACACTTCATATTAAAGTTCAAATAACTGTCTAAATCCTCTTCTTTTGATAAATCATATTCTTTAAAATGTAATTTACTTTCTTTTTCATTTTCTTTATTATCAATACCCTTAAATCTGCCAAACCCAAAACTGAATTTACTTCCAATAGACATATCTCCTGTTACAATTCTACTTATAAATTGTTCTAAATACCCGCACAATTTTTCATATAATATTAAGTCTAATTCTAATCCTCTTATTTCAAAGAATAATCTAAACGTTTTTCCTTCTGTTATGTGATATTCATTAAATAAATGCTTTTCTACTGAACTACCTAATTCATCATCTATGTTTACATGATTTCTAGATAGTAAATCTTTAGTTTTAATTTTCTCTTGTGATATTGAATCATAAAAATATATTTTTGATATCTCTTTTTTATTATTATCTACAGTTTCTTTTAATATCTGTATTTCATCATCGCGTTCTGGAAAAACTAATTCATACTCTATTTTTCTTTTTTTATATTCTTCACTTTCCTTATCTTCTATATTTTCTTTAATTTGATTTAAAAATTCTCTAAATAACCCTGAAAAAGTAGTACCATTTATTATTGCATAATCGTTGTAAAGTAATACTCCATTGCCTTCATCTCCACCATTGCCTATTCTAAGAGGTGATATGTTTTTTACACTTACAGTATACTGCTTTATTTTATTTATCTTATTCAACACATTCACTCTCCTTTGATTTTATAGAATAATAAAATATATCTCTTATTGTGTTTAAAAGTATTCTTTCACTTTTAAATTTGTCTTCTAAATCATTGTTTATTATTTCTTTTATTATTTCTTCTTTTTCAAACTGCTTAGCTTTTAATCCATCAAATAAAATATTTCTAGCAAAATCCTCTATTTGTTCTTTATTAAAGCTTTTTAGTTGTTTTAAAGTTTTACCTGATATTAAATTACGGTTTAATATTTCATAGTTATCTTTATTTCTTTGTTTGTTTTGAGTGATCTTACTAAGTCTTTCAATTTCATTTTTGAATTCATCCATAGGATTTTCTTCATAACGCAAACATCTATCTATACTAGATATAATATTATTTATCTTACTGTTACTTAGGTTAGTTTTATTGTTAGTATGTTTTAAAAATTCATTTATAATATTTGCTTTTATACACTTATCAATAATTACCCTATTTTTACATTCTTCTATAAAAGTTATTAATTCATTATTTAACTCACAATTACTACTTTCTCTTTTATAACCTGTTTTAATAGTTCCTAAATATTTTATTTCATTTGGATCTAAAAATTCAGGATTTATTATTACCCTCCCTAACCCATCTTGTTTTCTATCACCATGTTGAGTTTTCACAAATTCATTAATGATATTTTTATCAATAGATTTATTTAAAGTAGCTCTAATAACACTACCTTTTTCAACACCATAAACATGTGGTATAAAAGACCCCCACTCTCTGTTGTATCCTGTTAATATAACAGGATTTATTTCAGATTCCATATTATTTTCAATTATATCTGCTTTCAAATTTTCATTTAAATATTTTGATGAAAATAAAGAAACTATCTGATGATTTTCATCTCTTAAAATAGAATCTGATAAAAAGTAAATATTAAATTTATCTTTAATTTTGTCGCATTTAATATATTCTAATTCTTCTTGTAACCCTTTAAAATTTTTAATTGCTTTTATATGTGTAATTTCTGTTTCTCCATAACCTGAAGTTCTTGCTCCTCCTAAATAAAAAATTTCTTCTTTATTTAAAAAACTATATATTTGTTTTTTTAAATTATAATCTATCTGTGACATATCAATTAATCCATAAAATTTTTGACCTTTTGAAATAGACTCATACCTAAATATATTTTCTTTTTTGTTTTCTTGAGAATGATGAAATCTATAATCCTTTCTTATATTAAACTGATATAAAATTTTATCTTTATAATAAGAAAATTCACCTTTTTTAAGTTTTATAACAGTTGGTTCATCATTCAACTTTTTGTTATCAAATACAGTTAAGAATTCACAACTTTTTTTATAACTATCTCTGTCCTCTTTAGCTATATCTTTAGTCATTCTAAACATATTTGGTGTTGGAAAAGAATAATATTTTTTGTTTTTACTTTCATATACAGGATAACAATCATAAAAATATACTTTTTTAAGTAAAATATTAAAATTCTCATCTTCGTTAATGTTATAAACTTCGCTGCCTTTTGATTTTAAATATTTGTTTATAATTGCCCCTCTAACTATAGAACCTGAAATATAAGACTTAGTTTGCTCATAATCATACTGAGATTGACTGTCCCCTATTTTAACAGGTTGTTTCAAATCCATTTCATACATTATATAATCAAAATTATCTTTTACATACTCATAATCTTTAGAATTCAATTGTATTTTCTGACCAATTTTAATAGCTACCAAGCCTTTTCCTCTACTTTTGCTAATGCCCAGATTTTTTAAAGATTTTAATCCCTTGTCTAAAATCATAAATTCAAACTCATTTAATTCTTCAGAGCAACAAATAAACCCATTAAAAACTAGTCCCTTTTTTAACACTCTAGAGGCCCTTAAACTTTTAGATTCTGATACTCCATTTTCGCCCATTTTTATATTAAATCTTATATCTGTCAAAGATGATAAAATCAAGTCATTTATATCCTTCAAGCATTTATGTTTATTAAAGACATCTACAATCTTGTTATCTAAATAGAAATTTGTGAATTTTAACTTTCCTTCATTTTGTTTTTCTCCAAATAACTTATTAACATTTTCTTCAAATCCAGCTTTACTTTTATAATAAGGTTTTAATATAGTATTTATTGATTTCTTTAGACATCCTTTAAATGTTTTTCCTAAATAATACGGAAAACCATTTTCATCTAATAGAATCTCTGTATTAACTATTCCATTTTTAGATTGACCATTGCCGAATATAGTTTCTGATAACAATTCAATAGTGATTGGGTACTTGTACATATTATTTTTCTCCTTTCACATATGTATATAAATCCATAATATCTATAGCATCATAGACAACTTCTTTAAGAATATTTAAATCTATATCACCTTTAATTTTATCTTTTAATTTATATTTTAAATAAAAAAGATCTGCATCTATTTCTTGAGAATTCATAGTTCTAAAGAAAGATTTCAAACTACTTTTAGCTTCAGATTTATTTATAGCATTAAGTATTTCACAAAAATTATAAAAATTATAATTAATAATACTCTTTAAGCTTTCATATTGTCTAGAATCATAAATATTAAACACATTTTTAGGCATCTTTTTTTCTTCAGGTATAATAATGTAAGGTCTAGCTACAACATTCTTATTTCTTATAATAGAAATATCATCTAATGTATCACCTCTATTTATTTCCCAGTCAATAAATGATGCATCTTTTTCCCCCTTAAGTTTTTCTTTTTCAAAAACTAATTTCATTTCTCTAAGTGCTTTCTTTGAATTTTTTTCTAAAGCTTCTGCCAATTTTACAGCTCTAGAAAATGGATGAGTTCTTTTTACTATTGCAGTTCCTGCACTAGTTGTAAGATTATATTGATTATCTCCAAATTGTACTTTTACTTTTGTTATATTTTCTGTAAAAATTTTAGTAACTTCTACAGCAATTTTGCCATTACTTACAAAAGTTATATCATCCCCTGCAAGAATTATAGGCCTAATTGGTAGAATTTTATTTTCTTTTTTATAATTAATATTTTCACAATAGTTCTCATAGTTGTTAATTAAAATTTCTATAGTTGCTTTAAATGTTTCTTTATAAGCATCATCTACTTCTTTTGTAATATTTCTAAATTCTTTTATATATCTTACATTTGATTCAAATTTATTTCCTTTTTTAACATTTTTATATTTATCATTAAAACTATTAAACTTTTTACCCATACTATTTCCATCAATGCACGTTATTCCAATATAACTTCCTTCATTTTTTTCACCTGCTATAATGTCTATATCTTTAGTTAGCTTAAAATCATTTAACTTAAAGTCATCTTCAATTAATTTGATATAAAGTCTTGTAATTTCATATTTGACTTCACCTTCATCTATTGTATACTTGATTTCTTTTTTTTCATCATAATACTCACATTTTTTATATATAAAGTTATAAAAATTTAATTTATCATTAGATTCTTTTGATATATATTTATCTTCATATACATATCCAGCAGGTTTTTTAGTATGTTCACATATCTTGCTTAGTCCATACCCAATTCTTCTAAATTGATTTTTCCTACTTCCTTTTTTTCTTGTTAAACTCTCCTCTATTTTTTCATATAAATTTACTATATTTTCATTTTCTATATCAAACTCTTTTATAACCATTAATAATTCTAAACCATCAAAATATTTAACAACAAACTTACTAAATATTTCATTAAACTTTCTTGCTTTATCTATAGTATCAAATATATACATAGCATTTCCGCCTGCTTCAAATAATATATTACCTTTATTATTGCCTGTATAAATTTCTGGATTTTCTTTTATATTTTTTAATACTTCTTTCCCTAAATTCTCTGTAACATATCTAATAATTTCTGATGCTCCTATAATTTCTTTTAATATATTACTAGAAAATATATATTTTTGCTTACTTCCTATATCAATTTTAACTACATATTTCAAAATTACCCCTCCTTTAAAATTATAATTTATCTTTAAAGCTTCCTACAAAGTTCATATTTATTGTTAATATTTAATTTATTCTGATAAACAAATATATTTCTCTAATTACAAAATCCTGCCCCTATAACAGAATTCTTTTCTCCAAGTCCTATAGCCATAGCTAAAAAAGCTATATCTTGAGCTAATTCATTATCTTGAATTTCTATTCTAACCTTATTTCCAAGGAGTTTTATACCTTTATAATTAAATCCCATAGGCATTCGATTTTTGAATTCTATATTTTTTATAAATTTATCTTTTATATTTATCTCTTTATTAAAGAAACTTTTATATTTTTTTTCTAAATTATCTTCTAATCTATTCTTAAATAATTCTAAATTATCTCCTTGAAGCCATGGTTTATTATCAACTGTAACTATAACTGGATTTACTGTATATAGATCTTTTATAAACTCTTGATATACCTCATTCTCTGCAACAGATATAATATTAAAATCATTACTTTTTAGTTTTTTTAAACATTCTTGCATTTCTTTCATTAACTCTTTATCTAGTCCCCTTATTTTAAAAATATATAACTTATCTTTTTTATAAGTTTTCTCCTTTTCTAAAGGATAGAAACTATTGAAAACATAATTCTTATATTCTTTTTTAGGATGTAATTCTTTTAACCTATCACTTAATAACATGCTCTTGTTTATATTTTTACCAATTATATATCCACTATTAGAAAAATATATATCATTGCTAAGCAATACTGTAACTGTTAATTCCACAAAATTCATAATTATCCCTCTTTACTTTTCCAAATTACTCTATATTGTACCATTTAATTACACAATAACATTTTCTTTGGTAAAAATCAATTAATGCATGAGCATAAAAATAAGGATTAGATTCTATTAGTCTAGAATCTAATCCTTATTTTTACTGTATATACTAATTTACATTCATGATATATCTGTTAATACCATAAATGTAATGTTATAATTCAATAGCCCATTTAAACAATTACTTCTCATGTTAAGGTTCAACGCATTTGCATTTTTTACATTTACTCCAGTTAAAACATTTAAATACATCCTATATTAAGGTTTAACACCTGTAGCACAAAAATTATATAGTTTCAGTAACAAATTTAAATACATCCTATGTTAAGGTTCAACTTTCTAGTTGCATTAGCAACAGCAAACATTATACTATTTAAATACATCCTATGTTAAGGTTCAACTTTTTATATAATTCTTTTACATTGTGTGCCATTCATTTAAATACATCCTATGTTAAGGTTCAACATAATCTATTAGTAGATTTATCTATTAAATTAGAATTTAAATACATCCTATGTTAAGGTTCAACATGGTTTAATCGAGGTGTTTATGTACTTAATAATCCATTTAAATACATCTCATGTTAAGGTTCAACTTAAATTTGATAGCAAGGATGAAGGTAGATATTATGATTTAAATACATCTCATGTTAAGGTTCAACTAATTGAATGGTTAGATAAAAAGAAATACAAACATGATTTAAATACATCTCATGTTAAGGTTCAACCCTAGCTATCTCATTTTGAACCAAGTTTGAATCTATTTAAATACATCTCATGTTAAGGTTCAACGAATCTCAACATTTTCTTTTTCTTTATTATTTTGTATTTAAATACATCTCATGTTAAGGTTCAACGTCCAGACTGTAAGCATTTTAGTAAGGCAAAAGGTGATTTAAATACATCTCATGTTAAGGTTCAACCACTGTAAAATCAACGTTCCTATAATTAATAATATACCCTAAAGCCTTATAAATCAAGCAATTCTAAAAATTTTACCAACCGACTTTGATTTTTTTGTTTCACAAATAAAAAGCCTCTTAATCCCTTGAATTTAAAAGGTTTTAAGAGGTTTTATTTTTAAATGAGGTTGGTAAAATTATATTATAAGATCTTCTCCTGTATTATTTTGTTGAACTCCAAGTATCTCTTCACCATATACTTTTTCATTTAGCATATGTTAAGGTTCAACTTAGCAGAAACTTATTAGATTTCTGCGATAAGTACAAATTTAAATACATCTCATGTTAAGGTTCAACTTATTCAACTTTTACAACAGATACAGGATATAAGCTATTTAAATACATCCTATGTTAAGGTTCAACACAAATGAAAAGCCACTATTATCACAAAAAGAGCCATTTAAATACATCCTATGTTAATGTTCAACTCTACCATTGATTTAAACGAACTTGGACCAATAAAATTTAAATACATCCTATGTTAATGTTCAACCAGCCTTAGGACCCGTAAATCCCATTACTATAAAGGATTTAAATACATCCTATGTTAATGTTCAACTTTATCAACTTTGAGTTCAGAAGGTGTAGAATATGTATTTAAATACATCCTATGTTAATGTTCAACGATATTGGATTTACAGGATATAACGGATTTATTGCATTTAAATACATCCTATGTTAATGTTCAACGTCTGCCTATGCTACTAAGCAGTCAGCCATTTCTCTATTTAAATACATCCTATGTTAATGTTCAACTTGTTTAGCAGTTTCCAATGAAAGTCTATACTCTTCATTTAAATACATCCTATGTTAATGTTCAACCAGAGTCCATATCTTGTATGTTATTTTGTAAATCATTTAAATACATCCTATGTTAATGTTCAACTACTGTAAAATCAACGTTCCTATAATTAATAATATACCCTAAAGCCTTATAAATCAACCAATTCTAAAAATTTTACCAACCGACTTTGATTTTTTTGTTTCACAGATAAAAAACCTCTTAATCCCTTGAATTTAAAAGGTTTTAAGAGGTTTTATTTTAAAATGAGGTTGGTAAAATTATATTATAAGATCTTCACCTGTATTATTTTGTTGAACTCCAAGTATCTCTTCACCATATACTTTTTCATTTAGCAATTTAATAATACATATAAAATCTTCTTCTTTATCTATTATATTGTTTAAATCTTTCTTCAAAAGTATTAAATTTGATGGAGTTATTGCTCCCCTAAAAACTGATTTCTGAAAATGGGACAGATATTTTTTGCACACTTTGAATACTCTTCCTACCCTCTTCTCATTAACATCATAGAACAAAAATGCATAGTTATACTTTATTTTTTCACCCATATTACATGTTCTCCTTTAAACTAAAAGGTTTAAATTCTTTACCTTCTAATATAAATTTTATAAGCTTGTAGCAATCCAATTTTATAGCTGTTCTATATGAAACTTTTCTTTTTAGTTTTGGATGTAAAAATACAGCTTCCATTCTTTCCTCAAATGCTGTAATAAAGATTTTTCTTCCCTCTTCATTTAACAAGCAATAATTTACCTTTTTATCAAAATGCTTAGATACCTGAAGTTTTTTCTTATTAACCAATTCAAATATTGTTTTATAAACTATAACTGGTTTGAATACCTCACTTATATCTAAACTAAGTGAAAATCTTCCTTCTGATGGCTCATGTAAAAAACTAATTCTTTGATCTAAGTGAGTATTGTATATTGATGCAATTGTTTTTCCATACAATAAGGTATTACCAAAAGATATTAATGCATTTATAGGATTGTCCGGCGGTCTTTTAACTCTTTTATTCATGATAAAATCCTCTGGTAATATATGCTTGAATTCTCCATAAAATCTTTGCCAAACTTCACCTTCAACTTGCATAAGTTGTTTTATATCTTTAGCTTTATCTAAATTAATTTTAAATTTATCCTTTATCCAATCTATAGTTTCTTTAACCTCTTTTTTATCATGTTTATAATAATGATATAAAACTTCACTTATATTCTGTCCTATTCCATTCACTACACCTTTAGCTATTTCTAATCTATTATTTTTATAAGCATCTACTTGTGCAACTAAAAGTCTTCCACTATTATATCTTTCTCTTGGATAAAATGTTCCACTATATCCACCATAATAATTAAAGAAATGTACAATTATATTATTTTGAGATAAAAAATCCAATAGTTTAGTATTTATGCTTACTTCTGACAAACAGTAAATTTCCTTAGTATTTTCAACAGGAATATATACATTCTTTCCATCTTTTCTAAAACATAAGGAATTATCTTTTCTAGTTAGTTCTCCCATGGATGTTATATATCTTGTACTCCCCATACTATCCTCCTAAATATAACAATATTCATAATAAGCACACTTTTTACACTTGGGTTCACTTATTACTTCTGGTGCTACTTCTTCATTTAAAAGAAGTTCTATTTTTGAGATTATAATATCAAGCTCTTTAGAACTTTTTTCTGTTAAATTTACAATTAATGTTTTGTTTTTACTCTTGTTTTTCTCAACAAATTCTAATTTACCAGCTCTCTCTATTCCTTTTTCTTTTAGTATCTTTAAATATAAAAGTACTTGCCATGTAGCTGCTTCAACATCTGCATCGGATTTTTTAACTTCTACTAGATAATCCTTAGTTAATTTATCTACTTTGATATTTTCTATTGATATCTCTGAATTAGTAGAATTCTCACTTTTCACTTCATGTATAGCTTTACCTATCTTAACATCTTCGCTGTTGTCTTCTAGGTTTATCCTATTGCCATGAAACCAACACTGCCTTTTGCAGTGAAAATAATAATTTATTAATGTACCATTTACTCTCATAGCTCCTCCATTTTTTATAAATATTATATAAAATCTGATGCTCCTGTATTAAAACTTTCTCTATCAAATTTACCATTGGTAAAATACTTTTCACCTTCATCTATACAATAGATTTCACCTAATCTTTTATTATAAGAAAAATCTCTACTTTTGACTTTATATATATAATAATTAAGATTACTTGTTATTTTTGAAAGCTTTACTTTCTTTTCAGCATAATCTAAATCACTATTTTTAAGTAGGTTTTTATAATCATCCCACACGTCTTTTCCATTTAAAATTTCACCATTTTCTAACGAGATTTCTCTACATAAAAATACTGTCACCTCATCTTTATCATCATCTATAAGCTTCATTTTTTGCTCTACTCCTAAAAAATTCAATTTACCTATTACGTCATTTATAAAAGCCTGTATATTGTTACCATTAAGTTTTTCACTTTCACCATTAATTCTTTTAAGAATCAGATTATAATATTTTTGAAAATCCTTTTCTAAAAGTAACTCTCTTATACTATCTGATTTTAGAGTTAAACTCTTTTCTTTTCTATAATCTCCTTTATAAATACTAGAAGCTGAATCTAAATCAAAGAAATATACAGTACATTTTGGCTTTTTACATGATCTATTTATTCTTCCTAAAAACTGTTCATCACTATCTACCATAGATATGTCCTTATATCCTATGTCCATATCTATGTCTACACCAGCTTCAATAACTTGAGTTGCTACTAATATAATGTTTTTTTCATTTTTTACAGTGGCTATTATTTCATTTCTTTCTATACTGTTGTCATCTCCAGTTATAAGTAGAATCTTCCTTTCGTCATCTAAATTATCAATTAAATCATAGAAAAATTCTAAAGCACGTTTTTTGTTTATAAATTCAATAAGTATATTATGTTTAGTATTTTTTGCATTATTTAAAACATGATTTTTTAATGCATCATAATCATTATTATTTTCTTCCAAAAGAGAAAAATCTATCAATACCCTATCTTTAAACATAGGATTTTTAAAGTATTTATCTCTATCTTTAATTAACTTAATTGTGTTAGTATCACCATAATCTATGAGTTTGTTTAACTCTGGTAATGTTGCAGACATGATTATAATTTTTATATTTAAAATTTCTGCATAGCAGTTTAAAAACATAATTATTTCTTTCCATATACTGTTTTTATAGCTTTGTATTTCATCTAAAATAATTACACTATTTGCTATTTGAATAAGTGGAAATAAATCTTCCTTAGATGTTCCAAACAAGTAGTTAAAGATACTTACATGAGTTGTTAAAACTACAGGGTAATTCAAAAATTGCCTATTAAGTAAAGAGTCATTATAATTAACCTTTTCATTTTTTTCATCTTTACTTTCCTCTCTCATTACTTCTTTTATTGGCACTAATGAATTTATAACAGCTATTTCATTAAATAATTTTTTATTAAATCCAAATACCTTTTCTAAATTATCTATATTTTGTTCAATCAAAGTATTGAAGGGGTACACATTGAATATTTTATTGATAGAATTATCTTTTTCTATTAACTTAAAACTTAAATTCAAAGCTACATTACTTTTTCCACTTCCTGTTGGAGCTTCTAAGTAATATATGTTGCTATTAATATTCTTTTCCAATGTTTTTTCAGCATCTAAAAACATTTCATTCCTAAGAATATTTATATCAGTTACATTTAGAAAATTATCTTTTTTAAGGTAGTTTTCCTTTTCATAATTTCTTATACACTTATATATTTTTGTTTCTTTTAAAAGATCATAAAACTCATTTACATCTAATATTTGTCCAAAATCGTTTATCTCTGAATTATTCATAAATTGTGATGTTGAATAATAGTCACATCCAAGTAATAAAGAACTCATAAATCTTTCATATATGTAAATATAAAAATTTTCCTTACCAGCACATAGTTCTTTATCTAAAAAACTCTTCGCTAATCCAAAAAGTTTTTTCATTAACTTAGGCTTTTTCTCAAATATTAAGTCTTCATTATATGATGACTTAAATATGCTCAATTGCTCTGTGTAAAGCCTTGTTCCTTCACCATCTTCTTCTAAAAACTTCTTTTCATACTCCTCAAAAGAATCTAAAGAACCATGGTGTTTTGATATTACATATGAATTTATCATCATAAAGAACCTTAATTTATCTTTTATCTTAGGTGTTGTTTTTTCTAATTCTTTTATTCTTTTAAAATAGTAATTGATATAAATAAGAGATGATAACATTGAATGATTTGAGTAATTAAAGTTTAATCCTTCATTATTCTTAAAGAATGTATTTTCCATCTTCTTATATTGAAAACAGCAATTAATTTTTCCTAAGTCATGCATATATAATATGTTAAGCATCATTTCTTTAAAAAGCTTTATTCCTTCTTCACATTCTTCATTAAATAAGTAATTTTGAAAATTTAATAATACATTATCTAACTTCTTGGATTTAATTATTTTATATAAATATTGTTCTGAAAGATCTAGATGTTCCTTCAAAGTTTCAAATCTAGTATTATCTTCACTTTTATGTGCATATATATTTTTATTGTCTTTTATATGTTCATCTATTTTAAATTTTTCTATATTATCAAAATACATATATCCACGCTCCTATATTTTTTATAGTAATTTTGGTGGTTACTGTTATATATCAACTGTTTACTTAATCAATAATTATTAATATTTATATAAGTGATGGCTACCACCTGTAAAAACCACATCCTCTTACAAGGTGTGGTTTTTACAGGTAGTACCCCCATAGCTTAAATCATCTAACCTCAAGATAGTTAAAAAAACATAACTTGAATAACGATTCGCTCTATATCAAAATATGGTTTTACCCATCTAGAAGAAAAATATTGACTTATTATTACATTCATATATTAAATCATAAGATGAACTTTTAATTAATAAATTACTGTAAACAAATGATTTAAGTTCATATTTATTTGTTTGCTCTTCTAATGATATTGGAAGCATTTCTTCATATTTCCATATATCTTCTAATTCATCATCTTCATCCTCATGAAAATCAAAGGTATTTTCGCTAAAAGAAAAATAATCTTTAATATATAAACTATTAAGTTTTTTTAGTTTTCCTACTTTTTTTACATCTTTTATTAACTCTATATTTTCTATGTTAGCTATATGGTCATTTTTGCCTAAGTAAGGAAGAAATTTAAAATTGTAATTTATCATTCTATCTTTTAATTGATTTTCTATGTCACCATTTAAAAGAATGTAAATTTCCCACTTTGGATCTTCAAGCCACTGCTCTTTAACAATTAAATTTCCACCTTGTTCTTTTGAAGCGTATCCTACTGAATTATTAAAAGTTTGAACTTTTTTAGGAATATATCCTTTATCATTTAGTGGTACTATTCCTACATTTATATCTTTAAGTTTTTCATAAAATTCAGGATATATATCCTCTTTATTTTGGTCATTATAACCCTTTAATCCTAGCACTGCTCCTAAAATACCAAGCAACGCTATTTTGTGAATATTACCATAGGTAAAATAAAAATATGTGTTAACATCAGGCTTTTTAAAAAATGCAGTCCTACCTTTCAATGTGAATTTTAAAACATCCATTTTTTATACCTCTTCTTTTGTAAAGATGTTAAAGTACTTAGCATTTTCTATATCCTTTTCTATAGTTGTTGTATACGGGTTATAATAAATTTCTATTGACTTTATTCTCTCTTTTAAATCATTAAATAAAGCAGTGCATTTTATTGTTATTTTTCCCTTATCATCACACTTTTCAAATACAATGTATTGAGATAAATCCGGTAAATATAAATCTCTATCTGTTTCTACAAACATAGCAAATTCATTTTCACACCCTATCTTTGCATTTGTTGCAAAAGATGTAGCCGCTACCATAGAAGCTTCTTTAAACTTTTTATAATCTTTTTCAGTATATCCTTCTGTTACTTCTAATTCTTTAAACCCATCATAAGCTTGAGGATTTATTGTAAATGGATAAAAATAATGTGCCTCATCACTAACTATTTTTGTTCCTAATGTTGAAGATTTTGCATCATCATCTTCTTCATTGTCCTTCTTTTTCTTTTTAGTTGCATCTCTAAATGGTGATAATATTTGTTGTACCTCTGGATCTGTATCTGAATATTTGTTAAATCCCTGCCCTATCTGAACTGCTCCTGTTATTGATATATTATTTCCTCCTTCAGCAAATGTAGCTCCAAAATTTTTAACATCTATTGCTGAAAATAAATTATTTAAGACTTTTTTATCATCCTTATTTTCCTTTAAGTCTTTTTCTTCAAAAATTTGTTCATATCTTTCCTTTAAAGATCTTGGAATCAATTCAATTTCTGCTTTTTTTTCTTTTTTTTCTTTAACTTCTTGTAATTTCATAGATTTTATATATAAAACCTTCTCCCCTTGTTGTTCCCACATTTTTTTTATAGGATATTTAAATGCCTTATCACTACCAAAAACATCTCCTGAAGAAGTAGTCTTTGGATATCCTGTAAAATCAGCATTCCAATTACTCATTCTTGAAACTATACCTAAAACTCCATAAACTCTATTTTCCATTTTGATTTTCCTCCCTATTTGATTTTTCATACATTAAATTGCTATGAAGATATCCTGCTATTATCAAATCTTCATTTATCTTACTCTCTGGAACATATGAAGAAATCATATACATAAGATTATCAAAACGTTTTCTTCCGTATGAAATAGTATAATTATATTTTTTGAACATTCTTTTAAATTCCATTTTTATTCTTTCATCATTCTTAGCATTTATAATAGGATTAGCCAATGAATGAAACTTTTTAGAAGATTTATTTAAGGATATAAAATAATTTGTAAGTTGCCCTACTGCAAAATAATATTCTTTATCATTATCTATTGATGGTGTTTCATCTTTAGAAATCTTATTTCTTAATGACGATTTAATCTCTACTAATATATCAGCCATATTTTCTTCTCCTCCAAAATATTCTTTTAAAGCACATCTTAAATTAAATTGCTCTCCTGCTTTAAATATATATCCATTATTTATAGATCCTTTTATTAAACCTAAACTACTTTTTTCAAGTACACTCCATACCGTAGACTTATTTCCTTTATAAAACCAATTAAATAATGCTCTTCTAGAAAGTAATAAATTTCTTTTCAAATTATTATCAGTTATTTTTAAATCCTTTGATTCTGTAAAATAATTTGAAGTTAAAAACTTACTAAAGAATACTTCATTTATTAAATTTTTAATTTGATCTAATTTTTTTATTTTAACATTGTAATTAAGATCGCTTTTATTTAAATCAACTTCTATGACATTTTTTAAAACTATAGGTTCTATATTAAACTTATAATCATTTATTGTATCAAAATCATGTATCTCTACTTCTTTTCCTTTTTTTATTCTTAAATATACACCATTAAAGTCTTCACTTATTGATTCTTGATCACTTTTAGGTTCTATTTTTCCATCATATATGTATATATTTGTTTTCCCAATGGAAACTTGATTTAAAAGATAATCAAAAAATTTCTTTTGAAGTAATACTTCATCTATGGATGTTAAATAAGAAATCTTGGTTTTTCTTGATTTGTTTTCTAAGTACGGCTTTTTAGAATTTAAACCCATGTTATCATTAGGAAGCCCATAGGTTTCTTCTCCAATTTTCACATTAAAATCTACACTATTAAATATATTAGGTACCAAGTATTTTTCACTTTCTTTTTTATATTCACCTGAATCATACTTGAAAAAGAACTTTAAATAAGACTTATCATTACTCTTTTCATCAACATAACTTTTTATGTTTTCCTTAATCCAAGCTTTTATCTTTTCTATAAGAATTTCATCAGCTTTTCCATGTTTATCTTCTACTTCTTTATATAATCTAAGTTTTTCTTTATCTTTACTATATTTTAGTTCAGGTTTTTTTAAAATTTCATAATAAGAGTCTATTACCTTTTCATTAAGTTTTCCGTTATTTACACTATCCTTCTTAACAAAAAAACTCAAATAATTATTGCTATGTATTATTTTATTACCATCTATTGGTTTATTCATATCTATAAGTTTACTTAAATAATCTGCGTTACAAATAAAATCAAAATATTCGCTACTTCTATCAATTTCTTTTGTCTTTTTATCTTGCTTTATTTTTACTATATCTAACTCTTTAAATGTATTTCCATCTGGAGCTATTATTACATAATCTCCATCACTAGGAACATAGGAATCTGTTATAAAGCGTTCTCCAATTTCATCATATTTCTTTTTAAATGGTTTAATAACATCTTGCAACATATAATCACTTCCTTATATCCACTTATAATTTACAAAACCCATACCCCTTGGGCACATCTCTCCAACACCTGCACCTAATGCTAAATATGCAATTTTTTGAGATACTTCATCATCTGATACATTTAATGTTATTTTGTCACCAAGTAAAGTAATACCTTTGTACTTAACCCCAACAGGTTTTTGATTATCAAAATTTATAAAATTATATAGTGGAAAATCTTCGTCAATTTTTTCATTAAAGAATTGATTATATTTCTTTATAAGATTTTCTTTTATTCTTTTTTCATATTGATCTAGTGATAAGTTTCCTTTCCAATACCCATTGTCTGTCTTTATAACTAGGGGTGTTATTGAATAAATAGTTGAAATATGTTTTTTAGGAATAACCTTCGCATCTATAGTTAATGCCTTAATAACTGATGTATACATATTAACTAATTTAGTTTTAAAGTTTTTTAAAATGTTTTCATCAATAGTTCTTATTCTAACTGAGTATATATTTCCTGCTTTATATATTTTGTCTTCTTCAAGTTTATAAGGTAAGGAAAAAGTGTAATATTTATATTTATTTTCATTATGTAAAGCTAGTAAATCTTTATCTTTACACAATGATTTGTCGATTAATTCTGACAATTCTTCGTAAGCTTCATCTAATGGCAAGTTTTTAAGAAGAAATATTTTTAATGTTAATTCATAAACTTTCATTAATCCACCTCCTACTTAATAAATTTTTATGTTAACTACTGATTTTATTAATATTATAAAACAAACAAAATATTTATTTTATAACATCAAATGTTATGGTTCATTACAAACATAAATTTTAATGTTAACTACCTTTAAATGCATCAACATGCTATATTTAAATTTTGATACAAATTACAAAAAATATTCAACAGTTTGCTATTGTTTAAAGTTTATTCATATTTTCTATAAAATTAAACTTATTTAAATATATTTTTATTGTACATAAAAACACCTCCTAAACTCTTGTTATACAAGAGTTTAGGAGGTGTTTTTTAGACCTAATCGGCAGAAATTCACATCCTATGTTAAGGTTCAACTGGAAGAAATGAAAACTAATACAACGGCCTTGGAATTTAAATACATCCTATGTTAAGGTTCAACAGAGAACTTACCGTCTTATGACGAGATTAAATTATCATTTAAATACATCTCATGTTAAGGTTCAACTAAACCCTGCAAAGATAAAGAAAGACTTATTAGAATTTAAATACATCTCATGTTAAGGTTCAACTGATATTCCAATGTATGTTAAATTCATTAATGCATAATTTAAATACATCTCATGTTAAGGTTCAACTTTAA
>NZ_FOKI01000001.1:190295-234438 GCF_900111985.1 Clostridium frigidicarnis
ATTTAAATACATCCTATGTTAAGGTTCAACCCGTAAAAATCTAATACAACTTCTTAATTAAGTAAATTTAAATACATCCTATGTTAAGGTTCAACCAGATAATTGTTTGGGTGCTGTAGGATTAAGAAAATTTAAATACATCCTATGTTAAGGTTCAACCGGTAATTCTATTTGCATTGTTAAGTGGTCAATAATTTAAATACATCCTATGTTAAGGTTCAACCACTGTAAAATCAAGGTTCCTATAATTAATGATATATCATAAAACCTCATAAATCAAGGATTCCTTTAAAAATTACCAACCGATTCTAATTTTTTAGTTTTACATATTAAAAAATCTACTACCCCCTTAAATTCAAAAGGGTTTAAGAGGTTTTGTTTTAAAATACCGTTGGTAAAATATAATGTGAGCTTACTATTCAATAGATAATTTAATTAATTTGTCACTTGCCACTCTACAACTTGTCACTAAAATAAGTACATCTCATGTTAAGGTTCAACTTTTCATCTATCAAATCTGAAATATATTTCTTATATTCATTTAAATACATCTCATGTTAAGGTTCAACTTATAAATTAAATCCTAAAGTAAATGGAGAAATGTCATTTAAATACATCTCATGTTAAGGTTCAACTTTTAAGTTTCAAGACATGGGAAGAATATATTATAAAATTTAAATACATCTCATGTTAAGGTTCAACTTAACTTAGAAGAAAAGGAATGGATTGCTTCAGCTAAATTTAAATACATCTCATGTTAAGGTTCAACCACTGTAAAATCAACATTCTTATAATCAATGATATACCCTAAACCCTTATAAATCAAGCACTTCTCTAAAAATTTACCAATCGATTCTGATTTTTTAGTTTTACATATTAAAAAGCCTCTTAAGCTCTTGAATTTAAAAGACTTTAAGGGGTTTTATTTTGAAATACGGTTGGTAAACTATAATATAACTTTACTCTTAAATATATACTTTAACTAAATTGTTACTTAACTATTCTCTTCTTCTTCTACCTCTCCCAAAATAACAACTCTACCATTATCAGGACACTTCATCTCAAATTTCTTCGCTTTACAATTACCATAATCCAATGTAGCCCCATTTAAAAGAGCGTATACATTTGGATATATATTATTCCAAAGCTCATGACAAATAGGAGGACATATATCTTCAACAATAAAGACATCACCCTTCTTATGGTATCCGCTTCTACACTTACTTTCTTTTATAGTTAATTTTACTCTTGGCATAACTTTAACTCCTAACTCTTAATAATTTACTGTAATTCCAAACTAATTTTTAATATACATTTATTTAAATCTATAAATTAAGAATTTTACATTGTTTTCTTAATATTCTATCATGTAAATTTAAGTTAAGGTAAGATACTAATTTCAAATAAAATGATTCTAATGCTAAAAATCATTTTATGCTAAAGAAAAAAAGAGATAAATTTAAAATTTACCTCTTTTTAAATATAAAAACTAAATCAGGCTAGTCTAACTATGACCCTTTAGTATTTTATCTGCAAATTATGTAGTTTTTCTACAAATATTGTAACACTTACATTCCTTGAATTATATATCATTTTCCTTAACTTTAGGTTAACTTTTCTATAACCCAACTTTTATCATAAACTTTTAAAAGTTTATGATAAAAGTATACTACATAGATATTCACTTTTCAATATTATTTTTAGTTTTTATAGAACGATCTTTTTAACTGACCTCATAAACTCTTTGTTTAATAAAAAAAGCCCCAATACAAACATATATCAGGGGCAACTCATTAAAATTAAAATATTTTATTTAATTATCTATAAGGAATGTACTTTCTAAGTTTATCCTTAATAAGTACAATATATACTCAATTTTTATTCACGCATTTATTAGCTTAAAGTTTCATTATTAAATTGAATAATTTATATTGGACATACAAGTTAATATAAACTTATTTACTTATACAATTATATTAAAAAACTCTTCTGATGATACATTTCTTAAAATTCTACCATTATTTATTTCTATAATTCTAGAGGATACTTTTTTAGCGAAAATCATATCATGCGTTACTATAAGTATGCCAATACCCTCTTTAGATAATTCTTTTATTATTTCTCCTACCTCAAGTGTTAATTTGGGATCTAATGCTGAAGTTGGCTCATCAAAACATATGTATTTAGGTTTCATTGCTAAAACCCTAGCAATAGCAACTCTTTGTTTTTGTCCACCTGATAACTCACAAGGATAATTTTTAGCCTTATCCTCTATTGCTAGTGATTTAAGTATTTGAAATGCTCTTTTTTCTGCTTCATATTTATCAATTTTAAGAACATTTATAGGTGCCTCAATTATATTTTGAAGAACAGTCATATGTGGAAACAAATTAAATCCTTGGAATACCATTCCTAAGTTTTTTCTTGTATCTTTATTTAATTCTTCTGAATCAATAAGAACATGTCCACTATCTACTTTTTCTAAACCACTTATTATTCTCATAGTTGTGGTCTTTCCTGCTCCTGATTCACCAATTAAGCTAACAATTTCTCCCCTGTTTATATTAAAGGTTATGTTTTCTAATACTTTTATACCTTTAAAACTTTTCTTTATATCTACAACTTGTAACATATGATTTTCCTCCTATTAATTATTGTATTAGTTATAGTAACTGTATCTTTTTTCTAAGATTTTAAGAGCTTTTGATAGAATAGAAATTGTTATTAAATACATTGCCCCAGCTGCAAGTAGAGGAATAATTGATGCCTCTCTATTGCTTGCTATTTTTCCTACTCTTAAAAGTTCTGAAATTCCAACAACATAAACTAATGATGTATCTTTTACTAAGGTTACTATCTCATTTGTAATAGCTGGTAAAACCTTTTTTATCGTTTGAGGTATTATAATTTTTCTTAAAGTATATCCTTTCGAAAAACCTAACATATGAGCTGCTTCATATTGTCCATCATCTATATCTTCTATTCCACCTCTAAATATTTCTCCAAAATATGCTCCATAGTTTAAAACAAATGCTATAATGGCTGCCTCAAATCTACCTAACCTTATACCAACTAACGGTAGTCCAAAGAATATCACTACAAGTTGTAATAAAAGTGGCGTACCTCTCATTATCATGACATAAAAACTGCTTATTCCATTTAATAATTTATTTTTACTTATTCTTCCTAGTGAAACTATTATGCCTAAGGGAATTGAAAGTATTATAGTTATAAAAAACACCCTTAAAGTTTCCATTAATCCATCTATTAAAGCTGGCATCAAATTATATATTAAATCCATTATGTATTCCTCCTAACCCTTTGTTTCTTTAATTATTATTCAATATTGGTTATATCTTCTTTAAACCATTTATTTGATATTTCCTTTATTGTTCCATGTTCCTTTAATTCTAACAATGCATTGTTAATCTTATCTTTTAGTATGTCATCACCCTTTCTTAATCCTACGCTATATAATTCCTTACCAAAATCATCATCTAAAACCTTAAACTTTTCTTTTCCTATTTTGCTTATATAGTATCTAGCCATTATTTCATCAGCTACAATAGCATCACTTCTATGGGACTCTAAATCCATAAATGCATCATTATTGCTTTCAAATAAAATAAGTTCTCCTTTTTTAAACGTTTTAATCATATCTTTATCCTTTTCCACTGCCTCTTGGGAACTTGATTCAGCTTGAACTGCAACTGCTTTTCCCTTTAAATCATCTTTATCTTTAATATTAGAATCTTTTAATGTAATTATGACTTGTCTATTTTTTAAATATTCCTTAGTAAAATCCACCTGCCCTTTTCTTTCTTCTGTTATAGAATATCCATTCCATATAACATCAATATTTCCGCTGTCTAGTTCCATCTCCTTCATTGACCAATCTATTGGTTGGAACTCCACATTATAGCCAATATTTCCACCTACTGCTTTTGCTAAATCAACATCAAATCCTACTATTTCTCCATTACTATCCTTAAAACCCATAGGTACAAAAGTATCATCAAGACCTACTATTATGGTGTTTTCTAAGGTTTCTCTTTCATCACCACAGAATGTGATTAAAACAGGTGTTAGTATTAAACATAGTATTAGTATTATTTTTTTCAAAACAATTCCCCCTTTTCTAAAGTTAATCTTTCCTCTTGTAATTTTGTTACAACTACTCTTTTTAACTTGCTTGTAAATTATAAATCTTGTTTATTTAACTTATTACTTAATTTTCAACACAAAAAAACTTCCGCCCTAAGCTATTAACTTAAAGGACGAAAGTATAAAATTCTCACGTGTTCCCACCTTGATTTACTAATTAGTCACCTAATCAGCCTCATAGAGTACGTCAAATTACTTAATGTTTATATCCATTGAAATTTGATTATACCCTGGCACTATAACGGGTGCACCCGAATGCAGTCTACTTCCATTTAGGTTTCGATGATTAACTCCAAGATGTGTTCAAAATGATTTCTTTTGCCCCTCTCACCATCCGGGAACTCTCTGTAAAAGTTCTTCATCTTTACTATTTCTTTTCATCGTTTTTTAATTTTATGTTTTTTTACAGTTTACTATGCTAAAGTGCTAAAGTCAATATTTATTTATTAATTTTTAAAATGCAAATACAAAATAGCTATATTTTTATAAAAAAAGTAGAAATGCTCACTTTCTATTGAACACCTCTACTTTTATCATCTTTAACTCAATATAAACCAACTTTTTCAATTATATATCATTAAGATTATCTTATATAATTTACTTTATTTTTCTTTCTTTCAGGGGGATTTACATTCTCTATCTTTTTGTATCCAACTGAAATAGAGTGCATAACTTTATATTCTTCTGGTATACCACATTTTTCTCTATATACGTTTCCTACTTCTGGATCTGAAAATAATGATGCTACTGTACCAATCCAACAAGTACCTATTGATAAGCTTTCTGCTACTAACAACATGTTTTGAACTGCTGCACTGGTATCTTCCATAGGAGTTATAGCTTTTTCATTACCTGAAATTAGTATTACTGTAGGTGCGTTATAGAATATATGAAGCTTTTCATTTTCACCCAACTTTCTGATATATTCATTTTCTGATTTTGATAATATGGTTTTAGTTTTATCGCTTATTTCTTTTGTTAATTCTTTATTTTGAATTACTGTAAAATGCCATGCTTGTTCATTTGTTCCACTAGGTGCCCAAATCCCTCCTTCTAAAATAGTTTCAAGTTCTTCTTCTTTTATTTGGTCTTCTTTGTATGATCTAATGCTTCTTCTCTCTTTTACTACTTCTAGAATATCTTTTGTCATAATATAGTCCCCTTTCAATAAAGTTTTCCGTTTTATCTTTTACTATTATTTATGATTTATTCTTTGGGTAATCTTTATTTTTCAATTATATCCTTCAACTTTTGAATTTGAGCATATTTAACCTTTTTATAACGTATTCTCTAAGTTGTTTTTGTATAATTTTAATAATGCCCCTTGAATAAAAGGAATCATTAAGAAAAAGTAGGTTATATTCTTAGAAGAAATAAACATAATAAATAAAATGATTATAATTCCATAATTTACATTTTTGAAATTCATAAACTGATGCCTCCTTCTGAAATTTATATTATGTGTAAATATTTAACATTTATATAATATTCATATGTATAACTTGTCTCATAATATTAATTTAAAAATCCACCTGAACATTAATATGGATTTACCTATGGTTATATAAACAAGAAGAGTATGCTTCAAACTACTTATTATACTTACTCTGCCAAAGCTACTAAATTCCCAAAGAACTCCTCTAAACTTACCCCAAATTCATTTTTCATTTCGTCACTTGCTTCTTTATTTATTTCCCTACCTATCTCTCTATACCTTTTATAGTCAGCATTCAAAATTTCTAAATATATATCAAAAGTATTATCCATTCCTCCAATACCATTTAGTATGTTCTTAGATTTGGCAAGAGATTCAACAATATTTTTTTTAAGCTCCTCATTTTCATTTATAGATTTTACAAATGAAATAATATCTTTTTTATATTTTTCCTTTAAACTACTATCTCCACTTAAAAGATTTAACATGTTGTTTTTGGATTCTTCGTTATAGTCTTTAATTTTATCAATATCTATGCTACTCATACCTTTTATAAATGTATTATTATCGTCTAACTCATCTAAATCATCCAAGAACTCTACAAGCTTTAACCATACATCTTTCTTTTCATTATTATCTATAGTAATGTTCAAAAATGGTTCATAGCAACTTACAAATATCTCCCCAAAGGTTCCTGGAAAGATTCTTATTAAAGTATTTGATATTAACTCCTTTTTTTCAGTTATAGAAAGTTCTAATGTTTCTCTTAGTGTCCTAACTTGTTCGCCAACACTATAATAATCCTTTGTTTCTTTGTTAATAATACTGCTAATAATAAGTTTGGTTTTTTCTAGGTTACTTATAGTTTCAGTCACTTTTTTTAGAGTATCATCCATAATTTCATGGATACATTTATTTCCCTCTACTAAACACTTTATTTCACTTATTGGTATTTCTATAGCTCTTAATGCACCAATTAAATTAAGTTTTACAATATCATTATCTGTATATTCTCTATAGTTGTTAACATTATTTTTAAAAGGATTAATTAAACCCTCACTCTCATAATACTTAATAGCTTTTTTTGTTAATCTAGTCTTTTCGGATACGACTTTAATATTCATAAATAAAACCTCCAATAAAATTAAAAGTTAGCTAACCTTTAATTTAACTATAATGGTACCTGTAAGGTACAAGTCAATGATTTTTTATAAAGCCAAAAAATATTTATAATATATATCTTGATTCCTAAGGCCATACATAAGGCACATGAAAGAAAATAACAAGTCAAATGTGCCTAAACTTAACAACTACTTTTAATTTTATTTAACTTACATATTTATGATTATAAAATACCATACCAATAATGTCTAATTCTTTATATAAAAAGAATTTGAATTAAATCTTAGCATTAATAAAACTGTCCTCTCTTGTAAATTATCAGTAGAAATTCATTGCACAAAGTTATAATTTTATTACAACATTGCACATTTAATGAAATTTGATTATTTATTTTTTCCTCTAATTGCTTTACCTTAATATTAGAAATACATTATAACTAACAATTAGGAGGGTAAATTTATGGGAAATTTTCAAAATATAAATACTTTAAAACCAGAAGGTATAGAAAATAAAAAAGCTTATTTAATTGGAGGCGGTGTAGCCTCTCTTGCAGCTGCTGAATACTTGATTCGTGATGGACATATGGATGGTAAAAACATCACTATTTTAGAAGAAACACATATTCTTGGTGGTGCTATGGATGGATGTGGAAATCCAAAGGATGGTTACATTGTTCGTGGTGGAAGAGAAATGGAAGAACACTACGAGTGTTGTTGGGATTTATATAGCAAAATCCCTTCTTTGGAAAACCCTAACAGAACTGTTTTAGAGGACTTTAGAGATCTTAACCTTGGTGATCCTAATGAGTCTACTTGTAGATTACTTCATAATTGTGGTGAAAAGGCTGATTTTTCATCTCTTGGATTAAGTGACATTCACGTTAAACAACTAACTATGCTTTTCCTTGCAAAGGAAGAAGATTTAGGCGCTACAACTGTTGAACAATATTTCCACCCTTCTTTCTTAGAAACTAACATGTGGTGGTTCTGGCGTTCAATGTTTGCATTTGAAAATTGGCACAGTGTTGTGGAAATGAAACGTTATATGCAACGTTTTATGCACTTACTTCCTGGAATGAACCGTCTTAAAGGAATTATGTTTCCAAAATATAACCAATATGATACTATGATTCTTCCTTTAAAAAATTGGCTACACTCTAAAAATGTAGTTTTTGATTTAAATACACAGGTTACTGATTTAGATATTCATATAGATAAAGATAAAAAAACTGTTACTGCTATTCACTTATCACGTAACGGCAAAGATGAAATAATTCATACAACAGCTGATGATTTAGTATTTGTTACTAATGGTTCTATGACAGAAAACTCTACTCTTGGAAACATGCATAAAGCACCAGAACTTAATCGTGAAATGGGTGGATGTTGGAGTCTATGGAAAAACATCGCAAAGAAAGATCCTTCCTTTGGAAAACCTGAAGTTTTCTGTGGTGATATTGATAAAAGTAAATGGGAATCTTTCACTATAACATGCACAGATTCTAAAGTAGCAGACCTTCTTAAGGACCTTACAGGCAGAGACCCATACTCTGGTAAATGTGTTACTGGAGGTATTATAACTATTAAAGACTCCAGTTGGCTTTTAAGTGTAACTTGTAACAGACAACCTCACTTTGTTGACCAACCTAAAAATGTGTTAGTGCTATGGGCTTATGGTCTTTTTGCTGACAACATTGGAGATTTTGTAAAAAAGAGAATGTGTGATTGCACTGGTGAGGAACTTGTAACAGAGCTTCTATATCATATGGGAGTGAAAGATGACATGGAGGAAATTATTAAAACCCTTAATGTTATTCCTTGCATGATGCCTTATATAACTAGTCAGTTTATGCCACGTGTGAAAGGTGATAGACCTGATGTTGTTCCAACAGGCAGTACTAATCTCGCATTTTTAGGTCAATTTGCAGAAATTGAAGATGATTGTGTATTCACAGTTGAATACTCTATTCGTTCCGCTATGACTGCAGTTTATACACTACTTAATCTTGATAAAAAAGTGCCTGAAGTATATCCAACTAAATACGATATTCGTGTCCTCGCAGCGGCAGCAAAAACATTATATAGTGGACGTCCTCTCCCTGGTGAGATAGTTGTACGTAAACTGCTAAAAGACACAACACTTGAAGATTTAATTTAAATATACAGTAAATAAAGCAAGGAATCCTCTTGGCTTCCTTGCTTTATTTGCAACAAACGCTTTTATTAAGTTATTCTTAATTGATTTACTTCACATTTTAATAATGCTCTATGTATATCTCCATTTATTACTTTATTAAGATTATCAATAATTTTCTCAGGATCTTCAACCATGTCGGTTCTTATCCATTCAAGCAATAATCCTACTAAAGCAAACTTATAAAAATTCACTACAAACTCCTTGTCCTTTTCTGAAACTTTCATCTCTACAGCAACCTCATCTACAACATCAAATACAAGCTTGTATACAGCACTATATAAATGTATTTCCAACTGATCACGTCCAATGGAATTATAAGTATTTAATACAAGTTTATGATTTTGTTCTAAATACAAAAATATCATTAAAAATCCTTGTTGCCATGTTTCATAAGTTTTATTTTCTGCCATTACGCTAGTAACTTCATTTCTAAAGATCCACTCCAAAAGGGCATAGATATCTTGAAAGTGATAATAGAATGTACGACGATTTACCCCACAATCCTTAACAATATCATTAACTGTAATTTTTGATAATGACTTACTGTTCATTAGATTCTTTAATGATTGTGCCAAAGCTTTTTTTGTCGTTTGTGACATACATTAGGACTCCTTCCTTGTAAATTATATATAATATTTAACCCTCTTCTTAATTTATTTGAATATATTCTATAAAATACATCCAAACTCCTCTAAAATAGCTCCACATTCTATTTCTCTATACATTATCCCTTCAACCAAATTATAGCAATACATAAAAAATAAATCCTGTCTTAAAATGCTCTGTCTTGATAAGATTTAACATTTCTCTTCTTAATAATATTTTGAATGAACATTTATTCACTAATACCAACCTAATATGAAAATCCATTACTAAATGGTATAGAAGATATATAAATAACACATGCTATATTTATATAAATTATTAGTTATAGTTAAACTTTATTATACCTATAATTAATGTAAATGAGGTGAAAATAATTGAGCAAAAAATTTAAAGTCCATGTATCCGCCATTTTGATCTTTTTAAGTTTTTTTTACTCTTTAGGAATAAAAACTCAAGCACATGCTTATGATGTATCTTTAGATGTCAAAGATGACAACAGTGTAAATCTTGTTTTAGATACATCAAAATACAATGACATGCCAAAAAGGTTTCGTAAATCATCTAATTTAGAAGGTATAAAAAACAATAATAATGTAAGTCTTAAAGGACTGGACAAATTGAATATTTCTGGTAGCCAACAATTTTCCGAACATAATCTACCTCTTGTAATAAAGAGTATAGGAACTTCATTACCTATAACTGTTGTTGACTTAAGACAAGAATCCCACGGATTTATTAATGGCATGCCTGTAAGCTGGGCTAATTCAAAAAATAATGCTAATATTGGTCTAACAAGAGATGAGGTTATATCAAAAGAAAATAGTGACCTAAATAGCATTAAATTAAATGTACCTATTACTTTTTATAATCACCAAAAACTAACTGTAGTGCCAACAAAGGTTGAAAATGAAGATAAGCTTGTTACTTCTAATTCATTATCATATCTTCGTGTTCCCGTTACTGATACTAAACTACCTACAGATGACATGGTTGATTACTTCGTTGATTCAATAAAATCGCAAACTGAAAATACATGGTTTCATTTTCATTGTAAACATGGTATAGGAAGAACTTCTACATTTATGATTATGTATGATATGATTAAAAACTCAAAAGATGTTCCAGCTGATGATATTATAAAAAGACAACTATTATTAGCAGATTTTGATGAAGATCACATTCAATCTTTCTATAAGAATGAAAGAATTACTTTTTTACAGAATTTTTATAAATATTGTAAAGAAAACAGCAGTGATTTTAATATTAAATGGAGTGAATGGAAAAAAACTATAAGCACTGAAAGCAATAGTTTTTTTCCTATTGCTTCCCTATCTAACTCTAACCCTACTTCTTATTACATAAAAAACTCTAAAATTCCAACTTCTTTATATGTTATTTCTCAAAATACTATGTCCCCCAGTGAAAGAACAATGGTATCTACCCTTCAAGGAATAGTTAATAGTAAATCATCTAATCAAATCTATACCCTCAATTCCTCACAACCAGATTACAAGATATGGTTAGATGATTTAAAAAACAATTATGGAGTATCATACCAAAATATTTCGGACCCATGGGAATTATTAAATATGTTTAAAAATTATGTTGATGGATATGTACTTTATAATAACAAATCACTAAAAGATCCTTCAATAAATAATGCTTGTTCTTTTGCATCATTAAATAATTGCATTGCAATTGATGAATCTATCCAAGATAAGGTACGAGCCCATGGTGTAACAAATGTTAAAGGTGACTGTAGAAATACAGATAAGAATTGGGCTTACAATAATTTATGGAATGGTTTAAACCATTCCATAGTAATTCAACTATCACCTGAAAAAGATACATCCTTAAGAGACTATGCCATAATGACTAAATCTCTAATATTTTATGAAGATAGCATAAATGATACTACCCTTAGAGATAAAATATTTTCATCAATGGAAACAGATTCCATCTGCTTAGGTTGGGGTCCAGATGAATTTACCAATGTAAGTACATCCTCAAAACATGGTGTAAGTATGATTGCTGCAGATTGGTCCTATAATTTAACTGTGTTAAGTGCCTTTCCATCATCACCCATGACTCAAAAGTCATTACTAAATATTCCTGATAAAGAAAACGCTCATTATGTAACCTTTATTATGTCTGATGGAGATAACCAGCAGTGGAACCTGGGTACTAATTATAACTCACCTAAATGGTACGGCTCTTCTTATAGAGGTAACTTTAATTTAGGTTGGTCCTTAAGCCCATCTTTATATTATCTAGCTCCTACTGTTTTTAACCTATATTACAAAAATGCATCTTCTGGATGTAATAATGATTATTTTGTAGTACCACCCTCTGGAAATGGGTATATATACCCAAGTAAATTTAATACCAATGCTCTAGGTTCATATGTTAATAGATTAAATGATTATATGAAAGAAGTAGATGAGAAATATGTAGCAATTATAGATGACGCCTCTTTTCATAATAATAAACTTTGGGATGAATTTACTTCTAAGCCTAATATACAGGGATTGTTTTATCTTGATTACCATAAACACGATAGTTATCATGGAGAAATTAATTGGTCCAACAATAAACCTATAGTATCTTGTAGAGATTTACTTTGGAATAATCTAGAGGGTGAAGATGAATTAGTTAAAAACATTAATGAAAGAATTGATTCTGGAGAGGTGGATATTCACAATTCTAAGAGTTATACCTTTGTTTATGTTCATGTTTGGAGTAAAGATTTAAACAACATTGAAAATGCAGTTACTAAACTAAAAGAGAATCCTAAAGTGGAAATAGTAACTCCTGAAGTTTTTATGAAGCTTATAAATAAAAATGTTGATCACTAAATAGAAAAACCATTGAATTACAGTCAATGGTTTTTACAATAATTTATCACTTTATGCTTTCTAATATGTTTCTAAAGTGCATTCTTCTCTAAAGAAATGTTAACCTCAATACTTAGTTCATCTATTCCAACCTTTACACAAATAACCTTTTCTGAACTAGCATTTGCTGTAAAGTCTCCTTGAATAATGGTTGGTGTAGATATATCTATATTTATATTATCATTTGAAAAATTAGTTGCAGAATTTGCTGTTAACATATTTATAAGCTCTGAAATCGCACTTTGAGATAATCCATCAAAGTTCTCTACAGGTATTCCCATCATCATTTTTGATGATATTTTTTTTGCATCATCTACACTCATTCCATAAATAATATTACCTTTAATATCTCCAACTAATCCTATAATAACTACAACACCTGGACTTCTTATGTATCTACCATTTAACTTAATTGAATTTTTCTTAATATTTTTAAAGCCTAGTTGAGGCATGATATTTGTAAATGAGTCTAGAAATGGATTTATATAATTGACATCCATGTTTCTTCACCTCTTCTAAATCCTATATTTATTGATATATCAACAATATATTACTAAGTTATTGTTATAATCACTATATTTAATAATTCGACTCTTTTCAACATTTCTTTAGAGGTTTAAGTTATTTTCCCTATATTCAGTGTAAATTTAGCACTATACTAGTCTATTAAGATACATATCCTTTAACAACTTACTTATTCTATTTTTCATTGTTCTGCCACAAAATAAATACTCTCTATAGTATTCTTACTATGTCCTATGGTAATTCATTACTATAATCCTCCATAAAAAGAAATCTCCTCTTTATTTACTCCTTTAATTATATTTGAATTAAGCTAACTTTATTTGAAACTCACATTAGGATTTTAAATAAAGTTATAATGTAACCTTGTAATTACTGGTTCTTATCATTCTAATTTAAATGTCTAAATTAAAATACTTTTATGCCTTTATAAAAGTAAAAAGCTAAGCTTAATGCTTAGCTCTATATACTTAGTAATATTAAAGTTGTATTTATATTTTTTTAACAAATTCAGATTTTAATGACATAGCTCCAAAACCATCAATTTTGCAATCAATATCATGATCTCCATCAACTAAACGTATATTTTTTACTTTTGTACCTATTTTTATAGATGATGAACTTCCTTTTACTTTAAGGTCTTTGATTACTGTTACAGTATCACCATCATTTAAGATATTTCCGTTTGCATCTTTAATAATCTTCGTATCTTCACTATTTTCATTTCCTGATTCTAAATTCCACTCGTGAGCACATTCTGGACAAACAAAAAGGCTTCCGTCTTCATAAGTATATTCTGAATTACATTTTGGGCAATTTGGTAAATTAGACATAAATTCATTTCCTCCATTTGTTAGTGTTAAGTATAATATATAAGAATTATTTTCAATTCCCTTTTCACAAAATATATAGGGAATTCCTTATATGCTTATATTTTATCATAATCTTCTCCTAATGACAAACCCTCCTACAACCTCTCCTTGAAGTTCTTTTTAATTAAACTTAATATAACATAATCATATTAAAAGTTGCAGTTAAAATAGCAGCTATACCCGCAAGTAGTACCCACCCTGGCCATTGTTTAGAGATACTTTTCTTCTTACCTGTAATCATTGCAATAAAACCTATTAATAATAAAATTATTCCTAACGTAAAGCCTAAAATAATTCCAATTAACATATTAATTCCTCCTTTATATAGCATCCATTTTATTAATTTTTCTTATTAACCACCTTATTACTAAAACATCTAATAAAATAAGAATGGCTAATAATACCATGCCTATAAATCTATTATTAATAGACATGTTACCTACAATATCAACTAAAACAAATGATGTGATAATTGTAGTAGGCATTGATTTTCTTATAAATCCTATTGCCATGGCAAGAATACTAATAGCCCCCACAGTAAAAGTTGTCAATAGAATAGTTTGTAAGGTAGATAAGAAGAAAAATAAGGTTAATTTATCTGGAACAATAGGATATATAGACTCGGTTATACTAAAAATCATTAGGCAAAGGCTATTACTCACAATAAACGCTATGACAGTGAATAAAATAACTAAAAATATTTTAGCTAGAAAAATTTTCTTACGACTTTTAGGATATGAGAATAAAAGCACAAGTTTCTTTCCAACATAGTCTTCTATAATAATTCTAGAAGACATAATCGACGAAAGTGTGGCAAATATAATCATGGACATTATACCTATAAATTTAAAAATATTTTGGTAATTTTCAAATAAAGGATCCTTTTCAATATAAGAAACTACAGAGATAAAATAGGTAAAACCTATAAGAACTATGCAGGAAATGATGCTTGCCAAAACATAGGTTTTTATTTTAATTTTTTTCATTTCTAATGTGATTAGGTTAATCATATTTTAATTCCTCCTTGATTTTTTGAAAAAAATAGCCTTCCAATCCTTTCTCTGAGAATTGTGATTGGATTTGTTCAATACTAGCTTCATCTATAATTTTTCCATTTGCAATAATACCTATGTTATCTGCAATATGTTCAATATCAGTAAGAATGTGGCTAGATAGAAGAATTGTCATACCATTATTTTTTAATTTAAGGAATAATTTTCTCATCTCTTGAATTCCCATTGGATCAAGTCCATTAAGAGGCTCATCTAATATAATAAGCTTGGGCTCATGAATAATAGCCCTTGCAATTGCTAATCGTTGTCTCATACCTAAAGAAAATGTTGACACGGGCTTTATATTATTAGCTGAAAGACCAACCATTTCTAAAGTCTTTTCTATATTCATATTAAACTTATCCATATAAGCAAGGTGAACTCTTAAATTTTCAGTTGCAGATAGATGTTCATAAAAAATAGGCACCTCTATAATACTACCTATATCTCTTAAAACTTCATCCCTACCATAAGTAATATCTAGTCCCATTACTTTTACACTTCCTGATGTAGGTGTAAGTAACGTTGTAAGTATTTTAAATACGGTTGTTTTACCAGCCCCATTCAGACCTAGAATCCCATAAATAGTACCTTGTTTTACATGGATACAGCAATCTTTAATTACTTCTACTCCATCAAAGACTTTAACTAATCCATCAGTTTCTACAATCAATTCATTGTACATATGCTTATTTCCCCCAATCTTATACTTATTTTTCATACAAACCGTCGGTATGTATTTATTTAAAAATATACTACCTTTAATTAGGTAGGCTATCTTTAAAATTATACGTTTTTATTAAAAATATTCTCATAGTATTGTACACATTGGCATATGAACTCATCATTAATAAATGGAATTCCAATTTTATCAGTTAAATCCTTCAAAAACTTTAATTTATCTAAAAACTCTTCCTTAGAAACCATAAATATAGCAGGAGTAAGCCAAAAATTAAATAGTAACATAATAGCTTCTGATGCAACCTTTGGATTAATAGCATTAATTGATTCATCCTTTATGCCCTCTTCAATGAACTTAGCCATCATAGGAGCCACATACTTCATTGTATCTTCAAGATGTTTAACAACCATTCTAGGATTTTTTGCAATAGAAAGTGATACGTTGTCAATAGTCTGCTTATTGGCATCTGCTATGTTGTAAATAAAAGTTTTTTTAATTTTTTGAAGCCCATTTAAAGTAGGATCATTATAAATTTTTGTGTAGAAAACGTTCTCTTCAAAATTCTTTTTACTAATGGCATTCATAATTTCTTCTTTAGATTTAAAATGATGATAAATAGCACCCTTAGACATACCTAAGTTATTAACAATATCTTGAATAGTTGTTTGGTCATATCCCTTTTCAATAAAAAGTTTAAAGGAAACATCTAATATCTGTTTAATTGTCTCTTCAGGATATTTATTACGTGCCATATAAATCCCTCCTTAATATACATACTATTGGTATGTATTATACTACAAACTCTAATTAAATATCAACAAAAAATAATATTTATATAGAAATATACCTCTCCTATGCCCTTTAGGTATAATATTATTATCACTTTTACCTTTTTAATCTCTTATTTAATCATAATGTGTTAAAATTATGCTCATTATCTTAAGTTTAATGCTTATACTCTTGTCCTATTACGTTCTCATATAACCTTACAAATAAAAAATCAATTTCTTTTCCTTGTCACTTGTTTATCACCGCAATTTCGCCATACGAAGAAATAGTGATTGTAATGAGTCCTTCCGTATCTGTACGTAAAATAGTTGTATCTAATTTTTCCAATCTTTTTAGAACTTTATTATCAGGAGCATGCCCATCGCTTTCATTGCATGTTATGACAGCATACTGAGGATTTACCGCTTCAAGAAATTTTTTAGATGAAGTGCCTGAAGAGCCATGATGTGCCACTTTTAATACGGCAGCATTTAAATTCATTGTTGAATTTAGCAAATCATTTTCAGCTTCTGTTAAAATATCTCCGGTAAACAGCATCGATTGTCCTGCATAAGTTACTTTTACCACAATAGATGAGTTATTTACATCATCGTATTGATTTGATAAAGGAGCAAGAAAAGTCACTGTGGCACTTCCAAGAAGAAAACTGTCACCTATTTTTGGGTTTTTAACATGAATACCTTTATTTTTAATAGCTGACATCATTGCAATATAGTCGTCTGAATTTTTTTTCACTACGTCCGTCTTATATAGAACGCCTATATCAATTCCACTCTCAATCATGCCAGTCATTCCTCCTATATGATCTTTATCAGGATGAGTTGCAATAACAGCTGAGAGGCTCGTGACATTTTTTTCTGTAAGATAAGAAATCACATCGTCGGCATTTTCCGCATAGCCTGCGTCAATCAAAATAGATTCTCCTTCGCATTGAAGAAGAATGCAATCACCCTTGCCCACAGGATAAAATGAAGCAATTAGACTTTCATCAGAAACCACCTGTTTCATATTAGAATATGAACACCCAACAAATAAAACTCCCATAATCAGCAGTAAAGACATCGAAATCCTGCAACGTTTTTTTTAATATGATCAATATATTGTCTATTAAAGCCACCTCCCGTTTTTGACATTCCTAATAATATGAAAACATTATAATATCACCCAAAACAAGCAACACTATTAAATATGTCCACAAACCGGATGTCATAATTATTCAATATTCATAAAACTCATATTACATACGCCATCATACAGTATGCGGGGTACCTAATTAAATTATCCATCATTATATCATAAGAAAAAACTAAATTCCATATTATTTGAAACCCTGCTTGACTTTTTTAAATCAAAAGCATGTACTACATATTTCTTGACAATCTTTGAAGAAATAGATATAATATTGTTAGTAAATTATAACAATTTAGCAATAAACTGCTATAATAATTATATTTTTACTTGGGAGGGGTATTTATGTTTTTCTTTGAATCACAGCCTTTGACAAATTGGCTTATGTGGCTGGTAGTATTTCTGGTGTTACTTGGACTGAATGAATTAGGTCGTAGATTTAAATCGGGAGGAATATTACTTTTTATTGTATTACCTTTAATTCTTACCTTTGCTGTATGGCCAAATACTACTAAAGGCACAAGCGTAAACGACTGGTTCCATTATGCTAAAGTGTACTCAGCACTAGGAGGATGTATTGGTTTCTGGATTATTAGACATGTGAAAGGCGTAAGTAGTAAAAAGTGGGTTTTATGTTTTCCACCATTGATTTTAGCAATTAATATTTGCGAAGCAGTAGCACGTGATTTCCAGATTTACGGATTACATCTTAACAAAGAGATATTTGAAGGAATGATGACTGTAAGCGGTTCTTGGAATGTTATGAATGGAATTGCTGGTATCTTAAATATCATTACCATTACAGGTTGGTTTGGAATCTGTATCAGTAAGGATAAGAGCAAGGATATGTTATGGCCTGATATGCTTTGGTTCTGGATTGTAGCATATGATCTTTGGAACTTTGCATACACATATAACTGCTTACCTGACCACTCATGGTACTGTGGTTTAGCATTACTGTTAGCTCCTACATTTGCTGCTTTCTTTATCAAGAAGGGCGCTTGGTTACAACATCGTGCACAAACACTTGCATTATGGTGTATGTTTGCAATGACCTATCCTGGTTTCATTGATAAATCGCAGTTTGCAGTTAAATCATCACACAACACAACTGCTTTATTCATTGTAAGCTTAGCAGCATTAATAGCAAATATTGCAGTATTTGTATACTATATTTACAATATTGTTAAGACAAAACGCAATCCTATTAAGGAAGAGCTTTATTCAAACCTTAAGAGCTACAATGAAATTAAAACATTATCTCAATAATATTATAATAGTCATGACCACCTGTAAAACGGTTGGCTTGCTCAAGTGCTATAAAGACATAATATTTTTATTTTATAAATAAAGACTTACAACTATCGCTGTAAGTCTTTTACTATTTTTATATTATTAATAATACTTTTACCTGACAATATAGAGTCATAATATACATGATTCATAAAACCTAATTCTAAATTAATGAAAATATTTTATAAACGATAAGATAATATAATAATTTACCCTATATTTATAAAATTTAAAATATCTTTCTCAATAAGTTTTAATGAATTTCTCCAAAAATCTATTGAATGAACATCTATATCCATTATTTTTGCAACATCAATAATATTATTTTTGCTTGAATAACTTAAAAACTTATCGTATTGTTTTACAAAAGCTTCTCCCCTTTTTATATATTCAGCATATAGACCTTTTGAAAACAATACTCCAAAGAAATATGGAAAATTTAAATATTCATTACCAGCCATAAAATATCCCACCTTATTCATCCACATATATGGATGTACAGTTTTACTTTCAATACTATCGCCATAAGCTTTTTTCATACAATTACTCATTAATTCATTTAACTCATTAACTGGTAGTAATCCTAATTTCCTTCTTTCAAATAATTCATTTTCAAATAAATACCTACCATAAAAATCTACTATATAATATGCAACATCAGAAATACTTCTTTCTAAAATTACTAATGCCTCATCTCTTGGTAATGTTTTTAATAATTCATTATTTAATATAGTCTCACAAAAGGTTGAAGCTACTTCTGCAATTGGTGTTGGATATTCTATGTTTAACATTGTTTCATCAAAAAGATTGGCACTATGATATGCATGTCCAAGTTCATGTGCTAATATGCTTATATCAATATAGTTTCCATTAAAGTTAGTAATGATCCTACTTTCCCTTATTGGAAAAATATCTACTGACAATCCAAAATTAGCCTTGCCTTTTCTTGGTTCAGCATCAATCCATTTGTTCTCAAAAGCCTTTTTTGAGAAACTTCCAAGTTTTTCACTAAAAGTTTTAAAACTAGATACTATTAAATTCTTAGCATCCATATATGATACTTTTATATTACTATCACCAATAGGAGCATAAATGTCATAAAAAGGAAGCTCAGATTTATGTCCTAATATTTCAGACTTTTTGTAATAATACTTATGAAATATGGGTAAGCTTTCCTTTATAGCTGAAACCATAACATTTAAAGTTTCAAAATCCATTCTTGAATCTATTAAAACTTTCTCTAATGGTGATTTGTAACCCCTCATTTCATAAATTGTAGAAGCTTCTCCACTAATTCCGTTTATACATTTTGCACAAACTTGTGATATCTTTTTACACAGATCAGCTTCCCCATAGTAAGCCCTCTTCCTTAAAGAATAATCTTTTTCATAGCCTATATTTCTAAGTTCGGGAAGTGTTAATTCTTCTTTTATGCCATTTATAGTAATATCAATTGTAGTATCACTAATCAATTCCATATAAAGGTTTTCAAAAGCCTTCGCACCTGTCTTGTTCATTTTAGCAAAAACTACTTCTTCTTTTTCACTTAATAAATATTTTGCCTTTAATAAAAGTTCTTTAATATAAAATTCGTGTTCTGAAAGATATTTGGATGAATAGATTATTTTATCTAGATTTTCAATATCATTAAGCCACCTGCTAAACCTTATAAACTTCTCAATAATCTTAAAGTTTTCATTCTCAAGCTGATCTAAAATATCCATTGCTTCTTTATTTTGAAAATCAGCATTTATAGTTAAATATATATATGAATGTATCATGGAATACAATCTTTTGTATTCATTATTAATTTTTAAAAACTCTTCAATTTTAGAAACAGCGTTCCTTTTATTATCCCAATTCTTTATATCCAATTCATTTATAGAATCTATATATTTTTTAAGCTGTTCCATATCTCTTTTAAAATTTTCAGAATCAAATGAAGTATAAATATTATCTAAAGTCCATGTTAAATCCATTAATAAACATCTCCTTGTTTACATCATTATAAAATTCAAAAATTTATTTGATTGTTACATATTTTCACCACTCCTAATATTATTCTTTAAAATGTAATTAATGGATTTTCTCTTACTTTTAATTCCATTGATAAATACCATATTTCTATATCTATTCCTTAATTGTTCGAAATCTACAGTAAATATTAAAAATATCACCTTTCATATCTGCTATTATATTTCCATTCATTTTTTCAACTAGCCCCTTTGTAATAGCTAACCCAAGACCTGTACCCTTTCCTGAACGTGTTTTATCTGCCATATAAAATCTTTCAAAAATATTTTCCACATCTTGTAATGTTAAATTTACAATAGCATTACTGATTTTTAGCAATGCCCTATTTTCTTCTTTTTCTAAAGAAATATCCACATTATCTTTTGCATACTTGATAGCATTACTTAATAAATTTTCAATTACACGCTCTAAGGACTTTTGTTCAGCTATAATATATTTTTCCTATGGCATTTATACTTTAAGATTATACTAATAAACTCATTAGAATTATTTTTTAAATTTATATAAACTTCAGTATACAAAAAATAACTTTCTTCAAATATTATACCAATTATATCGCAAGTAAATCCACTATATTTTATAAATCAAGGAAAAATTAAATATATTTTCCACAAAAAATATTTACAATTAGAAATATTTAGTTTATAATAAATATATAGAATATACAAAAAAAATCTGGAAGGAGACTGTAAAATGTTAATTTATAAAGATAAGATTAGATTAAACTCAAACAATAATATACACAGTCTGCTGTCAGTAAATGATTTATATTAAGATTTAATGCTATATTGCATTATTTAATGTGTAAACTTTTGACCGCAGACCTTATATCTGCGGTTTTGTTATGCAAAAAAATGAACTAAAATTGATTTTATCTTACGTATGTTACCTGGTATATCCTAATTTGGTTAATAACAGGTGCCATACCCTTAGATTAACTCATCTAACATTCATATTACTGAATGAAGACTAAGTTCTATTAAATATATATTTATCTGAATTATATTTTCAGGTTTTATATTTATTTAAATTTGTATACAATCACCGCAGAGAAAATCTGCGGTTTTTTATTTTAGATTTTTATTAAAATTTTAGCCGCAGTACAATGTAAACTTACGATTAATTCTACAGTTTGCATTGTTTCTGGGGCTTTTATGTATTTAGTCCTATGTTTAAAGCTCTTAACTTTTATTTTCTTAAACTAAATAAAATGTTACGAGTTCTTATATACTTCGTGCAGCTTTAAAATAGCTAGCATAAATTTGTCTTAGGAGGATTTAAAAATGAGCTTAAAATAAAAATTTAAATTATAGATATATTTTGATTGGAGGAAGTTATATGATAACAGGAAATATTAATGGAATAAAAAAGGTAATACTTGAAAAACTAGAAAGCTTATATGACTTAAAAATAGATAATAACAGTATTTTTTCTTATGAATTGGTTGAGAAAATTAATGAAATCAGTATAACTACAAAAAAGGAACTATGTGTAGTTATTAATAGACAAGGTAAAATTACTGATATTTCAGTTGGCAAAATAAACATTACTGAACTACCTTCTATGGCTTTTACATGTAAAAAGCTAAGTGGATTTAGAGTAATTCATACCTATACTACTAGTAACAGCAACTTGTCTTCAATGGACATCTCAGCTTTAGTAGATTTAAAATTAGATGCTATTGCTGCCATTGGAGTTAAAGAAAATATAAAAGATATTACTATAAATATAGGTTTCTGTGATGTTTATAACAACAGTATATCCTTTGAAAAAATTGAAAACTTAAGCTTAGAAGCTTCATTACAATTAAATTTCAGAGATAAAATAAATTATATTGATAAAATAATTAGTGATATAAAACAATTTGAAGATGATGTTGAGAGAGCTATTTTAGTAGGAACTGATAGCGAAGAAAGTCTTGATGAGCTTTTTTGTCTTGCTGAAGCTTGTAATGTTTTTCCTGTATGGAAGGTACTACAAAAGAAAAACAAAATACACTCTGCTTACTATGCAGGACAGGGTAAAGTTCAAGAAATATCACATCTAAGACAACTTAAAAATGCAAATGTAGTAATATTTGATGATGAACTATCTGGTTCTCAGGTTAGAAATCTGGAAGAAGTTATTAAATGTAAAGTAATAGATAGAACTACCTTAATACTAGATATATTTGCAAGACGTGCTAAGAGCAAGGAAGGTATCTTACAAGTTGAGCTTGCAATGCTTAATCATAAACTTCCTAGATTAAGAGATGCAAATGCAAACCTTTCAAGAATTAAAGGCGGTGTTGGAATAAAGGGTGGAGTTGGCTCAAGAGGACCTGGAGAGAAAAAACTTGAAACTGATAGAAGGCACATAGAAAGCAGAATAGAGGAAATAAAGAATGAGCTATCTAAAGTAATCCATCAAAGAACTGTTCAAAAGGTGAAATTAACTAAAAATAATATAAGCAAGGTAGCTATTGTAGGTTATACTAATGCAGGCAAATCAACTTTAAGAAACAAGATTTGTGAAATTTCTGCATCCAACACTATTAGTAAAAAAGGTGTTTTAGAAGCTGATATGCTTTTTGCAACATTAGACACTACCGTTAGAGCTATTACTTTAAGTGACAACAGAAAAATTGCTCTATCTGACACTGTTGGCTTTATTAGTAAACTTCCTCATGAACTTGTTGAAGCCTTTAAATCAACCTTAGAAGAGGTAATTGAAGCAGATTTACTTTTACATGTGGTAGACGGCTCAAATGAAGAAGCTATAAAACAAATAAAGTCAGTAAACATGGTTCTTAATGAGCTTGGTGCTAAAAATAAGAACACTTTAGTTGTTTTAAACAAAGTTGATAAAGCTTCTGATAAAAATTTAAGTAAAGTAAAAGATTTTTTAAAAGGTGAAAAAATAATAGAAGTCAGCGCTATAAAGGAAATAAATTTACATGAATTGCTTCACATGATAGGTAGAGAAATCCCAATTAAATTAGTAGAAAAGGATTTTATTATCCCTTATACTGAACAAAAACTAATCTCAATGCTTCATGAAAATTCTAATATTATTGATGAAGACTATATTGAAGAAGGAACTCATATAAAAGCCTTGGTACATGAAGAAATTTATAAAAGATGTATGGATTTTGAAGTAATAACTTTATATTAGGCGCATGAAAGAAAATAACAAGTTCAAGATGCCATGTATATTTTGTGTCAGACAAGGAAGTGATATTAGTTCATAGCATAGACTATGGGCTGATATTGCTGACGAAGTGTGACACAAAATAGACTAGCATACTGACTTGTTATTTTTTGAATGTTCTTAATAATAGAAAGGACTCCTTAAAATTAAGGAGTCCTTAAGTTATATTAGATTCTGATTTTGTCTGTTTCTTCATATTAATAATATGGTTGACTTTTTTACTTCACTCATAAGTTTCCTCTTTTCACAAACCCCATAACTTTTAAAGCAGCATTATCTTTTTCTTTAGCCTCTACCATTAGATCTACATCAATATCCTCTATTAATGATATGAAAGATATTATGTCTTCCTCTTTTATATAGTCACTATGGCTTTTATCATAAATACCAGTTTTTCCGCTACTTATATGCATTTTAGGAATCATTCCTGTATCCTCCCAGCTCTCCTTAATCCTATATATATCCTGATAACTAATGTCTCTTTTCTTATTACAACGGTGATGATGAACATCTAAAATAATAGGTATAGAGGTCTTTTCACTTATATATAAAACATCATCTATATTAAATGAAACATCATCATTTTCTAGTCTCAGCATTTTTTGAGTTCCCTCTGGTAGCTTCTTGTATTCTTCTATAAATCTATTAATGGCACTAGTCTTATCTCCATAAACACCACCAGTATGAATTATAATATCTTTTCCTCCAAGAAGGGTTAATATCTGATAATGAAAATTCAAGTAATTTATACTGTTCTCTACCACAGTTCTCTTTGTGCTATTTAAAACTGTAAATTGGTCAGGATGCATTGAAAGTCTAATATTATTTTCTTGTACAATATTCTTTATTTCATCCATTATCTTTAATATCTCCTGATCCTTCTGCCATTTCCATTGAAAATCCCTTAATACATCAGGATGATCCACTAAAGGCAATAGAGTACTGGTAGCTCTATACATAAATATCCCATTATCCACATTCCATTTTATTATGTCCTTAGTTAACTTTAAATTATTGATTATCTTTTCCCTTAAATACTCTATTCCATATTTATATACAGAATTAAGCCTACATTGCTGAAAAGTTCTTGGCTTTAAACTATTATTTATACAAGCGTATCCGATTCTTTTAATCATTCTTCTCACCTTCAATATAATATAATGTTATTTAGAAATTTTATGTATTTTAAACCTATTAATAAAAATTTTTTAAAATTAACTTTTAAACTACCATAATAATTTATACTTTTAATATAGTTGTCTTAATGATAAATATTATTCAATATTTAAAATCCATGAATGTATTATCTTTAAATATAACTTTATTATCATATACTGTATATCAAAATAGTTTAAACTATGTAAATAAATGTTTAAATACATTATAATATATTTAAACATTTATTTACATGTACTCTTTTAAAATTACTTATTACATACACGGAGGTATAAATAGTGATAATTGATAGAATATTTGCATTTGTAATAGGAGCTCCAATATTAATAATTATAGAGTCTATCAGGTATATAAAGGCAAAATCACTAAAGCAAAAGTTTATTAACTATAGAGAATTAGTCCTAATTATATTTTTAATATATTTAATAGGATTAATCTCTATAACATTGCTTCCATTTCATACATTTGGGAATTTAAAGCCTAGGGCAAACATACTCCCTATATTCAATACAATAAAGGATATATCACTTACATCATCAAGTATGCCAAATTATATGATCAAGTTCTGGATAGTAAATATTTTAGGAAATTTGTTCATTTTAGTACCGTTAGCAACTATTGTACCTATATTATTCAAGAAATTTAGAAATATTAAATCAACACTAGTTCTATGTCTTTTGGTGTCAATATTAATAGAGTTTCTACAGTATTTATCTGTTTTTTTAGGAAATGCGAGATCCGTTGATATAGACGATGTGATTTTAAATAGTTTAGGAGCCTTAATAGGATTTTCAATATTTAAAAGTATAAACAAAAAATATTTAATACAAAAGAAAAAGTCAAATTTTTTGATATAGCAAATATAATTCCATAAATTATGCTATGTATAAATATAAATGCAACATCTAAAAATACATATACAATTACCACGTAATATTTTCATATTAAACGTAAAAAAGCCATAAATCTAATTATGGCTTTTAAATACTTATAAAAAGGTAATACTAAAATATATTTTATTAATTTATAGTTATATCTACTCCAAACCATTTTTCTGAAATCTTCTTTAATGTTCCATCTTCTCTTAACTCTTTAAGTGTACTATTAACTTTTTCTACCTTTTCTTTATTTTCATCATTTTGAATGAATGGAAATGCACTCTCCATAGTTTCTACAGGTTCTCCTGCAAGTTCAAGTTCATAGCTTGAATTCTTTAATGTATCCATTATTGCTAGCTTGTCCTGTATTAGTGCATCTGCTCTACCAAGGTTTACTTCATTAAATATTGAATTATAATCATTATATCCATTAATTTTAACATTTCCACCCTCATTATTAAATTTCTCAATGCTCTTATAAAAATTCATTCCTGATTCAACCGCTACAGTTTTTCCATTTAAATCATTTAAACTTTTTATAGAATCATTTCCCTTTTTCACTGCTAGTTGAACACCTGAATAAACATATGTATCTGAAAAATAGTATTTTTTCTTTCTTTCCTCTGTAACTGTAACTTGATGAGCTACTGTATCTATTTTTCCTGAATCAAGCATACCTATAAGTCCATTCCAGTTAGCTATAACATATTCAACTTTCCAATTGTTTCTCTTAGCTATTTCATCACATACATCGATTTCTAATCCTTTTACATCTTTTTCATTTTCTCCTTCTTCAATAAATGCAAATGGTCTATAATCTGTTGATGTTCCAACCTTTATAACATCTTCGTTTTTATTTTCCGAAGTTGATTTTGAGCCACAGCCAACTAACACTCCTACTAGAATCATTAAAGTTAGTGATAATAATATACCTTTCTTTTTTAACATATTTCTTTCCTCCATCCTCTGTATTTATTATTTATTTACTTTGTTTATAAACTGTTTAATTCTTTGGTTATTAGATTCTTCAAATATTTCTTTAGGTGTTCCTACTTCTACGATTTTTCCACCTTCCATAAATACAACCTTATCTGCAACCTCTTTTGCAAAATTCATTTCATGAGTCACTATAATCATAGTTATGTGCTTTTTAGCTAGAGATTTTATAACTTCAAAAACTTCTCCAACTAGTTCTGGATCTAGTGCTGAAGTTGGCTCATCAAAAAGCATTACTTCTGGATTAACAACCATAGCTCTAGCTATACCAACCCTTTGTTGTTGTCCTCCTGACAAAGCTTTAGGATAATATTCTACCTTATCAGATAATCCTACTTGCTCTAAAGCTTGTCTTGCTAAAACTTCAGCATCTTTTTTAGAAACCTTCTTCACAACTACTAATGCTTCCATTAAATTTTCTAAAACTGTTCTATTTTTAAATAGATTATATCCTTGAAATACCATAGATGTTTTTTTTCTAAGCTTGTGAATATCACTTTCTGTTGTCTTTTCAGCATCAACTGTAATTTCTCCTATGGTTATAATTCCCTTATCTGGTCTTTCAAGATAATTTAAACATCTTAAAAATGTAGACTTACCTGTTCCTGATGGGCCTATAATTACAACTACTTCTCCATCTTTCACCTCTAAATCTATAGATTTTAAAACTGTATTGCTATTAAAACTCTTTTGAATATTTTGTATTTTAATCATTTAATTCATCCCCTTTATCAATAACTTATTAGTTATTAACGTTGAAATTTTTCAATATGCTTATTAATCCCTTAATAATACTCATTTTAACTTATATTTTAATAAGCTTTAGCTAATTTCTTTTCTAGTAGCTTTTGCAGAAAATTAAAACCTTCAACAATTATCCAATATATAATTGCTATTGATAAATAGCTTTCCATAACCTTAAAGCTAGAAGCTGCTGCCATTTGAGCTCTGGCTAGAATTTCAGTTAACCCCAAAACAAATGCTAGTGAAGAACTCTTTAATAAATCTACAAATGTATTTCCTATACCTGGTATAGCTACCCTTATAGCTTGTGGAAAAATAATTCTTCTTAAAGCTTGAGATCTTGTCATTCCTACTGAAAGCGCTGCTTCCATTTGTCCCTTATCTACTGAATCTAATGCTCCTCTTATAATCTCTGCCATATAAGCGGAACCACACATACTAAGCCCTACAATCATAGCAGTTAGAGGAGTAACATTTCTAAGTGCCTTTATACTTTGTGGTAAGCCATAGTAAAATATAAATAACTGTACTAATAGTGGTGTTCCTCTAAAAAATGATATATAAACATTACTTAATTCATATAATCCTCTTATCTTAAAAAATCTTATTGTAGCCAATACTAAAGCTATTACAAGCCCAATTGCTGTTGATATAGTTGCCATATATAAAGTCAATTTTATATATTTTGTTAAATCTAATGAAACATTAAAAAAATAATTCAAATCAAAGTTCATTTATCCTTCTTCCCTTCTTAAGTTTAATTTACTATAGTACTATTTTTCAGCTGAATACAATTTGAAACTAAAAATTATTTGTTACACCTAGCTAGTTAGATTATAGATATCTATTTTAAATATTTTAAAATCATATGATTAAAATAAGACACATGAAAGAAAACAATAAGTCAAATATACTAGCATACTGACTTGTTATTTTTTTGAATGTGCCTAAATTTGAACATAAAAAAACCTGCCTCTAAATACAGAGGCAGGTATATTCCCGCGGTTCCACTCTGTTTATTATGTTATGAATATATAAATATAAAATATACATTCATAACATAACAACTCTTACATATTAGCACATTTATGCTTCAACACTATAACGGGTGTTCCCGCTGAGGTCTACTCCACAATAAAATTGTGTTTCAATTCAGTGCTCCAAGATGCACTTCAGTTAAGTTCCACTTAAATCTCTTCCACCAACTGAGATTATTCTCTGAAAGTTTCTCTTACCCTACTCTTCTTATCTACGCATTTCCAAGTATTCTTATCGGATTACTATGTTATATTTATTATATTTAGCTTTATATAGTTTGTCAACATTTTTTTTAATAAATTTTATCTGACCATTGCAAGTTTTCAAAGTTCATAATTGCGTTTTCCAATAATATGTGCTTATTAGTATATTTTCTTATATAATATCTTTCCAAGTAGTCTACAACTACAGTTTGTTGGAAATATACATGCTGATGTAAAATATATTACTTCTTTTATTTTCCCTCTAGTATTTCGCTAAATTTTTTTGATGCTGGTGAACGTGATACGCTCTTTAAAAAACAAAAACCTATATTTCTTTTAGGTATTTTTTCTACTGTTTTTACTTCATATAATGTTCCATCTTCTAAATATTTCTGTGAAAATTCTTTAACAACACAGGATATTCCTAAGTTTATTTTTGCAAATTCTAAAAGCAAATCATGGGCTCCAAGTTCAATTTCTGGGGTAATCTTAATATTTTTTGATAACATATATTTTTCCACATAATTTCTAGAATTTGATTTAGGCTCAAGTAGTATTAATGGTAATTTTGCTATCTCTTCAAAACTCAAAGGTTCAGAGATTATTTCTTTGAATTTTTCCCCACAAACAAAAATGTCCTGAATATCTATACAAGTTCTTTTCTCTAAATAAGGAGCCTTGATTGGAAAATTACAAATTCCAATATCAACTTCTCCTGACTTCAACATATCACAAATTTCTAAGGTTGTACGGTTTACAATTTCCAACTTAATATTAGGGTATTTATTGTGGAATTCTTCTAAATAAGGCAACAAGAAATATCTTGAATTTGTATCTCCTACTCCTATTTTTAAATCACCTATCATTAAATTTTTAGATTCTAATAGTTTTTTTTCACCTAAATTAATTAAATTAATTGCAGAACTTACATGCTCAAACAAAATTTCTCCTTCATTTGTAAGAATTACTCCTTTAGGTATCCTTGTAAAGAGCCTTGTACCTAAATCTGTTTCTAACTGCATAATTGATTGGCTTACAGCTGGTTGTGTCATGTAAAGACTCTTTGCAGCTTTAGAAAAGCTCCCACACTTACATACTTCACAAAAAACCTTATATAAATCTAGTTTAGTTATCATATAAGCCCTCCTTATATGTGGTATTCTATATATTTATTTTACTTATACCATGAAAATATTGTATATTACAAGTATATTATATAAATTAAATTTTTTAATGAGGAGTTGTTAACTTGGAAAGAGTAGTTGGAACTGTAGTTAGAGGCCTTCGTTGCCCAATCATTAATAACGGAGATGATATAGCGAAAATAGTTGTAGATAGCGTATTAAAAACTTCTGAAGTAGAAGGATTCTCAATAAATGATAAAGATGTTGTTACAGTAACTGAATCTGTTGTAGCTCGTGCTCAAGGAAATTATGCCACTATTGACCATATCGCAAAAGATATAAGCGGAAAATTTGGAGAAGATACTATAGGAGTAATATTTCCTATTTTAAGTCGTAATCGTTTTGCTATTTGTCTTCGTGGTATTGCAAAAGGAGCTAAAAAGAAAATTGTTTTAATGCTTAGCTACCCTTCTGATGAAGTAGGAAACCATTTAGTAGATATAGATATGCTGGATGAAAAAGGACTTAATCCTTGGACAGATGTTTTAACTGAACAACAATTCTATAATTACTTTGGTAAAATTCAACATACTTTTACAGGAGTTAATTATGTTGAATATTATAAATCCATAGTTGAAGAGTATGGTGTTGAATGTGAAGTTATATTCTCAAACAACCCAAAAACTATATTAAACTACACAAAGAATGTTCTTGCTTGTGATATTCATACAAGGTTTAGAACTAAAAAAATACTAAAAGCAAATGGTGGAAATAAAATTTATAGCCTTGATGATATTTTATCAACATCTATTGATGGTTGTGGTTGTAACGAATCATATGGTCTTTTAGGTTCAAACAAAGCAACTGAAGATACTGTTAAACTTTTCCCACGTAATTGTCAACCTATAGTTGATACTGTTCAAGCTATGCTTAAAGAAAAAACTGGTAAAACAGTTGAAGTTATGATTTATGGCGATGGTGCATTTAAAGATCCAGTGGGTAAAATTTGGGAACTTGCTGATCCAGTTGTATCTCCTGCTTATACAAAAGGACTTGAAGGTACACCTAATGAAGTTAAATTAAAATATCTTGCTGATAATAACTTTGCTGATTTAAGAGGCGAAGAACTTAAACAAGCTATTTCTGAATATATTAAAAATAAAGAATCTGACCTTGTAGGATCTATGGTATCTCAAGGAACTACCCCAAGAAGACTTACTGACCTTATAGGTTCACTTTCTGACTTAACTTCTGGAAGTGGAGATAAGGGTACTCCAGTTATATATATACAAGGTTATTTCGATAATTATACAAAATAAGAGAATGCAAAAAAATAACAAGTCAACTATGCTAGCATACTGACTTGTTATTTTTTGAATATGACTAATTAAACGAAATTATATACATTTAATATTTCATCTCTATATTCCTTCTAGAATAAAGCATCCAACTGGATATTTGGATTTCCTAATAATACTTTACGTAAACTTTATTATCTACATCTTGTAACTTGCTTACTTTTAGTTTTTACTATGAGTAAATTATAGAATAAACCCTTATGTTTTGACTATAACTCATCTTTAATATATAATAAAGAATCTATTTGAAAATGTGCATTTAGTATTAGTGTGCATTTTTATTTTTTTCAAATATTATCTAAAGACTATGTACTTAACTTTAAAAGTAGTTTGGTAAGGGAGGTTTTTTTATGCTAAATAAATTAGGTCCAAACCCCAATGATATATATCCAAATAAAGATATAAACAGCGTTTGTTTTATAAAAAACACTATTAAAAGCTCTAATATTAAAGTTGGAGATTATACTTATTATTCTGATAGAAATGGTGCAGAAAACTTTGAAGAACATGTAACCCATCACTATGATTTTATTGGTGATAAACTGATTATAGGAAAGTTTTGTGCTATTGCTAGTGGAGTTGAGTTTATTATGAATGGAGCAAATCATAGAATGAATAGCATAACAACTTATCCATTCAATATTATGGCCAATGGTTGGGAAAAATCAAAACCTACTACAAAAGACATGCCCTTTAAAGGAGATACTATTATAGAAAATGATGTTTGGATAGGTCAAAATGTTACTATTATGCCTGGTATAAAAATTGGAGATGGAGCTATTATAGCAGCCAACTCAGTTGTTACAAAAAATATTCCAGCTTACCATATTGCTGGCGGAAATCCAGCTAAAATTATTCGTAAAAGATTTGATGATAATTTAATATCCTATCTTTTAGAATTAAAATGGTGGGATTGGCCTAAAGAAAAAATCTTCTCTAATTTAGAGACATTGTGTAACCCTAATTTAGAGAAAATAAAAAGTATAACCTAACCAATATTATTTTAAAAATCCTATTATCAAAATTATAGATAATAGGATTTTTATTCAAGATTAAATTAAAACATTCTCTTTTATATATTTTAAACACAATTTTAAGTTCATATTAATACTATTGTCTATTGCTTTATGTTTAATTAATTCAGCCTTTAAATACTTCTCCATGAAATTCCCCTCTATCACATTTTTCCCATATAATTAATTATAATATAAAAACTAAAATCAATACACTTAATATAACATTTTTAACATAAATGTCCTTCATTGAACCAGCTTTCATACAATATAAAACGTAGTCAATTTTTGCTTATAGTATAAAAAGTTCTATATATTTCTAAAGATCTAATATCAATGCCCTATTTATTGTTTGTAACATTATTCTTTCATTCCACATAGGATAGTATGAATAATATATATAGGAGTTTTAACAATTGAAAAAAATTTTATCACTCTCAATTTGTTTTATTTTTTTAGTAACAACTAGTTTCTTTGCTTTACCTTCTACTAAAGTTGAGGCACAGGAAACAAATAAAAAAAATGTTATAGTATATTTCCCTAACTGGGGAATATATAACAGCTCACATCAAAGCTTTTCTGTAGATATGATACCATGGGATAAAGTTACAATAATAAACCACTCATTTTTTACTGTATCTAAAAACTTCAAGCTAGAGTCAATAGATACTTTTGCCGATTATGATAAAATGCTTCCTCACTCTGAAGGTTGGGATTCAGGACAATTAAGAGGTCATTTTGGTGAATATAAATACTATAAAACAAAATATCCAAATGTTAAGGTTTTAATATCAATAGGTGGCTGGACTAGGGGAGAAAACTTCCACGATATGGCCAAAACAAAAGAAACCAGAAAAGTATTCATTGATTCTTTAATAAGTTTCTTAAAAACTTATACTTTTATAGATGGTTTTGACATTGATTGGGAGTATCCTGGCATAGATAGACCTAAAGATACTGCTGATGAATACGATAGAGGTTGTCCAGGTGGCCCTGAAGATAAAGAAAATTTTACTCTTCTATTAAAAGAAATTAGAGAAGCTTATAATTCAAATAATATGAATAAAAAAGTGCTAACAATAGCTGCTTCTGCTGGTTATGAAAAACTAGCACTTCAAGAGCCTGAAAAATATATAGAATATTTAGACCTTATTAATGTAATGACTTACGACTTTCATGGCGCATGGGAAAACGTAACTAATCATCATTCCCCATTGTATGCTAACCCTAATGATCCTTCTGGTTCATCTCCAACAAATATAAAAGAACGCTACAATGTAGACTCTGCAATAAAAACTTTAGTTGAACAATACAAAATTCCTAAAAACAAATTAAATATTGGTACTCCTTTATATTCTAGAGGATGGTCAGGAGTTGATTCTAAAACTGGTGAAAATGGAATGTTTGCCAACGCTACTGGCCCTTATAAAGGTATTTGGGATAATCCAAATTCACCTGGTGGTCAAGAACCTTGGTTTAAGATAAAACAAATGGAAAATAAAAATGGATGGGTTAAATATAGAGATTCCTATAACAAATCTCCTTGGTTGTATAATAAAGATTTAAAATCTGTTTTAACTTATGAGGATGAGGTATCTCTTGCTACTAAATTAGACTATATAAATACAAATTCACTAGGTGGAATCATAGTTTGGGAAATTACTGGCGATGATATTAATGGTTTCCCAATGATATCTATGATGTATAATAGTTTAATAAAAAATTCTCCTACGGACCCTCCAGTTGATCCCAATCCACCTAAAGCTGAACTTTTAAATCCAACTATAAGGATTGAAAGTGGATCTTTACCTGGAAACTATTCTTTAAAAGCAATTTCACCAGCCAATTCTACAGCTGTAAAAATGCAAATATTCGAAAACAATTCCTTAATAAAAGAAAGTAAGCTTTCAGAAAATAGTTCTTTAGAAGAAACCACTGAATTAAATTTTGAAAATAAAGCTAATGGTAAGTATGTTTATACAGTTTCTGTTGAAGATTCATTGCAAAATAAGAAGACTGCAACTGCTGAAATAGTAGTTGATAAGATAACTACTAATGATGTTGAAGTAAAGTTTTCTGTAACTAGTGATTGGGGAACTGGTTCAAATTATAGTATAACAATTAAAAATAACTCTCAAAAAGATATTGCAGATTGGTCACTAGATTTTAATTTTGATAAAAAGCTAATTTCTCTTTGGGATGCTAATTTAACTAAGTCAAACAATAAATATACAGTAACTCCTAAAGAATGGGATAAAACCATAAAAAAATCCTCAATCATAACACTTTCTGGCGCTGCTGAAGGCAATATAAGTAGATACAATATTTATAATGTGAATTTGTCAGTTAAATAATTATTTTTTAACCTTAATTTAAATGTAACCAAACCTTTCTTAATTTAAATGTAAGATAAGGTTTGGTTATTTTTAGTTACTTTAAGCCTCTCGAAACTGACTATTGTAGAGAATAGAATAATGCCCTTCCTTTCTTATTAACTCTTCATGTGTTCCACTCTCTACTATATCTCCATTATCCATGACTAATATTATATCAGCTTCTTTTATTGTAGAAAGTCTATGAGCTATTATAAAGGTTGTTCTTCCCTTCATTATTCTTTCAAAGGCTTTTTGTATATGGATTTCTGTTCTTGTATCTATGTTACTTGTAGCTTCATCCAATATAAGCATTGGTGGATTTTCAAGCATTACACGAGCTATGGTTAAAAGTTGTTTTTGCCCTTGGGATAAATTATCTCCTGATGAAGTTATTTCAGTATCATATCCTTTTGATAAACGCCTTATAAAACTATGAACATCTGCTTCTTTTGCAGCTTTAATGATTTTCTCCCTAGAAGCTTTTTGATTGCCATAAGCAATATTATTAGCTATGGTATCTGAAAATAAAAATGTGTCTTGAAGTACCATTCCAAAATTTTTTCTCAAATCATCTCTATTAATATGTTTAATATTTACTCCATCAACACATATCTCTCCATTATTAACCTCATAGAACCTCATTAATAAATTTACAAGAGTTGTTTTTCCTGCTCCTGTTTTTCCTACAATAGCAACTTTGCTCCCTGGTTTTATATCTAAATTTAAATTCCTGATAAGTGGATTTTGTAAATCATATGAAAATGAAACATTCTTAAAAGTTATATGTCCTTTGTACTCTTGAAAATTAACTAAGTGTTTTACATCCTCTTTCTCTTCTTCTATATCAATTATTTCAAAAACACGTTTAGCTGAAGCAATAGCTCCCTGAATTTGTGTTAATACTCCTGTTATTTCATTAAAGGGCTTTGAAAATAATGTTGAATATATTAGAAAACTTGATATATCACCAACAGTTATTTTTCCTATAATCGCAACACAACTTCCTATTATTCCTATTAAAGAATAGGTTATATTGTTCACAAGCCTAGTTGATGGGTTTGCAAGAGAACCATAAAATTGTGATTTAACCCCTGATTTATACAGTTCCTCATTAATTTCTTTAAACTTATTATAGGAATGTTTTTCATAATTAAATGCCTTTACTACCTTTTGACCTTTTATTATTTCTTCAGCATATCCATTTAAATCACCTAGTGTTTTTGCCTGTTTCATAAACATCTTCTTAGAATTTTTAGTTACAAAACTTGCTACAAAAAATGTTATTGGAGCAGACATTATAACCACTAAAGTCATAATTAAATTAATAGATAGCATGAATGCTATAGCTCCTATTATTGTGGCAACTCCTATAAATAAAGATGACATACCTTGTAAAAGTCCGTCTCCAATTGCATCTATATCATTAATAAATCTACTTATAATATCTCCATGTGAATTGCTATCGTAAAACTTTAATGGTAAAGAATTAATTTTATTAAATAAATCCTCTCTAATAGAGTTTATAGTTTTATATGATATAAGATTTAAAAAATAACTTAGTAGCCAATTAAAAACACTGCTACACACATAAACCACTGCTAATATAATGATTATGTTGAATACCTCTTTAAAATTAACATTACCTTTTCCAGCCATGTTATCAATTGATTTACCTATCAAAATAGGTCCCATTAAATTTGTAGTAACACTTATTATAGTAAAAATTATAGATATAAATAAAAGTCCCTTTCTTTCCCCTACATATTTAAATATTCTTATTAATGTATTGTTCTTCATTTAATTGCCTCCTCACTTGAAAGTTGAGATAAGCAGATTTCCTTATATACTTCTGACCTATCCATAAGATCCTTATGTGTACCTAACCCAACTACTTGTCCATCATCAAATACAATAATTTCATCTGCCTCTTTTATAGTACTTACTCTTTGAGAAACAATTATTACCGTCATATCATTAAAACTTTCTTTAATAGATTTTCTTAGGGTAGCATCAGTTGCTAAATCTAAAGCACTAAATGAATCATCAAGAATTAATATTTCCGGATTTTTAATTAAAGCTCGAGCTATTGTAAGTCGTTGCTTTTGTCCTCCTGAAAAGTTTGCTCCTCCACGCTGAACTTTAGTTTTATACCCATTGGGGAGTTTTATTATAAATTCATGAGCTTCTGCCTTTTTTGCAGCTTCTATAACATCATCCACTGAAGCTTCTAGATTACCCCATTTAATATTTTCTTCAATAGTTCCAGTAAATAGCTCCGCTTTTTGAGGTACCATACTTATTGTATTTCTTAATATTTCTAAAGGATAATCTTTAATATTTATACCATTAACCATTACTTCTCCTGAAGTCACTTCATAAAATCTTGCTATTAAATTAATAAATGTAGATTTACCTGAACCTGTTCCTCCTATTATCCCTATTGTCTGTCCCTTATTCATTGATAATGAAATTTTTTCTAGAGCCATATCACCAGCTACATTATAATTAAAAAATACATTTTCAAATTCAATAATTGGTGCATCTTCCTTAAAACCCTTGGATAAATCTTCTTTATTTTCAATAATAGATGTTTCAGTTTCAAGAAGTTCATTAATACGTACTGCTGAAGCTGAGGCCTTAGTAAATATAACAATAAGGTTTGAAACAACTATAAGTGCAAGTAAAATCTGAGTAATATAATTTGCAAAAGCTATGATTGTTCCTGGTGCTAAAGTTCCAACATTAATTTGGAAAGCTCCTACCCATAATAAAATTATTATAGAAACATTAACAACAAGTGATGTTAATGGATTTAATAATGCTGATATTTTCCCAACATGAATTGACGTATAAGTTAAGTCATTATTTTCTTCCTTAAACCTATCCTTTTCTTTAGGTATCTTAGCAAATGCACGAATAACTCTTACCCCACCTAAATTTTCACTTATTATAAGAGATAATTTATCTAAGTCCTTTTGATACTTTTTATATAATGGTGTAGTTTTTTTTATGAAAAAATATAATATTAATGCAAAAAAAGGTATGGCTGAAAGTATAATTAAAGATAGTTTAAAGTCTAATATCATTGCCATAATAGTAGCACCTATACATATAAAAGGTGCACGTATAACAAGTCTTATAAGCATTGCCACTGCAAGCTGCAATTGATTTACATCATTGGTGATTCGATTTATAAGTGAAGAACTTCCAAACTTATCTATTTCAGCATGAGATAATGAAGATATATGCAAAAATATAGCATTACGCAAATCTGTACCAAATCCTTGAGATGCACGTGCTGCATAATATTGGCATATAAGAGAACCGCAAAATCCAAGAATAGCCATACATAACATAATGCCACCCATTTTAAGAACATAAGAACTATCTTTATTACTAACGCCATTGTTTATTAAAAGAGCTATAATTGTTGGCAAAAGTAACTCTAAAATAGCCTCAAACAATTTAAAGATTGGTCCAACTATGCACTCTTTTTTATAGGGATTTAAAAATGATATAAGTTTCAACAAATTTGTCATCGCCTTTCTTCAATATATAAGTTTTTTACTTTAAGCACATGAAAAAAACTAGCATACTGACTTGTTATTTTTTGAATGTGCCTTACATCTATTAAGAAATAGATTATATAAATCTATGTAATAACTTTATATTGACTATAAAATATTTATCAATTATGATTTTAACATAGAAATTTCCATATTAATAATATTTAATTAGTATCACTTGTATATGAAAATCATATGTATTGGAGATAATATATTTATGGATATAAAACAGTTAAAGTACTTTTTAACAATTGTAGAAGAAGGGAATATAACCTTAGCTGCTAAAAGACTTAATATGGCTCAACCTCCATTAAGTCAACAACTTAAAAATCTTGAAAGTGAACTTGGTGTAAAACTTATAGAAAGGGGGGCTCGTCACATAGAATTAACTGATGCTGGTATGATTTTAAAAGATAGGGCTGAACAAATATTAGCTCTATCAGATTCCACAATAAATGAAATAAATGATTTTAAAAAAGGTTTTAAAGGTACCTTATCTATAGGTACAGTATCATCATCTGGATCTATTTTACTTAACCATCGAATCTCGGACTTTAGAGAAAATTACTCAGGAGTAAAATTTGAAATATATGAAGGCAATACCTTTAAAATATTAGAACTTCTAAACAGGGGTATAATAGAGCTAGGTATTGTAAGAACTCCTTTTAATTCCTCTAAATTTCAGTGTAAATATGCAGAAAATGAACCAATGATAGCTGTGATGTCTAAGTGTTATTGTTTTAAAATAGAAAAACCTTATGTAACAATAAAAGATTTGAAAGAAAAACCATTGATTATATATCGTAGATTTGAACAATTAATACGTGAAACTTGCCTCGAACAAGGATTTGAACCAGAAATCTTCTGCAAAAATGATGATGCTCGTACTACTCTCTTATGGGCAAATGCTGGCCTAGGTATTGGTATTGTTCCAAAATCTGCATTTGGTCTTGTTGGAAATGATAATTTAATTTATAAAGAAATAAAAAATGATAGATTAATGACTCAAGTAAGTGCAATATGGCTAAAAGATAAATATATTTCATCCATTGCCCAAAAGTTTATAGAGTATTTTGGTGAAAATAAATAGTAGCTAAATAATTACTTAGCTACTACCCTTTTCACCGTAAATATAATATAGATAAAAAAACTACTTTTTTGAAAAAACAAATATATTGTTACATCATAGTTAATAATAATTTATTCGGCAAAACCATTTTCTCTCATTTCCTCTGCATTATAGAACAATGCCATTCCTGTTTTCATCTTTCTAAAGTTCAGTTTTTCATAAAATACTTCCTTTTCTGGGAATGTGTATAATATAACATTTGTTTCAGAAATACGTTCTAAAATGTTGTTTATTATCATAGTGCCTATTCCTTTACCTCTATATTCTGGTGAGATTGCTACATCATAAATTGCAGATTGGTAAATTCCATCTGAAATTGCACGCCCAAAGCCAATTAATTTATTATCATCAAATGCGAATACAACAACATAACTATTCTCAAATGCTTTTCTATGAGTTTCTCCGTGAAAGTAAGCCATTCCTACATTCTTCAATGTGTTAGAGACACAATCCCAATCTATATCTGAACAATCATATTTAAGTTTTAATTTCATATTTTTTCCCCCTTAGCTAATATATTTAGTTTTCCTTCTAATTATTTATTACTTTGTTATCCTATTTTTTCAAAAGTCTACACACTCATAGAATGAATCTTATTGTAGGCTATAGCTATCATATAAATTAGAGTATACAGATTTCTCTAATGTAAAGTATAAAAAAGGTCTATAGCTTTGCAACAATATCATATGATTAAATATATTGTTTTAAATGACTGATTTAACATTAGCATGATCTTACTTTAGAAATTTTTTAATTCTTGTGTCCTACTGTATCTTAATGCTAATTATATTAATATTAAGATATAATAATATTAACATATCTTTTTTCTTCCTTCAACTCTCTTGATGTTAAGATACTTTAATGATAATATTTTCTTATGAAGAAAGATAATGTGAACATAATAATAGATCAATGGAATAAAGAAATACCAAATTTAAACACAACATCTATGGGTGTCATTGGTAGACTTGGAAGAGTTCTTAAATATACAGAAAGGAGTCTTCAAAAGAATTACTCAAGCTACAATTTGAATGCTGGTGAATTTGATGTTTTAGCTACTTTAAAACGATCAGGTGAGCCTTATAAATTAAAACCTACAGAACTTTTCAATATGCTTATGATAACATCTGGTGCAATGACAAACAGAATTGATACTTTAGAAAAAAAAGATTTAGTTAGAAGAGTAAATGACCCTTTAGATAGAAGGGCTATGTTTATTGAGTTAACAGAAAATGGTCATACTCTTATTAGTGAAGCAATATTTAAACATATTGATTTAGAGGATAATTTATTAAGTACTCTAAATTCTAAGGAAATTGAAATGTTAACAGGGTTATTATCAAAGTTATTAATAGCCTATGAAGAGGATGAAGTTAAAAAGTAATAGTTAATTTTTGGGCCTTATGAATACTCCTTAACTTAGCTCCATAGGTATTTTTAAAAGTAATTTTTAAGGTAAGCAAAAAAAATTACTTACCTTAAAAATTACTATAAACCTTTCAGTTTGCCTCTTCATCAAACATGTTAGTCAAACAAAAAGTAGCAAGACTTAACCCTTACTACTCACATAAATTTATACTATTTATTTGTTGGTCTATGGTTCCACATTGCTTCTGTAATTCCACCCTTAGAATTTTCTCCCCATTTCAAGCCTGCAAAATAACCTCTATACCAACTTCTTTTTCCTTTATTATATTGATATAAATCTTGGCCATCATTGTAAGGTTGAAAATAAGATTCATCTAAACTAAATCCCTCTGAACTTAAATATTCACATATACCCACTGCAAATCTATCAATTAAGTACATTGGTTCTATGTTATCAATATAATTCATTTTATGATCAGCATCATCTAGCCTAACTGTTGTCACAATTGCTCCATTTGTGTCTCTATATTTAGGTAAATCAGTTATATTTGTTGTTCCTAAATTAGTTGTGTAATCATTATTTCTATATACAACTAATACTGAATCATACTTTCCTTGTGGTGCATATTTATCTAAAATATCCTCTATATTAATAGTTAGACCGTCAGCCATAGAAAGAGATAGATGCTCTATTGGCATATCGCTTACTGCTACATCTACTGTCATATTTGCTTTGTTCATTGAGTCGTTGTTGATTGTTTCTTCCATAAATTTCGCATCTTTTTTTACTTTTTCTACTTCTGAAGTATACATTAATGTAGTTCCTGCAGCTATATATGGTGTTTTTTGTATTTCTGTTCTTGGGCAAATCAAAACCAATGTCTTCCAACCATCTTTTGTTTCTGCTGCCTTTGCCTTCATACTTGGCATAGCCATAAAAGAATTTGATGCTACTATAAGGCTACAAACTAAAACCTTTGATAATACTTTTTTGATATTCATTTGAATACCCCCTTTTATTAATTTCAATTATACAATATCATATTTTTACCAATAAATCTATATTATGTATAGAAACTTCAAATGTGTTTTTCACATTTTTCACTTTATCAATTAAGCAAAACTTAAAAGCCATAAATCTAATTATGACTTTTAAATATATAAATTTATTTTCTATATTTTTCTCTTTAATCCTTCTATTTGAACATTTCTGATATAGATTTACCATATTTCCATACGTTATTTTCTTCATTACTAATTATTGCAACCCTTAAATTACTTTCTAAATCAACAAAGGAATTGAAACTTACTCCTGGATCACCCCCAACAAGTTGATAAATATAATTTCCATTGTCTTTTCTGTGTAACCATACACCATAACCATACATTTCTTTATCATCTTGTGCCTGTGGTGAAACCATAGTTTGTGTAAGTTCTTTTGATATTAATTTGTAGGTGAGTAAGCAATTCCAAAACTTTATCATGTCTCTTCCAGTAGTAAAAGCTCCTCCAGCACCTGTTCCTTTTACATCCACACTATAAATGTTTGTTTTAAAATCGCCTCTTTCTTCATCATATATATATGCATTAGCACATTTTGCTGGCAATCTATCTAATTCAAAATAGCCTGTATCATTCATATTACAAGGTTTGAATATATTTTCTTTTATATAATCATCAAATTTTTCACCTGTTACTTTTTCTATTATTATTCCAAGCATAACATATCCAGAATTATTATATTTAAATCTACTTCCTTTAGGATATTGCATTGGTTTTTCAATAAACAAGGGAAGTATGTCATAAGAAGATCTTATTTTATACATGGGATAATCTACCCATAGTTCATCATATTCATCCATTACATCCTCATCAAAATAATCTGGTATTCCAGAAGTATGATTTAAAAGTTGATCTATTGTAATATTTTTATCTATTTCATGGAGATCAAAATCTAATATTTGACCTATTGTAGTATGAAAAGATAATAAACCCTTTTCAATTAATTGTAATATTGAAACTGCAACAAAACCTTTGCTTCCTGAAGCAATCGGAAATCTTGTTGTTATTTCATTTGGTATTAAATTACTTTTATCTGCATATCCATATGCCTTACTATAACTTTCATCATCATTACTAATATAAATTACTCCACTAAAATTCTTATCTACTAATTTTTCAAATTCTTCATAACACATATTAATCCACCCCATATCATTTATACTATTGTGTAATTAGTTTATTGAAACTCCCTATTTATTACACTCTATAATTTTAAGTAATCTTCTTTTGTTAATCCAAAATATATTTCGTCATAATATCTACCATTTGTATAAATATTTTGTTTTAAAACACCTTCCTGTTCACATCCAAGTTTTTTATGCATTTTAATAGATGCTTCATTTCCTTCTAAAGCACTTGAAGAATACTTATTCAATCTCTTTTCCATAAATCCATATTTTAAAAGTATCTTCATGGCACTTGTTCCATATCCCTTACCTCTATAGTCTCTGTCAATTAAAAGTCCACTTCCAAAAGTTCCATTCTGATGATCATCTAGTAATATATTTATTCTACCAACATGTATTCCATCCAATGTTTCTATAGCAAAAGTTGTCCTACAATTATTAGTTGATAAACTGGATACTTTCTCTGAATATTCTTTGGAATGTGAAACTGTTGGGGGAAGTTCAACCTTACAATCTGCTAATCTTACTGCTAAAGTATCAAAACTATTATAATAATCCCATTCCCAATCAGCCTCACTCCAAGCTCTTAATCTCACCATATCATTTTGCCAAAAATAAGTATCATATACTATTTCTCTCATAATATCTATCCCCTTTAATTTCTAATATAAAGTTGAGAATTGAGAGTGTAAACCCTATAGGCCCCCTAATTAGAATGGACAATGTTTACTCAAACAAAGTAAAATAGTTTTAAGATGATTAGGAGGTCTAAGGGATGGAGAAAAAAATATTTACAAGAAAGTTTTCAGAAGATCAAAGAGTTTCATTTGTTAAGGAAGTTTTAGAATCAGGAAGCAATATTTTAATTGCTAAAAGGTACGACTTAAATCCCCAATTATTAAGTAGATGGGTTAATAATTATCGTCGTTATTCTCAAACATTAGAGCCAAAAGAGCCTAAGAATAATGAAATAATACCTAATTATAAGAAAGAATATAAAAAAGCTAT
>NZ_FOKI01000019.1 GCF_900111985.1 Clostridium frigidicarnis
CTTGAAATTTTGAGAAAACTTTAGAATGAGTAACTTTAGTCCAGATAGCGGGGAGCAATCCGATCTTCTTAGGAAGATTGAAATGAATTGACAATTGACGATTGAGAATTGGAGGATAAATCTTCTTAGGAAGATTTTTAAATTTTAAAAATATAATTAAAGAAAATCTGTGATTTTCAACCTGAACTTTCAACTCTCAACCTTCAACTTTATATTTAGGAAGTCTGTGACTTCCAACAATAATCGTCAATTCTCAATTGTCAATTTGAAAAGGGCACAGCCTTTTGTTCTTATTGTTTTGCCATATTAGTAAAGTAAAAGCTTGGTATAAGACCTTTTCTTATACCTTCTGTTACTATAAGATAAGTTGCAGCTACATCAAAACGAGCATCATGATAATTTCCACTTTCCTTAAATAAGGTGTCTGCTTTTTTAGAAATTACATTATCTGTTAACCCAAAAAATTGTACTGCTTCTACTAATTTAGGGTTTTTAATTTCACCGTTAGCTTTTGGAATTTTACATATATTTTTATAATAATTCATAGTACAAAATTTATTTTTAGGTGAATAGATTTCTCCTATTCCTTCTAATTCGTGACATAAAAATTTAATATCGAAAGATACATTATGTCCTATTAAAATATCAGCATCTAAAAAATCATTTAAAAAGTACTCTAGTTTATCTTCAAAGTACTCACCGCTACTTAAATCATAAAGTTTTTCAAGAGAAAAACCATGAATTTTTTCAGCAGAAGGAGACATATGCTCTACTGTAAAAAAGAAATTTTTACCTTCAATAGAATTTGGTTTTGTAGAGGTATCAACAATTATATAGCTTAATTGGCATATGCTACCTATATCTGGTTTTATATCTGTAGTTTCTGTATCAAAAAATATTAGTTTCATAGAAGTCCTCCTAGTGATAATATGTATTATTATTGTAACACACATATAAGGTATCTGAAAAAAATAAGACACATATTCTAAGTATATTTGGTATAAGACAAAGAATTAAAAGTTATTCATAGTAGTGCTAGGGTAATTTTTAATTATGGAATATTATTCCAAACAGGCAAGAGTACTAGTCTGTTATTTTTTAGATAACTAATAACCCTTCTTAAAAAATAAATATTTTAAGAAGGGTTATTTTTAACTATTTTAGTTTATCAACATGTGATAAACTCTTAGAAATAACATTGAAAAGCTCTAAAGCTACATTTAAAGTTTGGTCTGTAGAATCTAATTTTGTATTAAGTTCTACAAAATCCATAGAAGTTATTAATCCACTTTTTAATAACTTCTCTAATACATAATTAACTTCATCTACATTTAGTCCATTTTCAACAGGAGTACCTGTGCCAGGAACTATATTTGCATCAAGAGAGTCAATATCATAACTTATGTGGACATTAGTTATACCTTTTTTATTTAAATCCGTTAGGATATCATTAATAATTTTTTCGCAACCTAATTCTTTAACTTCTGATGTTTTCCAAAGTTTTAAATCTACTTCTTTCATTAAATCAAGTTCACCTTGATCTAAGGCTCTAGCACCTATTATATATACATTCTTTGGATTTACTTTTCTATCGTTGAAATATATATCAGTAAGGCTTTCATTACCAAGACCCATGGCGGCAGCAAGAGGCATTCCATGTATGTTTCCGGATGGTGTTGTCTTATCTGTGTTTATATCTCCGTGGGCATCTATCCATATTACAGCTAAATCATTATTAAAGTGTTTGCTAGCTCCGCATATACTTCCTAATCCTAAGGCGTGATCACCACCTATTACAAGTGGAAAATATCCAGAATTTAAAGAACAGTATACACTTTGGGCTAGATTATTATTTAGCTCAACTACAGGACTTAAATATTTCATTGATTTATTATCTTTAAATTTATCCTGTTCACTCATTTGTTTAACGTGAAGGTTTCCTAAATCAAATACTTTATGATTATGTTTTTCTAATATATCTATTAAGCCATTATTTCTTAAAATATCTGGACTTAAATCAACACCTTTTTTATCACAACCAAAGTATAAAGGTACACCTATTAAATTAATATTCATAATCAACACCTCCAAGAAATTAAAAGACCTAAATTGTGTTATATATATGTTTCATTAATAAAACTACATTTATATTGTCGTAATACATGAGCAAACTTTATTGAATCATATATAATTAGGGAGTTTTCGAATTTTAAGCTGAAAAAATGTATTTTTCAGTAACAATTAGTTATAACATAAGGGTGTGTACTTTTCAACAAAAATGTATAGATAGATTTAAAATTTTACAAATTAAGCTATTAATCCACATAGCCATAAAGTCCTCTAATAGAGACCTCACCACAGATGATTTTTTCTTCTCTTCCATCACTTAACTCAACTAGTAATTCTCCATCTTCAGTTATATCCTTAGCTTTAGCGAGCATTGTTGTAGTTCCTCTTATGCATTGAACAGTTTTACCTAACAGAATAGAGGAATTTCTACTTACTTCTAATGTTTTATTGAGAGTTCTTGTATGTAAAAAATCGTCATATAAAATTTCTAAGTTATTTAAAATGCTAGATAATAAAAGTTTTCTAGAAAAAGCACTATGAAATTCTAAATTTAAAGAAGTTGCTTTATCCTTAAGTTCTTCAGGAAAGTCTTTATCTATCATATTTACATTTAAGCCTATACCCATAATTAAATAGTTTATATTATTTATTTCCCCATTTATCTCAGATAAAATTCCACAAACTTTTTTATTGTTAATTATTATGTCATTTGGCCATTTGATTTTTGATTCAATATTAAATTCTTTTAAAGCTAAATAAACAGCAGCAGCACCTATTAATGTAACTTTAGAGATTTCGGCAGTAGGTATATTAGGTGTTAGGAGTAATGAAAACCATATTCCTGAAGATTTTGGAGAAGTCCAATGTTTACCTAATCGACCTTTACCTTGAGTTTGTTCCTCACTAACAAATATTGCTCCATTTATAGGTTTTGTTTTAGCAAAATCTTTAGCTATTGTATTAGTTGAAGTTATAGATTGAAAATGGAAATATTCTCTTCCTATATATTTAGTGTTTAATAAAGGAAAAACTTCAGCTTTATTTAGTATATCAGGGCGAGATATTAGTTTATACCCAATCTTAGTGGAGGAAGTAAACTCATAGCCTTCCTCTTTTAAAGCTTTTATATACTTCCATATAGAGGCTCTGGTAACACCAAGCGTATTACTTATATATTCACCAGATATATAATCATCACTATCCTTAAATAGTTCTAAAATTTTATATTTCATGTGTATCAAATCCTTTGTAAAACATTTAAAGCTTTAAAATAAAATTATTTTAAAGCTTTTGTTTATTATATATTTTTGTGAAATTTAAGTCTATATTGTATCACTATAATTTACAAATTTTATATTTTAAAGTATCATGTTTTTCATAGTGAAAATTATTATTTGCGGTGGCTATAAATGATTCTATCCATTGGTCTCTTAAGTTATAGAAATAAGTTATATCACCACTAATTTTATCCCAATAAGGCTTATGAATGCATTTTTTATTTTCCCATTCTACTAAGTCATCATTTTTCATAAGAATGGAGTTAGCATTATCACAAGGCATACCATCAAGTATATAATTGTTTAAACCTTTAAATAAGACCAAAGCATTTTGATTTTCATTATTTTCTTTCAATTCATTTCCACATATATAACCTTGCTTTTTATAGACATCTAATGCTGTTTTTAGCGCTTCTTCTCCAAATCCATTTATAACATTAGTTAATAAATATGCAGTTCTTAATTCAGTTTTTGAAACTTTATCTTGAAGCCATCCATGGATATTAGATGTATCTATAATTTCATCTAAGGGTTTGTTTTCAGTAAAACTACCAAACTCTTTTAAGGAATTACAGGAAATAGAATATACTTCATTGCCAAATTTGTTAGTTAAAGATTCTTCTAAATCTCTTTCAAGACTTTCGGATAATTTTATTTTATTAAATAACCAAAAATGTACTGGTGCTAAATATAAGCTCATAAATAAAATCCTTTCATTATATAATATTTTTCTTTTACTTACTTTACTAAGGAAAATTCTTATAATATAATATTACTATGAAGTAATAATGATTGTCCGTAACTTATGTTACGTATAAATATTATTAGTTATATTATAATAAATATAACACCCAATATAAATTAAAGTTATTAGGAGGGTATTAATTATGAAAATAACAGAAAAAACTATAATTGGTGACATATTAAAAATAAACCCTAATGCAGCTGAAATTTTGATGAGTAATGGAATGGGATGTATAGGATGTCCATCAGCTCAAATGGAGAGTTTAGAGGATGCAGCATTAATTCATGGATTAGATATAAAAGATTTACTAGAGCAATTAAATAAAGGATTAGAATAGAGATATACTACAAGTATGTGGGCATAAGCAACATGAACTAGCTTGATACACATATCATTCTAAGGTATAAAAAAACATTGATGGTTTTTAAACTCATCAATGTTTTTTTATACCTTAGAATGATTAATGTTCGTCAGATAATTTGCTAACGCTTATATCCACACGCTTTTATGAATTCCTATTTTAACATTTATATTCTTATAAAAATAAAATTATCTAATGAAAATAGAGGTATAACTATTGGTAAACCGTAAGTATTTTTAGTGAAAAAAGTGTTGTTTCTGTTGGAAATTTCAATTGTTTGAACCTAGTGAGTTATTGGGTTTTAGATATATCAAGTTTTTTATACATTACAATATTTTGTGTAGTCAGCTAATTTCTGTTGATTAGACCTAGCTTTTTATATTTAGATGAATTCCATTACTTTATTTTGAGAGTGAATAAATAAATTTTAAATATATTTCAAGGGTTAATCTCATATGATATAAGGAGAGGGGGGTTAATTTTGAAAAAAACATACGTATTAGACACTAATGTATTGCTTTATTCTCCTACTGCCATTTTAGCTTTTGGAGAGAATGACGTTGTTATCTCAGAGGTTGTTTTAGAAGAATTAGATAAATTTAAAAAAGATAAAAATGATTTAGGGGCAAATGCTCGACATGCAGCAAGGCTTATTGATAAATTGAGAAAGGATGGTAAATTAAATCAAGGAATACTTTTACCAGGTGGTGGGAAATTAAGGGTTGAAATGAATCATTATGAGACAGATATTCCACCCACATGGGACAAATTTAAAGCCGATAATAGAATCATCCAGGTTTGTAAAGGAATAAAAGAACAGGGCGAAAATGTATGTTTAATTACTAAGGATATTTTTGAAAGAATAAAAGCTGATATAGTTGATATAGAAGTAGAAGATTTTTATGAAAAATTTGTTCCAGAACATGATGATCAGTATACAGGAAGAATAGATTTATATGGAGCAAGTAATGTTATAGATAAATTTTATAGAGAAAGATTTATAAATATAGATGAGTTGATTTGGTATGATGAAGACGAGGAAAGATATGAGATCCCTCTTTTAGAACTTAACCAGTTTGTGATAATTCATAGCAAAGAGAATATTAAACAAACTGCATTAGGAAGATATGATGGAAAGAAGATAGTACCTCTATATTATAAAGACGGGCCTATGTTTGGAGTAACCCCAAGAAATGTTGGACAAAAGTTTATGATGGAATGTTTATGTACAGGTGCAGATAAAGCACCATTGGTAATAATAAAAGGACCAGCAGGAACTGCTAAAACATTATTTTCACTTGCAGCAGGGTTACATGAGATTTTGGAAACAGATCAAAAAAAATATAGAAAAATTCTAGTATGTAGACCTAATGTAACTATGGATGAAGACATAGGATATCTTCCAGGAACAGAGGAAGAGAAAATAGCTCCATTCATGAGACCAGTATATGATAATCTTCAAATATTAGTAGATTCAGATGAAAAAGAAAGATATAACAATGAGAGAGAATTAGATGACAAAATAGAAGAATTATTTGAACGAAGAATTATTACAACAGAAGCTGTTGCTTATTTAAGAGGTAGGTCAATTGTAAAAAATTATGTAATTATAGATGAGGCTCAAAATTTAACACCTAAACAAGTAAAGGCAATAATAACAAGAGTAGGTGAGGGTACTAAGCTAGTTCTTATAGGCGACCCAGAACAAATAGATCACCCGTTTTTAGATTCAAGATCTAATGGATTATGCTATGCATCAGAAAAAATGAAAGGAAGTAGTGTATGCTACCAGGTTACATTAAAATATGATGAGTGTGAGAGATCACCATTAGCATATGAGGCTGCTAAAAGGTTATAAATATTTAAAAAGCATTGGTAAGATATATCTAATAATTAATAAGATTATTAATTATTATCTTCACCAATGTTTTTTTATGTCTGAAATTAAAATAAATGGAAATAATTAATAAAAACACTGAATTTAATCAATAGTAATATACATTTGCATAAATTCAGCACAGAATATATAATATTCAGAGTAAATGTAAACTTAAATGACATAAAAATTAAAATAAATTCATAAAAATATTTACATAATTCGAGTATAATTTTTATATATGAAAAATAAATTTGAGAGGTATTAAAGCCTATGAATAACGAAAAGAACAATAGTACACAAAATAAAAGGAAAAAAAGAAGTAAAAAGAAAAATAAAAAAAGTTGGAAAACAGTGATGAAATTTTTAGTGTTCCAAATATTATTTATTGGAATTACATCCCCATTCCTAATATTTTACGGTCCTTTTGAAAATGTTAGAGATACTATAGTGGGGGCTGCTATGACTACATTAAATCATAAATATATAGCCACATTATTTTTATCTAATGAAAAAATAAATGAGATATTGTCATCACATAAAGTAGAAGATATAGAGCAGGATAATAAAAATTCAGACATAAAGCTACCAATATCTCATGATGATACTATTGAGAGGTACAATGTTTCGTCACCAGGAAAATTTAAGGGATATATGTTAGTTATTAAGGAACCGAGACGTTTAATGGTTGGTTATACAGAAAAATTTGGGGTGGAAGGGCAATTAACTAGTCAAATTGCTAGAAGTAATGATGCAGTAGCAGCGATAAATGGTGGAGGCTTTCCAGATGAGTCTACAGGCTGGACTGGAACAGGAGCTACTCCTACAGGAGTCATAATTCATAATGGAGAAATCAAATTTGATGCTATTAAGAATGAAGAAACAAAAGTGGATACTATGGCTTTTACTAAAGAGGGAAGATTGTTAGTTGGTAAATATAACATAAAAGAGCTTAAGGAATTAAAAGTAACTGAAGCTTTATCTTTTGGACCACCTCTTGTTGTTAATGGTAAACCAACGATAACTAGTGGAGATGGTGGTTGGGGAGTTGCACCTAGGACTGCCATAGGACAAAGAAGAGATGGAGCAATTGTAATGCTTGTAATTGATGGAAGACAGGTTTCAAGTCTAGGAGCCACATTAAGAGAGGTTCAAGATTTATTAATAGAAAAGGGAGTAGTTAATGCAACAAACCTAGATGGAGGTTCTTCATCAACTATGTATTTAAATGGAGAAGTAATAAATAATCCGGCTAATAGCTTAGGGGAAAGGGCAGTACCATCAGTAGTTTATGTAAAGTAGCTTTTTAAGGAGAGATTTTATGAAGAACAGATTAAAAGTTATAGTATTATGGGTATTACTTGCATTAATAGTTCAGTTTTCAGGATTATTCTATGCAAATAATTATTTGTTTAGCAATAATATAAATGATGTAAAAATGGAAAAAGTAGATGTCAATGAAAATGAAAATGATAAACCACAAGCAGATATAAGTTTACCAGCTGATTTGAATATGTTTAAAACATCATATAATGGCAAATACATTTCATATGTAGAGAACAAAGAAATTAAAATAATTAACACAGAAACTGGTAATGTTCAAAAAACTTCTTTTACGGAACATTCATATTATCAGTGGATAAGTGATAGAAACAGAATGTTAATAGGATTAAAACAAGGGGATCAAGTAGAATTATCTTATTATGATATAGATAAAGATGTAAAAGAAAAAATAAAAGATATAGAAATTGATGGAAATGGAAAGGTTACAGATATTAAGGCAGCACCTTTAACCCAGGTAACTTATGTTAAAGTAACTAATGGAAGCAAGAACTATATATATAGATTAAACATAATGAATGAGTTAACAAAAGCCAAATTGAAAACATCAAAAGTTGGAGATATATCCCTTTGTAAAAGAGAAGATAAGTTACTTTATGAAGATTTAAATTCTAATAATATAGCCATAAGTGGTAGTGAGACTACTCTAAAGGCAGGAGAGGGTATAAATAAGTTGTTATCAGTGGATATAGATGATAATGCATATATAGCTAGTGTAGATAAGAATGGGATAGTTAAAACATTAGTTTATGGTCCAGTAAAAGAGCCAAAATCTTTTAAAAAGTTAGAGGTTCCAGCAAATACAAATTATAAAAACATACATGTTACTAATAATGGAAATGTATATGTTAATGAAAATTTAAAGGGAATTCTTAGAGATGTAAAGAATAATAAAGAGGTAAGCTATCAAGGGAAAATATTATCTGTTTATGAAAATGGGATCACAAGTATTAGTGGCGGTAAACTTGTAAAAACAAAAATACAGCCTTAAGCTTAATACTTAAGGCCATTATTATATTATAGAGAGGTGATAATTTGTTCGGAAGAGGTTTTGATTTACAACAAATAATATTAACAATACCAGCAATATTAATTGGATTTACTTTTCATGAGTATGCTCATGCAAAAATGGCTGATAAATTAGGAGATAAGACTCCAAGATTTCAAGGGAAATTAACATTAAATCCATTTGTGCATATTGATCTATTAGGATTCTTGTTTATATTAATAGCAGGTATAGGATGGGCTAAGCCGGTAGAAACTAACCCAAGTGCATTTAAAAGGTACTATAAAGATGATTTGAAAGTTAGTTTAGCAGGACCAATAGCTAACTTTATAGTAGCTGTGGTGGCAGCAGTACTTTATGGTATATACTTAAAATTTGTTTTTCCTATTATAGGAAGCGGAGCTCTTGCTGTGGTTTTAAAACAAATAATTGAATATACACTAACAGTGAATGTAATGCTATTTATATTTAACTTAATACCATTACCAGGTTTTGATGGGGCACATATATTAAGAGATTTATGGCCAAAAACATTTTATAAATATGAGGGAACTATGTACAAGTATAGGTATATTATTTTACTTGCAATACTATTTATACCTATAGTTTCTAATATAATATTTAAGCCAATACAACTTTTAACCAATTTATTATTAGGAATAAGCAAATTAATAATGTTTTTATAGAAAATTATTAACAAATAGGCATATAAGCTTTTTAGCTTATATGCCTATTTGAATTTATAAATCCCATTCTACTACTAAATCTCTATGAAATAGTTCTAAGAAGAGATCTTTACACTTCAATGCATCTTTGATCTCAAGAGAAATATCTTTATTTGATTTAACTTTTATTATAAAAGAATCATCAGTTAAACTACAATCTGTTATTGTAATTGAACCTAATAAAGTTTTGTCAAAGGATTCACTTATTCTAAGAATTAATCCTAACAATTCAACATAATGAATATCTAGTCTGTTGATTATGGAACTATACTGACAGAAGGTAGATTTAATTTTTTTATGAAATGCAGCAGTATATGCAGACATTAAAAGCTCTTTATGATTAACACCACTTATTTGAGAATTTAATATCATATAAAATGAATGCTTTTCATGATCATAATACCTCATGCTTATACCAACATCATGTAAATAACTAGCTATTTTTAATATTTTTAACAAATCTTCATTTAAGTTATATTTCTCTTTAAGTGCATTAAATAATGTTTTACTATGGTTATATACGTTTTTTGCATGTACTAAATCTACATTGTGATTTTCAAGAATAGATTCTAATGAATATTCTAAAATATCATTTATACAGCAAATGTTTTTTTCAATATAATCATATAAAAGGCCTTCTCTAAGACCTTTTCCACTAACTACGATTTCTTTTATATTAAGGTTTTGTGCCAATGTATTAAGTATAGAGGTAGAGGCAACTATTATATCTGCTCTATCTTTTGATAATCCTTCAATTCTACTTCTATCTTTTAAGGATTTACTTTTAAGTAAATTATACATGTAAGATAAATCTAAATCAGAAAAGATATAATTATGGAAGGAATCTATAGGATAACGTTTTTTAATTTTATCTATTCTTGAGAGATTCCTTACAGAACCACCAATTCCAATAATAGATTTAAAGTTACCTGTAACCAACCAAGGCACATCTTTAATGGACTCTATAAGAAATTCTTTAAGCTTTGCTTCTTCCTTATAATCAATTATATTTTCAATATTATACCTATGAGTTAGATTTATTGATCCAAATGGAAGACAAGCACATTGAATAATTTTATTATCCTTAACCCATGCAAGTTCTGTACTAGAACCACCTATATCTATAACTAAAGAATTTTCTATATATAAGCTATTTATAACTGACTTAGCATCTAAGGATGCTTCCTCAGTTCCAGATAGGACTTTAATATTTAGTCCAACATCATCTTTAACCAAATTTATAAACATAGAGTTATTAGAGGCTTTTCTAATGGCTTCTGTGGCAACAGTTATTATATTATTAGCGCCCATTGTATCACATAGAAGCTTGAAATTCTTCAAAGTGCTTAAACACTCTTTTAATTTGTTGTCAGAAATTTTATTATTTAACTCTACATCTAAACCTATACGAAGAGTTTCTTTTAAGTCCATCAAAATTTTAAAACCACCAGAAGGGTGGATTTCACTTACTATTAGTCTTACGGAATTAGAACCTATATCAATTATGCCTAATTTACTCATGACAATAAAACTCCTTTGCTTAAATATATAACATTTATAAACTATTATATATAATTCACACTCTATTAAGCAACAAGAGAATTTATATTAGGCACATGAAAGAAAATAATAAGTCAAATATACTAGCATACTAACTTGTTATTTTTTGAATATGCCTTAATCATAGAAATCAAGAATTGGATTTAATTAATAAATAATTTTATTATAAACTTTTGTGAAATTACATCATAATGACGAGTTTTATGGTGTAATTTATGTCATTAAATTGTAAAATTATAAATTATATGTGTAATAAAAATGTAAAATAAACAGTTAGAAAAACAAACAAAAAATACCTTGTGACATTTAATTTAATTTCTTGTATGTTTATGTTGTTTAATGTATAATAAACTCAAAATAATTCAAGGATTGGAGATTAAAAACTTATGGAAAAGTGTGTGATTATGACAGACTCTTGTTGTGATTTACCCATAGAGTATATTAATGAAAAAAATGTGCCCTATGTTAAGTTAAGTTGTAATTTTGATGATAAAGAATATGCTGATGATTTTGGGACTACTTTAAGTTATAAGAAATTTTTTGATGGTTTAAGAAATGGGATAGTTCCTAAAACTTCGCAGCCAAGTTCTCAGGCATTTTATGATAAGTTTAAGGAGTTAATTGATGATGGTAATGATATAATTTATTTATGTGTATCATCAGGGTTAAGTGGAACCTTTAATGGGGCGAATGTTGCTAGAAACATGATATTAGAAGAATATCCAGAAGCTAATATAGATATAATAGATTGTTTAACTGGATCGTTAGGACAAGGATTAATTGTAAAAAAAGCCATAGAATTAAAGGAAGAGAAAAATGCTACAAGAAAAGAAATCGTTTCTTATATAGAGGAAATAAAGATGAAAGTAAATACATATATTCTTGTAGATGATTTGAGTTATTTAAAAAAAGGTGGAAGAATATCGGGAGCAGCAGCCACTATAGGCATGGTATTACACGTTAAACCAGTATTAACATTAAATGATGAGGGAAGGGTAATACCTATATTAAAGGTTAAGGGAAGAAAAAAATCTCTTGCTAAATTGGTGGAAATAGCCAAAGAAAGAATGATTAATCCAAAAGAAGAAATCGTAACCATATGTCATGGTGATTGTTTGGATGAAGCTCTTAAATTAAAAGAAAAACTTATAAATGAGCTTGAAGTAAAGGAAGTACTTATAAATTATATAGGAAATGCTGTTGGAGCATATAGTGGAGCAGATGCACTAGCTATATTTTTTATGGGAGAAGAAAGACAAAATCATATAATATAAATTTGTATTGACAATAAAAGATGCAGGGTATATAATTTATTGTAAAAATTAATATTTAAATTCGGTGAAGAGGAGAGTACTTTAAAGTTTTTCTTTTAGCGAGTGAAGGTTGGTGAAAGCTTCATAAGAAAGTTTAAAGGAAGAGAGCCTTGGAGAAGCTTTTATAAAAGCCTATAATGGTTAGTAGTTTAAGTCGCTGTTATGGCGTTAACATTGTTTTAAGAGAGCTAAGTTATTAGCTAAATGGAGTGGTACCGCGGATTTAAGTTCGTCTCTAAGTTTTAGAGACGGGCTTTTTTTATTGTATAAGAAATTATAGAATTTTTTAATTCTAAAATGCTTATAAAACTTAGGGTTAAAGGGCTTTTGAATTGAAAATTGAGAATTTACAATTGACAATGTTGGATGAAATCTTCTTAAGGAGATTTCTAAAATAAAAAAATCTTATTAAAAAAAACCTGAGATTTTCAACAACAACTGTCAATTTTCAATTACAATGTGGCGCCACCACTTTGTTCTTTTAGAGGATATTATAAAATTTCAAATTTGTGGATAACTTTATTAAGTTATGAAACATATGGAATTTTAAGTTAAGAACTTTAATGAGTAAAAAATTACAAGTGGCAAGTGGCAAGAGTTTAAGAAATTGACAATTTTAAAAAGGTCGCAGCCTTTTTTGTAAATTTATAAAAATACATTTTAAAGTTTAAATATATATAAAATAATCTTAGTTGGCATTAAGCAGGAGGTATATTATGGATTATAAAAAAATTACAGCAAATAGAATAAAAGAAGTAGTAGAATTAGATTTAGAAACAATAGAAAAACTTTTAGAAGTTCCACCAAAACCAGAAATGGGTGATTATGCATTTCCGTGTTTTCAACTTTCTAAAGTAATGAGAAAAGCTCCTAACATGATAGCAGAAGAATTAAAAGAAAAAATAAACAAAGAAGGTTTTGAAAAGATAGAAAATTTTGGTCCATATCTAAACTTCTTTATGGATAAAGCAAATTTTTCAAAGGACATAATTTCAAAAATATTAATAGAAAAAGAAGAGTACGGTAAATCTGAATTTGGAAATGGAAAAACAATGTGTGTGGAATATTCATCACCTAATATAGCTAAACCATTTCATGTAGGTCACTTGTTTACAACAGCTATAGGAAATGCATTATACAGAATGTTAGGTTCACAAGGATACGATACAGTAGGTATAAATCATTTAGGAGATTGGGGAACTCAATTTGGTAAATTAATATCTGCTTATAAAAGATGGGGAAATGAAGAAGCTCTAGAGAAGGAACCAATAAAAGAATTATTAAGAATATATGTTAAGTTCCATGATGAGGCTGAAAAGGATTCATCACTTGAAGATGAAGGAAGAATGTATTTTAAACGATTAGAAGATGGTGATGAAGAAGCAACAGCTTTATGGAATAGATTTAAAGATGTGTCATTAAAAGAATTTAATATGATTTATGACAGACTTGGAGTTAAATTTGACTCTTTTGCAGGAGAGGGATTCTACAACGACAAAATGAATGCAGTGGTAGAAGAAATAAGAAGCAAAGGTATATTAACAGAAAGTAATGGTGCACAGGTTGTAATGCTTGATGAGTATAATATGCCTCCATGTATAGTTTTAAAATCAGATGGTGCTAGTATATATGCTACAAGGGATTTAACGGCAGCAAAATATAGAAAAGATAAGTATAATTTTGAAAAATGTATATATGTTGTAGGAAAAGATCAAAAGCTTCATTTTAAACAAGTATTTAAGACATTAGAGCTTATGGGAAATGAATGGGCTAAAGATTGTTATCATATATCTTTTGGATTAGTTAGATTTGCAGATAAAAAACTTTCTACAAGAAAAGGAAATGTAATACTTCTTGAAGAGTTATTAAATGAAGCAGTTATAAAGACATTAGAAACTATAAATGAAAAAAATCCAAACCTTGAAAATAAAGAAAAAGTAGCAGAGAAAATAGGTATAGGTGCTATTGTATTTAATTATCTAAGAAATACAAGAGAAAAGGATATAGTATTTGACTGGAAAGAGATATTGAGTTTTGATGGAGAAACAGGTCCATATGTTCAATACACTTATGCAAGAGGTAATAGTTTGTTAAATAAGGCTGGTGAGGTCGATTGTGAGCCGGATTATACTAAGCTTACGACTAAAGAAGAGTTTGAACTAGTTAAGGCCTTAGAGGGCTTTAATAAGGCTATAGTATCAGGTATAGACAAATTAGAACCTTGTGTAGTGACTAGATATGTTATAGATGTAGCAAAGGCATTTAATAAATTCTATAATTCTCATCCTGTAATCAACGTAGAAGATGAAGGATTAAAGAAAGCAAGATTAAATATGATAAAAGCTACTTGTCAAGTTATAAAAAATGCATTATATTTAATAGGACTAGAGACTGTAGATAAAATGTAATTATATAGTAACAATTGGTTATGCACCAATTGTTATTTCATGTGAAAAAACTTTAACAACCAATGGTTTTTATTAAAGGATTGATTTTAAATGATAATAAGAGATAAAATAATTAATTTAGGTTTCGAAGAGATTTTTTTAGCAGAGTACAATATGAAAGATATGGTGTTCTTCGACATAGAAGCTAGCTTGGATAAGAATGGAATAGAGTTTATATGGGCTATATCACTAGGGAGATTTATTGGCGATAGTTATACAGTAACTCAATACTTTGCAGAAGAAATAAAAGAAGAAAAAACAATTTTAGAAAATGCTAAAGTTATATTAGATGAATATTATTCGTGGTGCACATTTAATGGATTGTCCTTTGATGAACCATTTTTAATAAAACGAAGCGAAAAATTTAAAATAAATTTGTCTAAACCTAAAGATCACTTTGATTTATATAGATTTATATTTCCATATTATAAGTCTTTAAAAGTTAAAGGGTGTGGTCTTAAAGCATTGGAAAAAGGTATTGGAATAAACAGAACAGATTCTATAGATGGATATGAATCTAGGATAATGTATAATGAATATCTTATAAACAATAATGAAGAAATAATGTATAAGCTTATGAATCATAACATAGAAGATGTAATAAGCTTACCTAAGCTTTTTCATTATGTTAATGAAATAAGAGAAAAAAAATTAGTGAGAAGCGACAAGTTAACAGAGGCTCAAAAAAAGTCAGTAAAACATCTTCTGAAAAAAAGAGCTATTAATTTAGATATTAAGTATGATAATATATCTAAAAAATGCGCAGGTAAGATAATCCATGGTCTTATAAGTAGAAGTGTAGATAAAGATGAAATAGAGAGCTTGATAAAAAAAGGATACTAAACAAGTTGTGGTAGTAATAGGGTATAAATTTATAAATAAAAATAAGCCATTCAGTTTTGTAACTGAATGGCTTATTTTTATCTATTTATCATTTTCTTTATCCCTAGAAACTTTTAAAAGTGTCTTAGGACAAGAACTACAATTTTTCGATGAACAAGTACATTGACCTTTTCTTGCTTTATTTAAATTTTTATATAATATGAACATAGCAACAATTAATATAACACCTGTAATTAAAAGTTCCATATAAACACCTTCTTTTAAAATAATGTAATTACAAATCCACCAATATTAAATACTAGGAAGGATACAATCCAGGCTAATACAAATTGGTAAGTTACAGAAAACAAAGCAAACTTAGCTCCATATTCTTTTTTCATAGCACCAATAACAGCCATACATGGTGTATATAGAAGTACAAACACCATAAAGGCATATGAGGATAGGGTTGAAAAATGCTGAGGCAAAATTGATGTTAAATCACCACCGTAAATAACACCCATAGTAGCCAAGACACTTTCTTTAGCGACTATACCTGTTAGTAAAGCAACAGAAGCTTGCCATTGACCAAATCCAAGGGGAGCAAATATAGGGGCTATAATAGAGCCTATATTTGCAAGAAATCCATATGAAACATCTTCAACATAGCCAATAGTACTAAAATGAGATAAAAACCATATGATTATTGACATTGCAAATATTATTGTTCCAGCTTTTTTAATAAATTCTTTTCCTTTTTCCCATGTTAACTTAGAAATACTTTTAAGTTCGGGTATCTTGTATTCAGGAAGTTCTATTATAAAAGGTTCTTCATCCTTTTTAAACAATGTATTTTTGAAAATTAAACCTACGATTAAGGCCATTATAATTCCTAATAAATATAATGATATAATAACTAAAGCATCATTTCCAGCAAAGAATGCACCAGCAAAGGTTGCATAAACTGGTAATCTAGCATTACATGACATTAATGGTGCAAGCAATGCTGTCATTTTCCTATCTTTTTCACTTTCGAGAGTTCTAGAAGACATTATTGCAGGAACAGAACAACCAAATCCAACTATGAATGGTATGAATGCCTTTCCGGAAAGACCTATCTTTCTCATGAATCTATCCATTATAAATGCTGCCCTAGACATATATCCGCTATCTTCTAAAAATGAAATACAGAAAAATAATACAAATATAAGAGGTATAAATGAAATCACAGATCCAACTCCAGCTATTATTCCTTCAATTATTAAGGATGAAAACCATGGGCTAGAAATTGAAAGTATACCTTCCATAAATGTTTTTATAGGCCCATCTATAGTATCAGCTAAAAGATCAGTTAAGGGTTGTCCTATCCAAGAGAAAGTTAATTTAAACATTAAGAATAAAACAAGTAAAAACATTGGATAAGCAAGCCATGGATTTAGTAGCACTTTATCAATTGTGTTAGTTAAAGATTTGCTAACAACTTTATTTGTAGAATCCACACTTTTTGAAATTATATTATCTATAAATTTATAAGCTTTTTCTTCGGATGAAAAGGAGTAATTATTATTATCAATACCGAAGTTAAAATCCTCACTTAAAATAATTTTTTTAACTTCATCTATTCCTTTAGATTTAGTAGCAGTGATAGGTAAAACTTTAACCTTTAAATTATCCTCTAAAGATTTATAATCGATTCTTAAACCTTTTTTATCCGCAACATCACACATATTTAAAATAAGTAGTATAGGCTTGTTAAATTGTTTTAATTGAGTTGTTAAATATAGGTTTCTACTTAAATTTGAAGCATCAACTATATTGATTATAAGATCTACATCTTCTGATTCTATAAACTTTTTTGAAATTTTTTCCTCGTTAGAGAAAGTATCCATGGCATATATACCAGGCAAATCAACTATCTTTATTGAGTCACTAAGAAATCCTTCTTTTTTTTCTACTGTAACACCAGCCCAGTTACCAACATATTGATTAGAACCAGTAAGTGCGTTAAATAGTGTAGTTTTACCTACATTGGGATTTCCCACTAAAGCTGTGGTAATCATTATTTTCCTCCCCTGTTAATATGAGTTTTTTTAGCATTGTTTATTGATAAATATATTTTTAGCATCTTTTGATCTTAAAGCTATATCAAAACCTCTAAGATTTATTATTATAGGATCTCCAAATGGAGCTTTTCTTTTTAATGTTACCTCTGTTCCTTCCACACATCCAAGAGCAAGAAGCCTCTTGGCTAATTTTTCATTTCCTTTTATTATATGGACATGTGCCTTTTCGCCAATTCTTAAATCATTAATGCACATCATTAACACCTCACATTGAAAATCATTTTCATTATAATATGATGATAATATTTTTCAATTCAAAAGTCAATAGTAGTAAATACCAAAAATAGTCTTTATAAAGTTCGCTACTTTGATTTATAATAAATAGTATAAGTTTATCTCATAAAATTAACAAATTAATATGGAAATGAGTGATTCATAATGATTATTAAAGAGAACATCATTGATGTAGACGAGGTGAATCTAGAAAATAGCTTAGAAATATATGAGGAAAAAGATTTATTCAAAAAATCATTATTTTTTGATTTAGAGCATTATGTATATAAAAAACCAGTGTGTATAGGTGTTTTTGGGTGTTGTTATTATGATGAGAAAACATCAACAATAAGAGTTACTCAGTACATGATTGAAAATAAAAAGGAAATAAAGAACATTTTAATAATGGCTAGGGACTATTTTGAGTATATGCATAGTGTTAATGACAAATCATATATAGTTACTTTTTCTGGAAATAATGATTTTCATGTAATTAATTATTTGTTTGAAAAATATAAAATAAAATTTAATTTCCAAGAATTTTTTGAGGAAATTGATCTACAGAAGATATACGAGAAAAAAGTTAAAGATAGCATAGGATTAAAGGCACTGGAAAAGAAGTTTAATATTATAAGAGAAGAAGATCAACTTATAAGCGGTTCTAATTTAGCTAAAACATTTAGTAAGATAGTTAAAGACAGAGATTATATTCATAGAATGCCACAAGAAAAAATAGAAAAAATATTAGTATATAATGAGCAAGATGTTGTAAATTTATTCCATATATATACTAATTGGGGATTGATGCAAGCTGAAGACAAGGACATAGATGACAAAGAATTAGAAGAGGATAATGTTTTAGAAAAAGATAGTATAGATATTGAAAATCAAATAGAAGACATTGTAGAGATAGACCACAAGGTAGATACGGATGAGGGTTTGGAAACAAAAGAGAATTTAAAATCAAATAATATTGTAGAGGATTTTCAATATGATATTGTTGAAAAAGAAGCAGCACAAGAATAAATGCTGCTTCTTTTTAATTATTTTTTAGTTATAGTTTTGCCATCACTAGATAAAACTATGGTTCCAAGTTCATCAGTTCTATAAAAAGTTATTTTTCTATTTTTCATTTTATCTATGGTTTCCTTGTGAGGATGACCATAATCATTTCCTTTTCCTAGTGAAGCAACAGCAATAGATGGATTAACTTTATCTAAAAATTCATTGCTTGATGAGGTTGAACTACCATGATGACCAAGCTTTATAACATCAGCTTTTACATCTATGTTTTTTTGAAGTATTTCTTTTTCAGAATCTTTTTCAGCATCACCTGTAAATAAGAAAGAATTATCACCACAAGTTACTTTAAGAACTGTAGAGTAATTGTTTAAATTATCATATTCAGACTTTACTGGAGCTAAGAAATCACCAATAATTTCATCGCCTAAATCTAAGGATTTAGTTTCATAGTTTGTTGCAATAATTTTTAGTTTTTTATTTTGTAATGCTTTTACCATGTTTTCATAGGTTTTAGTTGTATGAGTTTTTTTAGGTGCATAAAATTCTCCAATTTCAAAGGTGTTTATCACATCAGCCATACCTCCGATATGATCTTCGTGAGGGTGAGTTGCAATAACATAATCTAATTTCTTGATATTATTCTTTTTTAAATAATTAATTAAATCCTTTGAACTACTTCTTGGACCTGCATCTATAAGTAAGTTTTTATTCTTACTTTGTATTAAGATAGAATCACCTTGTCCAACATCAATATAATGAACTAGAAGTTTATCTTGAACTGTTTCTTTATTTGAGGTCTGAAGGTTAGGTACGTTACAACCAACAAAAATAAATGATAGCATTAAAATTAAGCCTAATAAACATTTAAAACTTTTTTTCATTTCGCTACAATCCTTTCTTTCTATATAATTAAAAATCATTCACTCCAATTTATCTACTAAAATAGAATGAATAATCATATAAAATGGCAAAAATAAATGGTTATATTAAAATCACTTAATATTTTAACATATAATATACTCATGTCCACTAAAAGTTTTTAGCTGCATTCAATGCTGTATATGAGGGAAATAAAATATGATATAATTTATAGTGTGTGATATAATTATAAAGATTTATTTTGAAAAGGAAGTGTTAAAGTAATGTTGAAAACAATATTATTTGCAATTTGTTATGTTTTTTATATGTTATTTTTAGAAATTAAGCACTTAAAATACATGATTGTTAAAAAAGTTAAGGGAGAGGAAGCTGCTGAAAGATACGTAAGAAAAGTTGCTTTAAAATGGGCAAAATTCACAATAAGAAGTGTAGGTATAGATTTAGAGGTAAGAGGTCAAGATAATTTAATTGATGAAGTGTGCCTTTTTGTATCAAATCATCAAAGTAATTTAGATATACCTACTACAATGGTAGCGACTAATAGAGTTATGGGCTTTATATCAAAAAAAGAATTGGAAAAAATACCAGTGTTATCAGGCTGGATGAAAAGAATTAATAGTGTCTTTATGGATAGGGAAAATATTAGAGAAGCTGTTAAATCTATAAATGAGGGTGTTGAAATATTAAGAAATGGCCATTCACTTGCTATATTTCCTGAAGGAACTAGAAGTAAGGGGGGGCCAGTGGGCGATTTTAAAAAGGGTAGTTTGAAATTAGCATTAAAATCACAAGTACCTATAATTCCAGTAACCATTGATGGAACATATAAGTCATTAGAAGAACATAATAGAATAAAAAAATCAAGAGTAGTAGTTACTATACATGAGCCTATATATGTAAAGGAATTACCTAAAGAGAAACAAAATACATTAGCTAATGATATAAGAGAAATTATAGCTAGTGGAATACAAAAATAATTAAAAAATGTAGTTATTGTAAATACTTTATTAAGTTTAAGGCACATTTAAAAAATAACAAGTCAGTATGCTAGTCTATTTTGTGTCATACTGCGTCAGTAATATTAGACCATAGCCTGTGCTATGAACTAATATCACTTCCTTGTTTGACACAAAATATACATGGCATCTTTGACTTGTTATTTTCTTTCATGTGCCTAATTGTTTATTATAGAATTTAATTTGCTTCTTATATCATTCATTAAATTGCTTAAACCTTTAAACTTCATAGTAGGGAATGCTTTAAATAATCTTATATGATTAGGTGTGAATTTATTTATAAGCAATACATAATTTTCTTTTAATGAAGTTATATTAGTATTTGAGATTCTATCTTTAAATTCCGTCATTCTATCAAAATAAAGTAATTCTATTTGACTTAATAGTTTAGTTAAATTAATTAATGCTTTTAAAGTAATAATCAAATCAATGAAAAAATATACAATGAGTATTAAAAAGAGATATTTTCTTATTGATATAGGAATAGAGTAGATTAAGGTTTCAATAATAGGGTGTATTAGAATAACCAATACAACAGATACTAATCCCCAAATTATAGAAAACAACAAACAGACACGACCTTTTATATTAAAAGCATCGTCAGTATAATCCCACCAAGTAGTTTTAAAAGTCTTTTCTAATATTACAGCTGTTAAGTATTCTATTAATGAAGTTAGTAGTGTACCAAGGATAAATAAAACAAATATGTTATCTTTAAAGTTATTTAATGAGCTAATTATAATTAAAGAACCAAATCCATATATAGGACAAAAAGGACCATTTAAAAATCCTCTGTTTACAAATTTTTTATGAGCATAAAATGCATAAATAACTTCTAAAATCCACCCTAAAAAGGAATATAATGTAAAAAACAGAATGAAATCATGAAAGTTTATTAAAAACAAGCTTATAGTCATTACCCCCTTAAAATTAATATATATATATTATAGACCTTTTAAAAAGAAAAAACCCTCGATTTTTGAGGGTTTTTCTTTTTACTCTACATCTTTATATCTTTCTTTTGCAAAGAATGATATGGAGTATAAGCCTGCTAGACCAACTAATGCATAAATTACTCTAGATACTGTTGATAGTGTTCCAAATAAGGCTGCAACTAAATCAAATCCAAAGAAACCTATTAGTCCCCAGTTTACAGCACCTATTATAACAAGTAATAAAGCCGTTACATCTAATGCTTTCATAAAATTCCTCTCCTTTATATTGGATTATGGAATTAGTATGTCATGTAAAAAGTATTTTTATTCACGGTATTACTTTATTTCACCATGTGTTTCATAATTTGTTATTTCTTTAATAGAATTATCATCATTAACAAAAATTACTTTGGGGTTAAATGTTTTTGCTTCATTTTCATTTAAAACACAATAGGACATAATTATTATTTTATCTCCACTTTGTACACATCTTGCAGCAGCACCGTTTAAGCATATTATATTACTTTTAGGTTCACCTGGTATTACATAAGTTTCTAATCTAGCACCGTTATTTATGTCTACTATTTGAACTTTTTCGTAAGAAAGTATATTAGAGGCTTTAAGAAGATCACTATCTATAGTTATACTACCTACATAATTTAAATTAGCTTCAGTAATTGTGGCACCATGTATTTTACTTTTTAGCATATGCAAATCCATAGGGTTTAAGCCTCCTTAATTTTAAAAGTCATATTATCAATTAATCGGGTTTCACCAATATAAACTGCTAATGCAACTAAGACATCATGGTTAATCAATTCTACTGGCATTAGATTATTAGTATCTACTATATCAATATAATCAATTTTAGAAGAGGAAACAGAATGTATTATAGCTTCCATTTCTTTTTTTATATTAGCAGTAATGAATTCACCAGTGCTAATTAAATCCTTACATTTTAATAGGGATTTATATAAAACTAAAGCATCCTGTCTTTCTGTATTACTAAGGTAGGAATTTCTTGAGCTTTTAGCTAGTAAATCATCTTCTCTAACTATAGGACAACCTATAATTTCTACAGGAAAATTTAATTCTTTAACCATTGTTTTTATTACAGTTAATTGTTGATAGTCTTTTTCTCCAAAATAAGCCCTTGTGGGAGAAATGATATTAAATAATTTAGATACTACAGTACAGACTCCTTGAAAATGACCAGGACGTTTAGCTCCACACAAAACCTCCGTAATATTATTAACGGTTACAAAGGTAGAGATAGAATTACTAGGATACATTTTTTTTGATGAAGGAGCAAATATAACATCCACACCTAAAGACTCACAAAATAAACTATCTTTTTCTAAATCCCTAGGATATGTTGATAAATCTTCAGTAGGTCCAAATTGTATAGGATTAACAAATATACTTACAACAACTTTATCATTGTTTTTTCTAGCTTGTTTAATTAAAGAGCCATGACCTTCATGTAAATATCCCATAGTAGGAACTAGACCTATGGAAAAATTTTTGTTTTTACAATTTAAAATATATTCTCTAACTTCTTCTATGCTTTTTAAAAGTTTCATTTTATAATTCCCCCAAATTTAATAAAGTTTAGTTAAAGCTTCTTCATCTATAGAGAAGCTATTGCTATCATTAGGAAATATCTGAGCGTTAACTTCATTTATATATTGTTTAAATGAAGATTTCATAATATCACCAACATTAGAATATGTTTTAACAAATTTTGGTTTGAAATTAGAGACCATGTTTAACATATCCTGATAAACTAAAATTTGGCCATCACAACTGTTTCCAGCACCTATTCCTATTGTAGGTATGGATAATTTCTCGGTAATAATTTTTGCAAGTTTAGAAGGTATGCATTCTAAGACTATAGCAAATGCACCTGCCTCCTCTAGTGATAATGCATCTTTTATTAATTGTTCGGCACATTCAGTGGTTTTACCTTGAACTTTAAATCCCCCAAAAACATTAATAGATTGAGGAGTTAAACCGATATGCCCCATGACTGGAATTTGTGAATTTACAATGGCTTTAACTTTATCTTTTACAATAGAGCCGCCCTCAAGTTTTATAGCATCAGCACCACCTTTTTGAATAAGTCTACCAGCATTTTTAATAGCATCATAAGTAGAGGTTTGATAAGACATAAAGGGCATATCAGCTACAAGTAATGAATTTGAAACACCACGCTTAACTGCTTTTGTATGGTGGAGCATATCATTCATAGTTACACTTAAAGTATTTTCATACCCTAAAGCAACCATACCAAGAGAGTCGCCTACAAGTATTCCATTTATACCACATTCATCAATAAGTTTTGCAGTACTAAAATCATAAGCCGTTAACATAGTAAGTCTCTGACTAGTATTTTTAGATAATTTAAAAGTTTCCACGGTATTTTTCAATGCTATCTCTCCAATACATTTAATAATTTTTGCAAATCTTCACTACTATAAGACCCCTTAATTTTATAGAGGTTTAAAGATAAATCTTTATAAAGGTTTACAAAATCTTTAGGGATTACATTCATATGCTTTTCTAAAGTAACAAAGTCTTTTCTATCTATTGGTCCAGTTAATGAATTTTTAAATCCATTTTTCTTTATGTTAGATAAATTGTTTTCAATTAGAGGAAGTAGTGCATAAAAACTTTGTTCTTCATCTAAATTAAATTCCTTAAAAAGACTACAGGAAATATTTAATAAAGATAACATTAAGTTAGATGCAAACACACAAGATAGATGATATAAAGGCTTATCATTTTTATTTATTAGTATTACTTTATTTCCAAGTTTAGAGAATAAGTCTTTTATATAATCTAAATATTTTGGTGAGCCCTCTAAAGATACAAAGGACTTGTTTAAATCTTTGTAGTTGTTATATTTTGTGGAAAAAGCATAGATTGGGTGTATAGAGTAGGGATAAGCACCTGATTTGTTTATATCTTTGAAAATTTGAGATGATAAGGAACCACTGGTATGGCATATTATTTTATCTTTTAAATTATAATTTTTAATTACATTCCAGACATTTGAAATTTCTTTATCTGGAGTAGTTATAAATATAAAGTTGCAGCTATTAATAAAATCATATAAATTGTCGTAAGGGGTACAGTCTACGAATTTACAAAACTCTATAGAAGAATTGAAATTTTTGCTGTATATGCTTTTAACATTTAAATTATTAATAGAGAAATATTTGCCTAAAGAAAAGGCAACTTTACCAGCTCCTATAAATCCTATATTTATGGTAATCACTCTCCTTGTGACATACCATGGTTCCCGTCTCATTCAATGATATGAGCGGAATATGTTTATTATAATACTAAATCAAGGTGCAGTTCCTAATAGGATACTACCCGCAAATATTTTATCATAAAAAACCGATAAAAAATATATACTATATAAAAAAACACAGTATATTCAAAAAATGCAAATAATTTTAACAAAGAATCAAAAAACAATAGAATTCTTTATTGAAAAAATATCCTCTTTCATATGAAAGAGGATATTTTTTTACAATTGAACGTTTCTATCTATAGGTTGAGATAGAGACACAAATGTATTTGTTCTTTGAATTCCATCAATTGTATTTATACTGTTCATTAATAAATCTTGAAGGTCAGATATGTTTTTGCATAATACTTTTGCAAAAACCGAGTAATCTCCAGTAGTATAATGAAGTTCTACAACTTCTTTAATACTTGACATTTGTTCGATTACCTTTGTATAAGAAGATGCTTTATCTATATATATACCAACAAAGCAACATACATCATAACCAAGTTTAGGCATGTCTAAAAGTATTTTAGTTCCTTTTATTATTCCTAAATCTTCCATCTTCTTCATTCTGACATGGATAGTTCCCCCGCTAACGTGACAGATTCTAGCTATCTCTAAATAAGGAGTTCTAGAATCTTTAATTAAAATATCTAGTATTTGTAAATCTAATTCATCCAATTGGGAAGTAGAAATAAAAGTCATAAAATCACCCCATGTTTATGTATTTTATTTAGCAACTATATTATAACAAAAAAACATAACAATTTATCAAAAAAATATAAAATTTTTTAGAAATTATATATTTAATAAATAAATAAAATTACAAAAACAAATATTTTCAATAATTTTACATAAATTTTCTGCTACTAATAAGTATAATAATACATAATGAATAAATTTTAAAATATACATTATTGAAATTTATGCTAATATGGCATAAGATATAATGGAAAGAAAATAAAGGGGTGAGCTCAATGCAAATATTTAAATCGTTTTTATTTATTTTAGTGTTTTCTATAGCTGTATTAGGAATATATAATTTACTAAAACATTTTGTGCTAAAAAAGATAAAAGTATCCAAATGGATAATCCTTGTTATTGGAATTATTGTATTTTTAATACCACCTATACCAGGGTTGCCAATAAGTGAAGGTACATTTAGTATTATAAAAAGTACAATATTTGTATTTTTATTTTTATGGTGGATTGACTTAATTACAGGGAATATGGATAACTATAAATCGAAGAAAAAGCAGCAAGTGAAAATTAAACCAAAAGCAAAGCCAAATAGAGTTAAAAATATGAATAAGTCAGATAAGTCATCTTCAAAGAAATAACCTCCTAATTTAGGAGGTTATTTCTTTCTATAAATATAGGTGAACTTATAGCAATTTTATTATTTTCTTGAAAAATTTTAATTACATACCATTTTTCATCATTATTAGGGATATGATTACATATATATTTTATTTTAGATAACTTAGGAAAAGAAATTTCTTTAATTACCTTTCCACCAACACTAAGAACTTGAAGTTTTTCTATGAGATTAGTATTGTCTTTAGCATGTATTTTAAAATTTAGTTTCCCCTTTTTATAATATAATATATCTCCCATGATAATTTTGTTGATTGAAAAATTTAATTTTAAAGAAGCTGATTCAGTAGAATAGGTTCGTCTATTTTTTAATGCATAATATATATTTTCCTCTGTTAATTCATTACATAATATAGCAGTTAGGTTTTCAGAATCTCCAAAATTCATCTTATGATTATCTTGGCTGTTTATGGCACCAACTTTCCAACCCATATCAAGAAATTTATAATATCTCTTTTCAAAACGTGTATATTTGTTCCCAGTACCATTACCTACTTCCATAAGATACACATAATTACTTAAATCCTCATTAAAACCTAGTGATTCCATCGCAGTATGAGGATGGTTAAAAGTTAATATACAAGGATTAGACATGAGCCAGAGAATTAAATTATCTAAATTTTTTATAGTCCCTTTAAAAAAATAGTATGAATTAATAATATTTATATCCCCCATATTTCCAAGTTTAGATTCAAATCCATATAACCCAACAAAGCTTTTATGTTTTTTATTATATTTTTCACAACATTTTATAAGATAAGACCACTTGCTTGTTTTTGAAGATGAAGATTTTATAGTTTCATCAAGGCAGTTATTGTGGTCTGTTATTATAAGAAAATCTAAACCACGTTTTTTAGCATAATCAAATATATCATTTGGTTTACCTTGACCAGTAGAAAGGGAACTATGGCAGTGAGGAATCCCATAATATATATTTAAGTTTTGAGAATTTGAAAAGTTACTCATAAAACACACCCTTAAAAATAGCTTATTATTTATATTATTTATATATGGTTAAAGTGTTAAAAATATCATAAAATTTTAAAGTTGTAGATAATTTTATTAAGTGATGAAACATATGGGATTTTAAGTTGAAAACTTTAATGAGTGAGACAAGTTGCGGATAAATCTTCTCAGGAAGATTTCAAAATTAAAAAAATGTAATTAAAGAAAATCTGTGATTTTTAACATCAATTTGTCACCTGTCACTTTTAACTTGTCACTAAAAAATGGTTTAGCCTTTTTTATAAGGTATATTAAAATATAAATTGAACCGATAAATGTTAATCCAAGACTGAAAATTGTGATGTATATAATAGAACTAAGCAAATAAATACTGTATAATAGAGAGTACAATTAAAGTTAAGGTTTTATTTCGGAGGGAAATTTATAATGGTAGTTTTTTTATATACTGGATTTATAGTAGCAAGTGTTTTTATGTTTTTTTTATTTCATAAGCAAAGTAAAAAGGTCAAAAAAATTAAAGATAATCCTAAAAATATAAGTAAAATGTTACTTAAATTTGCATTAATTGATTTACTTATGGGGATATTTATTATGGCGTTTATTTCATATCTAATACCATTAACAATATGGTTAGTTGGAGAAAAAGCAGTTATGCCAACAGAAATGATAACAATGGAAAAAAGTTTAGCACCGTTAAGTAAGGATATATATATGAAAATAGAAGAAACAGATGGAGGGGAACTATATACTATAAATTTAGGTACTATAGATAATGCAGATGAAAAAGTTATAAGCAAATCTAGAGTATCTATCGAAGAAGTTAAAAAGCCCTCAATGGCTCAATATAGAGAAGCATTTGTTTATGATTTTAAAAGGCTTAAAAGAGAAAATTTCATTACAAAGCAGGTAAATGATATATTTGCAAATATAAATTTGCAAAGTAAGGACGGTACGTTTATAGAAAAAAAAGTAACTATTGCGCTTCCAAGAGGGTATAAAACAGAGAAAGAGTAACTTACATTGCACCTAATAATATATTAATAGTAGATGCTATTAAAGAGGGTGTAATACATGAAAAGGATAAATTTTAGAAAAAACAATAAATTAAGAAGAAAGGTAATTTCAACTATAGCAATAGTAATTATATGTGTTTTACCTGCGTTAAGTTCTTCTTTAATATATGGGAAAATTGGTCAAGAGTATAAAGTTCAAGAAGCTATTAAAGGACTTTATATGGAAGGAAAAAAGTTATCAATGGGTATAAACAATATTTTTAGCGATATTGATAAAGAAATAGGAATAGTATGTCAAGGAAATGATATTAATAATTTAGAAAAAGATAGCTTAGAAAGAATGTTAGGATATATATAAAATGTAAGAGGAGATGTAGTTATAGACATTACTGTAATAGATAATAAATATAATTATATATATGGATATAATTTTAAGCGGCAAGAGCTTTCAAATAAAGAAGAAATAAAAATTGCATTAGCTGGGAAAGTAGGAATATCAGATGTCTAGTTTACGTCATATGTACCATCCTACGAAATTGCAAAGCCTATATTTGACGATAGGGGTGATGTAAAGGCAGTAATATTAGTTGAAGTAAGTGTGCAACCATTAAATGATATACTTAAAGAGGCAAAATTAATGGATGAATCAACAGAAGCGTATATTGTAAATAAAGATGTGTGTTTATAACAGAGTCAAGATTTGATCCAGATGCTGTAGGAAAGACTAAAATTGATTTAAAGAAAATTAAACTAAACATTGATTATTCGAAAGATGTAACCTATAAGGACTATGGGGGTTGATGTATATGGAACTTATTTTGATATACCTAGTAATAATTGGACGATGATATTTGAAAGAGATGCATCTAAAACTAAGTTAGATAATTTGAATTTGGTAAAAATAGGGTAATATTTTGCTCTAATACAGGCCATAGCAATTACAGTATTTCAAAAAGTTTTTCCTCAAATGGGTAAAATAAAAGAGGAAGTAGAGACTATTAATAAATTAATAGATGATATAAGTGCTGAAAATGATAAAGAAAAATAATAAGGGGAGATTCAATGAGAAGAGAATATGTAGCTTATGATGAAAATTTACCTATAAGAATTCAGCTAGTAAATATAAGAGAATATCCTATTCATTGGCATCAATCTATAGAAATTCTTATGGTATTAAAGGGAAGTATTAATGTAACTATAGAATCAGGAGATTATAAAGTAAACGAAAAAGAAATGGAAATAATAAATTTAGAAGAGGCCCATAGAATTTATTCAGATGAAGATAATCTAGTGGTAATGTTTCATATGGATCCGAGTTTTTTTCAAAAGTATTATGATGATATAAATAATATGTTCTTCTATGCCGAAACATCCATTGAAGAAGGTGGTCAGTTAGATGAAAAGTATGATGTATTAAGAAAATATCTGGCTGTATTGTTATGTGAGGTAGTACAAAAAGGCGAAGACTATGATGAATATATAGAGGAAACATTAATTGAGTTACTCTATCATCTTATAAATAATTTTCATTATCTAATATATGAAAAGGAAGAATTAAAAGGTAATGAAGAGCAACTTGAAAGATATCATAGAATAGTAAAATATATATACAATAACTATAACAATAAGATTTCACTTCAGGATATAGCCAATAAAGAGTTTTTAAGCACACAGTATTTATCCCATGAAATTAAGAATACAATGGGATTAAGTTTTAAGGATTTTGTGAATTTAACTAGAGTTGACGAAGCTATAAAGTTATTATTAGATACAGATATGAATATTTCAGAAATATCAGAAGAAATAGGATTTTCGCATACAAGATATTTTAATAAGCATTTCAAAAAACATTATAAACTTACCCCTATGCAATATAGAAAAAAATATAAAATAGATGATGATAAATTAGAAAAAATAAAAAAGGTTACATCATATGATTTAAATGATGTTTTAGAATATTTAACTCCTTATTTAGAGGATTATGATAGATATAATTATGAAGAAAGAATTATAAAAATAGATGTGGATGTTTCAAAAACAATAGGAGAATTTGTTCATGATTATAAAGAAAGTATATATATGCCAGAAGCTCATCATATGCTTGAAGAAGAAGTTATAAATGCATTAAAGGTAGTTCAAGATGAAATTGAGTTTAAATATGGCAAGGTTAGAGGAATATTTTCTAGATCAATGGGAGTTTTTAATGAAGGGGTAATAAATTTAAAGAGAGTAAAAAAGGTAATAGATTTAATACTGAATTCAGATTTACAGCCTAATATAATTTTTGAAGAAGAAGATTTTAATCTAGAAAGATATGAAGAAGTAGTAAATTACTTTATTAGTTATTTTATAGAAGAGTATGGTAAATATCATGTAGGGAAATGGATATATACTATTGACAGTAAGTTAGATAAAGACGTTAAGGAAATGCTTTATCTTATATTAGAAGAAAAGTATGGTTTTGAAGTTGAAGAGGATGAAATAGATTGTGATGAGGATATAAATGGAACATATGATACAGCATATATGGTTCCTTATATAATTCATCAAGTAGTAAACAATAAAGGATATGAAAATATAAAAGTTATAGACGAGTTAGAGAAAGTACAAAAAGCAAATAATGAAATATTTTTTGGCGATAATGGACTTATGAATTGGGAAGGTCTTAAGAAACCATCCTATTATGCTTATTACTTTTTAAGTAGGCTTGGAAACAATTTAATTGATGAGGGTGATGGATATATAGTTACTTCTAGTGGAGAGGATATTCAAATACTTCTTTATACATACAGTGATGATATGGATAAAATAATGGAAGTAACTAATATAAATAAACTAAGAGGTATTAGAAATGCAACTGAGAGAAATATATCTTTAAATATAAAAAACTTATGGAGAAATTATAGAGTAACTAAATATGAAACTCATGAAAAAATAAATAGTTGTTATAATCAGTGGCTTACAATGGGAAGTCCTAAATTTTTGGATGATGATGAAATAGAAATATTAAAACTATCATCAATGCCTATAGTTACTTTAAGTTATGGAAAGAAAACAAGCATACATCATATAAATGCCAAAATTAAAGGTTATGGTGCAGTGCTTATATCATTTAAAGCAATAAAGTAGTAAAAAAATAGATAAAAAGTACAAAACACCTTAATTTAAGGTGTTTTTTTGTTTTATGGAATAAAATAGTTTTAAGTAAAGTCCTCAAAAATGTACTTTTAAATCAGTAAGTAAGTGAATGAATTAATGTATATATATGGTTTATAATTAAATTAGGTTGAAACACATCAACTTAAAGAAAATTAATAATTAAGTTTAAATCTTTATTGGTATAACTTAATAATAAATAAAATTTATTATTTTAAAGACAACCTATAGGGGTCATAGCAAAATTTATATTCATCGTTATAGAATGAATCTTCATTCAGGTGGTGTTACAGGTAGTAGCAATAAGATGAAATATAGATTTACAGACAATAGCTATGAAAAGCTTTTTAATATATATAATTTTCAATAAATAGTTAATTAGTGAGAGGGGATAGCATGGGTGTAGACGGTAGTATATTCACAGAAGGTAAAGTAGGTAAGGTATTGTTAAAATTTGCAATTCCGGCAATAATTTCATTATTGGTGGCGGAACTTTATAATATGGTTGATACATTCTTTGTTGGAAGATATGTAGGACCTAGTGCAATCGGAGCGTTAACCATAGCATTTCCAATTCAGAGATTGCTTTCATCTATAGGACTTTTAATATCGGTAGGTATGTCAACTATGGTTGCAAGGTATTTAGGAGAGAAAAACTTTGATGGCTTAAAGAAAGCTATAACAAGTGCTCTTACATTAACCATGGTTATATTAGTAGTAGTACCTTTATTCATATATGTGTTTTTGCATGGAATATTACTAGCAATGGGAGCTAGTGAATTAATTTATCCTCTAGCCAAAGAGTACATTTCTATAATTCTTATCGGTGGTTTTTTCCAATGTATGACATTTGTTATGTGCTATGCTATGAATGCTTTGGGTAACACAAAGATAACTTTATATGCCACGTCATTAGGAGCTATACTTAATGTGATAATTGATGCAGCACTAGTAATAGGAATGGGCATGGGAGTTAAAGGTGCAGCTATAGCCACAGTAGTATCTCAATTTTTAAGTTTTACATTTGCTTATTATAAATTTAGATCAATTAAGAAGTCTTTAAATTTAGAGTTTAAATTTACGTTTTATGGAGACGTGATAAAAACAATTGCAACAGTTGGATTTTCAACATTTATTATTGAAATATCAGATGCTATAGTAGCAGTTTTATTAAATAACTTATTAGTAGAAACAGGTGGAGACTCTGCTATAATTATAGTTGGAGCTATAACAAGAGTATCTATGTTTATGTATATAAATATAATAGGAATATCATCAGCTATGCAACCTATAGTAGCATACAATTATGGAGCTAAAAACTATGAAAGGGTTAAAGAAACTATAAGGAAAACAATAAAGGCTGTAAGCATATCATCTATTGTTTTATGGTCAACTATGATGATATTTGCAAAACCTTTAATAGGGAGTTTCTTGAAAGATGATATTATTTTAAAACAAGCAGTATTTGCACTTAGGATAGTAATAAGTGTATTCCCAATTATAGCTATATACTATATATCTATATATGTATATCAATCAATAGGAGAGGCAAAAGTTAGTTTTTTACTTTCAATATATAGGCAATTAGTATTATTTATACCTTTGGTGATTTTATCAGTTAATATATGGGGTGTAATGGGAGCGTGGATTACTTATCCTATAGTTGATATAATTGCAGCAATAACAGGCGTTATATATGTTAAGAAAGTAATGAATGAAATTGAAGAAGAACAAATCCAAAACTTAAAGGGATTACCAGGAACTGTGAAAATTTAACGTTATTATAAGGAGATTTAACTTAGTTGAATCTCCTTTTCTTATATAGATTTGAATACTTAGAAAATTTGAAACTTTATTAATTGACATACAATATATTAAAATGTTATAACATAATTGAGGATTAAATTTTAAGGAGAATAATCTATGATTAAGAGTATTGATAAAACCAAGAAAACCTGTTTTAAAGGGGAATTGATAAGCAATATTTTTTATGAAAATTCTTTTAAACTATTTAAAGAGTTTTGCAAAGACAATGGTTTTGAATATGATTACCAATTAAAAAAATTTGATTTTAATTTATTAAAAGAAGAAAAAGGGTTTGGTCCTCTTAAAATTAACACAATTATAGAAAGATGGAATGAATATACCAATAGAAAAAAGAAGATCAATAAAGAAAGTATTTTTAATGAAGAAGTTAATATACATGAGGATTATACCAATATGAATATTAATAAATTAAAAGGACTATTTGTTGAGCAAAGAATAATAGAGTATTTCATAGAAAATAAAATAGATACTATAGGAGAAATAACTCCAGTTGCATTAAAGAACATAAGCACAATTCCTAATGTAGGCAAGTCAAAGGTACTAAAGTTTGAAAGTAACCTGAAATTGTTACAATATCCAAAAGAAGAATTAAGTATAAAGCTATTAGCAATAATAAAAAAGGATGAAAATTATAAGATATATAAGATGAGAGCTGTTAAGGATATAACTCTTCAAAGCATAGCAGATGAAAATGGAATAAGTAGAGAAAGAGTAAGACAGCTGGAAAATAGGGTACAGAAAAAGTTCAATGGCTATTTTAGTTTGTTCTTTAATTATATGAAGGAGATTATAGGGAAAAACAAGATATTTGATTATAGGCATATAAAAAGGTTTATCAAGAACAAAGAAGATGCATTGGTGTTAAGATATGCACTAATAAACGGTGCATGTGATATGGTACAATATTTCCAGGAAATAAATAAATTTATTATAGATGAAAGAACTAAGGACATAAAGATAAAACTTGCTTTAATAGAAGAAGAAGTAGGGGAAATTTTCAATTACTATGATTCATTGTATGTAGTAGAACAGATGCTTAAGGATTATGAGTTAGGGTTCTTAGATTATGAGGATTTTATAACATATCTTTATTCTAGGGGATATAAAAGTCATAATGATTATCTTTGGAAAGGATCTATGAAACTATCAAAATGTTATGGAGTAATAGTTAAAGAATATTTTAAGGATGGAATAAAATTAAGTGATGAAAAGAATATAGAACGTGTAACAGCCATTTTTAAAAGAAAATTTGGGAGAGAAGATTTTTGTGACAATATACGTGCTATATCAGCCAGAATAGAGAGTGAAAATGTATTGTGTGATAGAGGGACTTATATAAGTCCGGAATATATAAGAATACCTAAATGGTTGTTGAAAGAAATTAAAAATTATATTTTAGACTCTAAAGAGGATACATTACTTATATCAGATATATTTTATGTATTTGAAGATAAACTTAGAAAAAGCGGCAATGTGACAAATAGATATTTTCTTCATGGAGTATTGAAGTATTATTATAAAGAAGAGTTTGTGTTTACCAAAGATAGTATAAGTAAGGGAGAACATGATATAATAAGTTCCCATAAAATATTTGAAAAATTCTTAGAGGAGAAAAAGAGGCCTGTATCTAAAAAGGAAATAAGAAAGATTTATCCAGGGTGGACTGAATCAATGTTTAATAATGCAGTAGCCTTAAATAAAAATATAATATATTGGGATAATGGTTACTTTATTAATAGTGATATATTGAAAATTGATTATAAAGACAAAGATAAATTAGAAGAATTATTAATAGAATCATTTAGAGAAAATAACAATTATACCAATGCTAATGTGTTTTATGATAAGTGTACTAGTGATTTTCCAGAATTTATAGAAAAAAATAGTATAAAAAATTCTTTTAATATATACTCTATATTAGAATATATATTTGGAGATAAATATTATTTTAGAAGACCTCATATATTGTTGGATGAACAAAAAAATCAGTTTACTACATTAGATCTATTTTATGAATTATTTAATAAACAACAAGTTATAAGTTATGAGGAATTTTCTCAACACTTTATTAAATTAAAATTCACAGAAAGAACAATATATAATGCATTTCATAGGGTATTAGATGAGTTAATTGAATTAGATGATGACAGATATATGCAAAAAAAGAATTTTAATTTATCAAAAGATATTTTAGGAAAAATAAAAAAAGGACTAGATCTTATGATGGATGATAGGGGATATTATCCACTAAAGACTGTGCAAGATTTTACATTTTTACCTGATGTAAAATTTAAATGGAATCAGTATCTATTAAGTTCTATAGTAGAAAATTATATACAAGAATATAAAATAATAGAAAAAAACATTAAAGATAGAAGATATAAATGTTCAATACTTGTACCTAATGATGGTAAATTTAATTCAATAAAGGATATAATTTTGTATATATTAAAAAATGAATACTCTGGAAAAATGAATATTTTGGATATTCAAGAATATTTAAGAGATAGGGGAGTAATCCTAAAAGGTATTCCAAAGGAAGTTTTTAAATGTACTGATTTTATTGTAAATGATGACGGACAAGTGATTATAGACAAGTAACAAGAGGATGTTCCTTATAATAATCATCGCATATTATTCGATGATTATTATAAATTAAAAATATAAATTTGATGAAATAAAATGCTTGGTAATCAATAAAGTGAGTTTAATTGATTATTAAGCATTTTTTTATACTTTATTGAATTTCAAATGGTAAAGTTTAATAAAATTTCAGTGTGAATTTTTATTAAACAATAATTGTATGTAAACGTCAATTTCTTTAATTTTGTTATGATTAATAACTATGGTTTTATTATAGTTTCTTATGGGTGATAGCCTATGGAAATAACTATTATTATTTTACAATTGGTCAAATTAGGATAAACTACAAAAACATTTTTTGAATTTGTAGTTGCCTCATTTCGGTTAATATTATATCATTAGAGAGAACATTAAAATAGTGAAAAAAGAAAATAGCGGAAAAATTTTGAAATTTAAAAGTGGCCAAAACTATAAGTGATAAGTTTGAAAATTGAGAAAATACTTAATATTGACAAAATATCATTGGTAATGATTTTTTGTGGTATACTAGATAAGAATTTTGCGAGAATAAAAGATATTATATTAATTATAAAAGTTAATAATAGTTTGAGGGAGGATATCATGGGAGATTATATATTCACAATAACTGCTGTTTTTCAGATTTTTGTATTTTTAATTTCTTCCTATTATGCCATACTTTCATTATTTGGGCTATATAGAAAAAAAGACAAGAAGGAATTTGAACCACAGAAGTCTTTTGCATTAATAGTTGCAGCTCATAATGAAGAGGTTGTTATAGGAAAAATTGTAGAAAGTCTTATGGATTTAGATTATCCAAGACATTTATTTGATATATTTGTCATAGCGGATAATTGTAATGATAATACTGCAAAAATAGCGAGACAACATGGAGCTAAGGTTTTTGAAAGATTTAATAAAGATAAAAGAGGAAAAGGCTATGCTCTTGAGTGGATGTTTGATAAAATATTCAAAATGGAAAAAAGTTATGATGCAGTAAGTGTATTTGATGCAGATAATCTTGTATCTAAAAATTTCTTAAAAGAGATGAATAACCAAATGTGTGAAGGATATAAAGTTGTACAAGGATATCTAGATAGTAAAAATCCAGATGATTCATGGATAACCCAATCATATTCAGTAGCGTTTTGGTCAACTAATAGATTGTTCCAATTAGCAAGAAAGAATCTTGGACTGTCCAACCAAATCGGAGGTACAGGATTTGTTGTTAATACAGATATATTAAGAAAATTAGGTTGGGGAGCAACATGTCTAACTGAAGACTTAGAGTTTAGCTGTAAGTTAATTTTAAACGGGGAAAAAGTTGGGTGGGCTCATGATGCTATAGTATACGATGAGAAACCTTTAACATTAAAAGATTCATGGAAGCAAAGAAAAAGATGGATGCAGGGTTTTGCAGATGTTGCATCTAGATTTTGGGTGAAACTTTTAAAAAAAGGTATAAAGGATAGAGATATTGTAGCTATAGATTGTGCTTTTTATATAGCACAGCCGTTTGTATTATTACTATTAACTGTGGCTGGTATTCTTACATTTATACAAATAAACACGAGTGGGGTAAACATATTTATTGTAAATTATCTTTTGGATGAGCCTTTATTTTGGAAGTCTTTCTCAGTGTTCCAGTTTTTATTAACACCGTTTGTTCTGTTAATAGAAAGAAAGTTTTCAAAAAAGCTTTTTGCTATGTTAGCATTATATTCAACTAATGTATTTGCAATGAAATACTTAATAGGCTCAAAACCTACATTGTTAGCAGCTGGTGAAGCTCAAGTTGCATTTGTAGTTGTGTTTTTAATCTTAACTTATGTATTCTTTGGAAAAGCACAATTTAAGAGATTCTTTTGGTATCTTTTATATGGCTTATATACTTTAACTTGGATACCAATAACAATACAAGGTATAAAAGATAAAGATAAGAAGGAATGGAGTCATACAAAACACGTAAGGCAAATAGGAATATATGATGTATAACCAGTGATTTCACTGGTTATTTTTTTAATAATTAACTATAAATAGAGAACGTAAGTTTGACATATTTTTATCTTCACATTATACTATTATCTTGTAATAAACCGTTAGAAAACCATAAAGTTTACTAGCGGATTTTTTAAATCTTTATGGAATGAATCTTTATTAAGGTAGGGGATATCAGATAAGTGCAAGTAGCATTTGTTATAGGTTCTAATAAGGATTAATTTTAAATAATAGTGTTGAAACTTTTAAGATAAGAATAAAAGAAAAAACTAAAACAATTAATATGATAATTTAAAATAAAGAAACAAAGGTTTGGTGGATTTATGTTTAAAGTAATTGAATATGATGAGGTACTAGAGAAGTTAGATGATTATGTATTGATAGATGTAAGAACTCCTAAGGAATTTAATGAATCTACGATTCCAGGAGCCATAAATATACCTCTTTTTACTGATGAAGAAAGATGTGAAATCGGAACTGTGTATACTCATGAGAGTATAGAGAAAGCTAAGAAAATGGGGATAGAAGCCGTAGCAAAAAAATTACCACAAATATATGAAAAAATAACTGCTTTATACAAGAATCATAGGAATTTGGTGTTCTTTTGTGCAAGAGGTGGTATGAGAAGTGCAAGTATAACAGCTCTTATGAATTCTTTGAGTATAGGATCATATAGAATAAGAGGTGGATATAAGGGCTATAGAGAATTTATAAATAGGGAATTAAAAAAACAACATGAAAATTTAAAATATATAGTTATACATGGAAAAACAGGATGTGGAAAAACAGAAATATTGAAGAAACTTAATGATAGAGGATATGACATGGTGGATCTAGAAGGTGCAGCTAATCATAGAGGATCGCTTTTAGGAAGCGTTGGTCTTGGAAGTTGCAGAAGCCAGAAAATGTTTGAGTCTTTAGTATATAATGACCTTAATGAAAGAAAAACTAAATATGTATTTATTGAAGGAGAAAGTAAAAGAATAGGAAATGTACTAATTCCTAATTATATATTTGACTCTATGAAAGATGGGTATCATATTTATGTTGAGGATAATATTGATAATAGAGGAAAGTTCCTAGTTGAGGAATATACTAAAAGTGAAAATGCAAAAGAAGAAATTTTATTGGCTTTAGAGAGAATGGAAAAATATATGGGGAATAAGAAGAAACAAAAATATGTAGAACTTGTTAATGATGAAAAGTATTATGAAGTATGCAAGGAACTTATGGTAGACTATTATGATCCGATGTATGTAAATTCAATGAAAAAACATGAATTTGATGAAAAAATATATATAAACGGAATTGATGATGGTGTCAATAAATTAATTAAGTGGCATGAAGATAATATATTAAGCTTGGAGGAGTAAAATGGGAGAGATAAATAAAAATTCTTATGATGTAACAGATCTTACATCACTTGAGAAGCTTGAACCAGTTAGAATAAGACCAGGTATGTATATAGGCTCTACAGGAAGCAAGGGCTTACACCATTGCATATGGGAAATATTAGATAATGCTATTGATGAAGTATCAAATGGATATGGGGATAAGGCTACAATTATACTCAATAAAGATAAAAGTTTAACTGTTATAGATAATGGTAGAGGAATACCTACTGGGCTACATCCTATCAAAAAGAAGTCTGGCGTAGAAATGGTATATACAGAACTACATACAGGAGGAAAGTTTAATAATAAGAACTATAAAACCTCAGGTGGACTTCATGGGGTTGGAGCTGCTGTTGTTAATGCGCTTTCAAAATGGTTAGAGGTAGAGGTATATCAAAATAAAAAAATTCATAAGCAAAGATTTGAATATGCATATGATAAGCAATTAAAAAGAGATATGCCAGGTACTCCAGTAACAAAGTTACAGGTAATAGGGGATTCTAATGCCACAGGTACTAAGGTAACTTTCTTACCGGATAAGGAAATCTTTTCTACTATAGATTTTAAGTTTGATGTTATAGATGAAAGACTTCAAGAACTTGCATTTCAAAATAAGGGTATGAAGCTTGAACTTATAGATAGAAGAAAAGAAGAAGAAGTTAAAAAAGAGTATTTGTCAGAAAGAGGACTACTAGATTTTATTGATTACTTAAATGAAAGTAAAACACCTATTCATGCTACACCTATTATATTTGAAGGTGAAAAAGAAGTTAATGGAATTAGTATGTATGGAGAGGTTTGTATTCAATTTACAGATTCAACTACGGATTATATAGCTAGCTATGTAAACAACATACCAACAACTGAAGCAGGTACTCATGAAACAGGTTTTAAAACTGGAATGACTAGAGCTTTTAAAGATTGGGCAAGAAAACTTAATCTTATAAAAGAGAAGGATAAAGAATTTGAGGGAGATGATCTTAGAGAAGGTCTTACTGCAATTGTAAGGATAAAAGTATCAAATCCTATGTTTGAGGGACAAACAAAAACTAAATTAGGTAATAATGAAGCTTACACTATGATGAATGAAATCACATTTACTAAGTTAGGTGAGTGGATAGAAGATAATAAAGAGGTTGCTACATTAATTATAAATAATGCTTTGGATGCAGCAGCAAGAAGAGAAAAAATTAAAAAGATAAATGAAGCTGAGAAGAAAAAAATAGGAAAAGGTACAGCACCTCTTGCTGGAAAAGTAGCAGTTTGTACAATGAAGGACAAAAGTGTTAATGAATTTATAGTTGTTGAGGGAGACTCAGCAGGTGGTAGTGCAAAACAAGCAAGAGATAGAAGATTTCAGACTATAATGCCATCAAAAGGTAAAATTATGAATACAGAAAAACAAAAACTTGAGAATGTACTGGCTTCAGAGGAACTTAAAATCTTTAACACAGCTGTAGGAACTGGTACCTTGGATAATTATAAAGAAGAAGATTTAAAATATGATAAAATAATAATAATGTCAGATGCAGATGTTGATGGATACCATATTAGAACATTATGGATGACATATATTTATAGATACATGAAACCTTTAATAACCAATGGACATCTTTATTTAGCTCAGCCACCTTTATATAAGGTATATAAAGGACAGAGGCTAATGTATGCCTATACAGAAGAGGAATTAGAGGGAGCTAAGAAAAAAATTGGAAAGGGATGTTTTATACAAAGATATAAAGGTCTTGGGGAGATGAATCCAGATCAGCTTTGGGAAACAACCTTAAATCCAGAAACAAGAACTCTTCATAGAGTAACAATTGAAGATGCTTCAAAATCAGAAAAGATGGTTTCTTTGTTAATGGGAGATATCGTAGAACCAAGAAGAAATTATATGTATAAATACGGAGAATTTTAAGGGGATTTTTGTCCCCTTTGTTTTAAATTTTTTTATAGAATGGAGTAGAGCGTTATGGCTAAAAAGGATACTATTATCCCAAAAGATAATAACATTGTAGAAGTGCCACTAGAAGAAGCTATGCCAGAAAACTATCTTCCTTATGCAATAGAAGTTGCTAAGGACAGAGCACTTCCAGATGTAAGAGATGGATTAAAACCTGTACACAGGAGAATTTTATATGGAGCATATCTACTAAAGGCTTTTCCAGACAAACCATATTACAAATCAGCGAGAATAGTTGGAGATATACTAGGTAAATTTCATCCGCATGGTGACTCATCAGTATATGATTCTATGGTAATAATGGCTCAGGATTTCTCAACAAGAGCTCCTTTAATTGATGGTCACGGGAACTGGGGTTCAATAGATGGTGATAGTGCAGCAGCAATGCGTTACACTGAAGCAAGGCTTACAAAAGTTGCTTTAGAGATGATAAGAGATATAGATAAAGGTGTTGTAGAGATGGTTCCAAACTATTCTGATACAGAGATGGAACCTAAAGTATTACCAGCAAGATATCCCAATCTTTTAGTTAATGGAACATTTGGTATAGCAGTTGGTCTTGCAACTAATATACCACCTCATAATTTAGGAGAAGTAATAGATGGAACATTAGCATATATAGATAATGACGATATAACAACTCAAGAGCTTATGAGTTATATAAAAGGACCAGATCTTCCTACAGGTGGTATTCTTATAGGTAAAGAGTCTTTAAGAGGGGCATATGAAACAGGAGAAGGTAAGGTAACATTAAGAGCTAAAACATCTATAGAGAGGCTGGAAAGTGGAAGAGTTGGTATAGTAATTACTGAATTCCCATATAAAAAAAATAAAGCTAGACTTCTTCAAAATATATCAGAAATGACAGGAGATAAAAGACATTCTAAGCAATTAGAAGCAATTACCGATATAAGAGATGAGTCAGATAGAAATGGAATAAGGTCAGTAATAGAGCTTAAAAAGGCCGCTGATGAGGAAATTGCAGATAAAATACTTAAGTATTTATTTAAGAAAACGGATTTGCAATGTAATATAAGTTTTAATATGGTTGCATTAGCAGATGGAAAACCAGAGACTATGGGTTTAAAAACCATATTAGGATATTATATTAACCATCAAAAGGATGTAATAACAAGAAGATCAATAAGAGAACTTGAAATTGCAGAAAAAAGATTCCATATAGTTGAAGGTTTTATAAAAGCTATAGATGTTTTAGATGAAGTAATTGCAATAATAAGAGCATCGAAGTCTAAAAAACATGCAGGAGAAAATTTAAGAGAAAGATTTCAATTTACTGAAGTCCAAGCAGAAGCTATATTAGAACTTATGTTATATAGACTTACTGGACTTGAAATAAATGTTTTTGAAAAAGAATATAAAGAACTTGTAATAAAAATAAAGAAATTAAAGAAAATATTAAATGATGAAAAAGAATTATTAAGAGTAATAAAATCAGAACTCAAAGAGGTAAAAGAAAAACATAATGATGAGAGAAGAAGTAAGATTGTAGAAGATGATAGTGAAGCTAAAATAGATTTGGAAGAGTTAGTTGTTGTAGAAGATACAATGGTTACACTATCTAATGATGGTTTTATAAAAAGAGTTGCTGTCAAATATTATAATAGATTAAATTTAGAATTAAGTGATATAGAATATAGGGATGGAGATTATGGCAAATTCTTAATACCATCAAATACTAAAGATACATTTGTTATATTTACAGACAAAGGAAATATGTATCAGATAAAGGGCAATTCTATTCCAGAATATAAGTGGAAAGATAAAGGAGAACGTTTAGATGAGCTTATAAGAGGATTAGATTTAAATGAAGAATATATAGTTGCAGCATACTCATTTGGAGTATTTGATAGTAATAAAATGTTAGTGTTTATGACTTCAAAGGGTGTTATAAAGAGTACTGCATTAGATAAATTTGTATCTAATTACAGCAAATTAGTTGCATTGAAATTAAAAGATGGTGAAAAACTTATATTTGTTGACTTAAGGGCATTGGATGAATATGGGAAAAATTTAGAGGTAAATACTTCAAAAGGATTAAAGTTCACAGTGGTTGAACCTAAACTTGAGTGTAGCGAAAGAAACAATATAGGAATAACTTTATTTTCATTATGTAAAGATGATAATGTATTAGATGTAGAGATTAAGGAAGCATTTCCATTCTCAGATTTTATAGCTGGGATAAATGAAAAAGGTGATATAAAAGTATATAATAGAAATAAAAAAGATGCGTTTAAAAAAGCATCAGCAGATTCTTTAAGTGATTTGATTATCTTTAGTAATAAAGGAAATTGCTATAAAATACCTGGATTTATGGTTCAGAGTCTTATTGATACTAAATTAAATATAAGAGATTTAACAGAAGTATTAGATGATAAAGAAAAATTTATAGCTATACAAAGTACTAAGGATTATTCTAAGGATGTTGGAGTGTATATTTTCACAGCTAATGGATATATAAAGAAAACCAATTCTGAAGAATTAGGTGGACAATTTATAAGTCAGACTTATCATAAACTTAAAGATAATGATGAGGTTATAGATGTAACTATTGGGACTTTAAATAGTGGAGAAGCATTGATTATAACTAAGAATGCAGTGGCTATTAAATTCCAAGTAGATGGGCTAAATTCAATGAGCAAGAATGCATCAGGAGTTATAGGAATAAGCCTTAAGGATGATGATAAGGTTATATATGGAACAGTATTATCATATGATAAGGAAATTGCCATTAGTGGAAATGGAATATCAGTAAAAATTAACTTAACAAATGGAGAAAAGAAAACTATTAAGATAGAAGATATAAAACTTCAGAATAGGGCTGGAAGAGGAAATACTATAGTACCTATTTCTGCTAGTAATGATGTATTAAATGCAGGAATTTTAAAATAGTTTAGAGAGAATGGTGAATTATGGATATTAAAGAGATGCTAATAGAAAATCCAGTTATTGCAGCAATTACAAAGGATGAAGATTTAAAAAAAGTTCTTGAAAGTAATGTTTCAATTGTGTTTGTGCTATATGGGAATATTTTAAGTTTAAAGAATATATGCGAGACTTTAGAAGCTCATAATAAAATTGTTTTTGTACACATAGATTTAATAGATGGATTAAAAGGTGATCAAATGGGAATTAAATTTATCAAAGATAATGCAAAACCATTTGGTATAATATCTACAAAAGCCTCAAATATTAAGTATGCTAAGGCCCTTGGCTTATATACAATTCAAAGAGTATTTGTAGTGGACACATTATCTTTTGTTAAAGGCGTGAAAAATATAGAGGATAATAAACCTAATGCTATAGAAGTTATGCCAGGTATTGCTCCTAAAATCATAAGCAAGGTAAATGAAAGATTAAATTGTGAAATAATAGCAGGTGGACTAATAAGAACAAAGAGTGATGTAATAGAAGCATTAAGTCATGGAGCAATAGCAGTATCTACAACAAAATATGACTTATGGAGTCTTTAAGGAGGTATTTTCATGAAGAAGTTAATGGTTGTTTTAGCACCAGGATTTGAAGAAGTAGAAGCTTTAAGTGTAGTTGATGTATTAAGAAGAGCAAATGTAACATGTGATATGATTAGTATCGCCGGAGAATATGTTACGGGTTCACATAACATAATAATAAAAACAGACTTTCCAATTGATACAATTAATGAAGATAATTATTATGGATTGGTGCTTCCAGGAGGTATGCCGGGAGCAGAAAATCTAAAGAATAATGCACCTGTAATAGATATTATTAAAAAATTTTTTAGAGAAGAAAAGTTGATTTGTGCAATATGTGCGGCTCCCATGGTTTTAGGAGAGGCAGATGTTGTTAAAGATAAGGATATAACTTGTTATCCTGGTTTTGAACAGTATTTAAATGGTGCAAATATAAAGAATGAATTAGTTGTTACCAGTGGAAATATAATAACAGGAAAAGGACCAGCAGCGGCTTTTGATTTTGCATTTGCGATACTTGAGAGTCTTGGTTTAAAAGATGAAGTGGAAAATTTAAAATCTAGTATGATGTTTTAAATAAGAGGCAGTGCAATAGTTAAAAACTCATTGTACTGTCTTTTTTAATTAAATAGGAATTTATAGAGTTTTTCTTTGTGTAAGATGATGATAAAATCTAGGGATAGAGAGATTTTAAATTAGTGACAAGTTAAGGATGTCTTTCTTCACCCTGGTCACAAAAACTAATAAATTAAATTTTGATTTTAACATGGGGATAAAATAAAATATTATAATGTATGTAGAATGTAATATAGAAGAGGGGAATTAATATGGAAAAAATAATTTTGAAAAATGGGGTAACTTTACTTTATGAATATAGAGTTGGAGAAGTAACATCCTTTTGTATAGGATTTGATGCAGGTGCTTTAAGAGAAGATGGTTTTACTAAAGGGTGTGCTCATGGAGTTGAACACATGTTATTTAAAGGTATAGATGGGTGCAATGAAGATGAAATAAATAAAAAATTAGATGAACTGTTTGGATTTAATAATGCTATGACAAATTATCCTTATGTTGTATATTATGGTACATGTCTAAGTGAAGACATAAATGAAAGCTTTAATTTATATAGTAATATTTTATTGAAACCTACTTTCCCCAAAGAGGGTTTTAATGAGGAGAAGGAAATTATAATTCAAGAATGCAGAGAATGGAAAGAAGACTTAGAACAGCATATTGAGGATGAGTTGCTCTTTAATGCTTTTAATACTAGAAGAATTAAAGAAACAATAATAGGTGAGGAAAAATCATTAAATAAACTTGAAATAGATGAACTTAAAAAGTTTTACAAGAAATTTTATGTCCCAGGAAATGCGGTGATTTCATTTGTTACGTCATTAAACAAAGAAGAAATAGTGAATTTAGTGAATTCTTCATGGGGAGATTTAAATGATGAAACTAAAATTAGTAAGCTGGATTTTCATGATAACATTAATTGGGGAACTTATGAGAAAAAAGTTGAAGGGTTTAATGGTGTAAAATTATTATATGGATTTGATATAAGTTCTTTAGATGAAAGAGAATTAGAGGCTCTATACATTTTTAATATGTTTTTAGGAGATGGGGTTAGTTCTTTATTATTTTCAAAAGTAAGAACTGAAAAAGGTTTGGCATATGAAATAAATTCTAATATAAAGTATGAAAAGGGTATAAGTTTATTCACTATATATGGAAGTACATCTCAAGATAAAATAGACAATATGAAGGAAACCATAGAAGAAATCTTAATGAACATAAAGGATTATATAGAAAATAATTTACAAAATCTAAAAGTTTATAAGAAAAGGTTATTGATGAAAAGAGGAGTATTAGAAGAGAGCTCTATAAGAAGAGCGTTGGTCATAAGTACAAATGAAATAATGTTTAAAAAACAAATTCATGAAAAAGAAATAATAATGAGTATTACAAAAGAAGAAATAAAAGATATTGCATATAAAATATTTGAAAATAAAGTAATTCAAATATTAAAATAAGGAGAAGAAATTAATGGAAAAATGGTTAGTTAGAAATGTTAAGGCAGATTATAAATTTTATAGTGATGCATTGAAGGTAGATGAGGTAATTGTAAAACTTCTTTTAAATAGAGGTATAAAAGACTTAAATGAGGCAAGAGAATTTATCAATCCATCTATGGAGAATTTAAACCCTCCATATTTATTAAAGGACTTAGATAAGTCTGTTGAGATTATGAGATACTCTATAGAAAATAAAGAAAAAATACTCATTGTTGGGGATTATGATGTTGATGGAGTTATAAGCACATATATTCTTTATAGAACACTAAAGGATGTTGGAGCAAATGTAGGTTATCACATACCTCACAGGATAACTGAAGGATATGGAATTAATATAGATATAATAAATAGAGCTAAAGAAGAAAAAGTAGATTTAATAATAACTTGCGACAATGGGATAGCAGCAATAGAACAAATAAATCATGGTAAGAAACTAGGGATGAAGGTTATAGTTACAGATCATCACGATATCCCTTTTGTTGAAAATGATATGGGAAGAAAACTCGTTTATCCTAAAGCAGATGCAATAGTTAATCCAAAAAGAGATGATTGCAATTATCCATTTAAAAAGCTATGTGGGGCTGGAGTAGCTTTTAAATTTTGTCAATTTCTTTATGAAGTATTAGGATACAAAGAGGACAAATGGAAGGAACTTTTAGAATTTGTTGCTATAGCGACAGTGTGTGATGTTGTGGATTTAACAGGAGAAAATAGAACTATAGTTGCAAAGGGACTAGAGGGTATTAATAAGAGTACTAATTATGGATTAAATGCATTAAAAAATGTTACATCTCTTGAAGATAAGGAAATAGGAGCATATCATTTAGGTTTTGTTATTGGACCATGCATAAATGCAACAGGTAGACTAGAAACAGCAGAACTTTCCTTAAAGCTGTTGCTAAGTGATTCACATGAAGAGGCTATGTTATATGCCAACAAATTACATGATTTAAATAAGGAAAGACAAGATATGACTTCTTTAGGTGTTGAAAAGGCTATAGAACAAGTTGAAAAAGAATTTAAAGAAGAGAAAGTACTTTTATTATATTTACCAGATATACATGAAAGTATAGCAGGTATAATAGCAGGAAGAATAAGAGAAAAATACAATTCTCCAACTTTTGTCATAACCAATGCACATGATGGAGCAAAGGGGTCAGGACGTTCAATTGAGGAATATAATATGTTTGAAGAAATGCTAAAATGTAAGGATATTATGGATAAGTTTGGAGGGCATCCAATGGCAGCAGGAATGTCATTGAAAATAGAAAATATAGATAAATTAAGAATGGGTCTTAATGAAGTTTGCAAATTAAGTAAAGAGGATATGGTTCCTAAAATAACTATAGACATGGCCTTAAGACCAGAAGAAGTAAGTTTAGATCTTGCGAAAAATATAGAAATTTTAGAGCCATTTGGAAAATCAAATTCAAAGCCTTTATTTGGAGCAAAAAAAGTTAAAATACTTGGATTAAGTCTTATGGGAAAAAACAAAAATTTTTTAAAGTTAAAGTTAAAATATGGAGAAAACTTTATTGATGGGGTTATGTTTAATAAAGTTGAAGAATTTAAAGGTGATATAGAGAATAAGCATGGTAGTAGTTCGTTTGAACAATTGCTAAATGGGAACTTAACTATAGAATTTGACATAGTTTTTAATTTGGATGTGAATAGATTTAACAATAGAGAGTGTTTACAATTTGTTATTAAAAGTTTTAGGCTTTAGGCACATTCAAAAAAATAATAAGTCAGTGTGCTAGTTTATTAATAAATGACTCTTTGGTATAATAAAGTGTTTGAGATTTAATGGTGATTAATATATAAAATATAAAATATTTAATATATGGTTAAAAATGTAACATTAAATACCGTTTTAGAACCAAAAATGGTATAATTATTAAATAGATACTAGAATTAAATAGATTTTTGTATAAATATAAGGACATTAATATAAACTCATCATGGTATTTGAAGTACGCTATTAAAAATATTTTAAATAGGGGTAGGATTTATGAGTGGAGATAACTTGGCTAAATCAATTATTGAGACAATAAACTTTTCTGTTATTATAACAAATGAAAAAGGCACAATAATGGATGTAAATAATAGTACATGCAGATATTTTGATACAGATAGGGATGAGGCACTGGGGAAAGATTTTTCTATATTTCTTACAGAAGTAGGACTTACTATGGAAAATGGGGAGAGTCTTATAGAAGAATACGGATTTTTACATGAGGAATTAGATAAAGATATTTTAATTTTAAAAAGAGTAGTTAATGGATATGAGGAAAATTTATATAAAATGAAAATACTTCCTTTGAAAGAAAATTGCAAGGGATTTTTAGTTTATATTACAGACGTTACAGATACATATTCTAGCAGTTATAAGTTAAATGAAGCAAGAGAAAAATATGAAAAAATGTTTGTTGAGTTAAAATCAAAAACTCATATAATAGATGTCTTGAAATCTAGAGAAAAGCAACATTTACTTCATTTAACACATGTAATAAAGAACATATCAGAAGGTCTTTGGGTTTTAGATTCTAATTGCAATGTTATATTTCATAACAAAGCTTTTTATGAAATTATGGGTGTAACTCCTATGGAGGTTAGAAATCTTAATAGGTTTTATGAAGATTATGTTTTAAGAGACAAATATGGTGAAAACGTAACGATAGAACAGTATTTAAATATTTATGTTAAAAAATATGTTCAACTAAAGAATTATGTTTTTGAAAGAATTAATAAAATGACAGGTGAAGTTAAGTATGTAGAAATAAATTCTACACCAGTATTTGATTGGGATAGAAATATGATATATACAATAACAACAATTAAAGATATAACATATATGAAGTTACATGAAAAAGAATTAGAGGATAAAACTAGATTTGTAAAAAATGTTATAAATACTCTAGATATACCAGTAGCTGTTATGGAATATCCATCTTTAAATATTATTTTGTATAATAGAACATTTGAAAAAGTAGTTAGTTTAATGGAAAGAGACACACCATTAAAGGTTTCTATAAAAAACGCAAGCATACTAGATTTAATTGGGGAACATGAAAAAGATGATGTTATTGAAATAATAAATAAATGTATAAAATATGAAAAGGAATATATAGTAAATACATATAAGGCAAGATATGCAGATGGTGATGAAAGAATATATAAAATAAAATTTAGACCATATTTAAGTGTTAGTGATGAGGTAACAAGAGTTCATTTACACGCACTAGATATAACTGAAGAAGTAAGACATAATGAGGAGCTTGAGAGAGTAAATTTATTAAAAGATGAGTTCTTTACACTAACTTCACATGAATTAAGAACTCCATTAAATATAATTTCTTCATCATTACAATTAGCTAATAGTATATATGCTAAAGAAATAACACCTAATATGGCTAAAATCATATCAAGGATAAGCCAAAATTGTGGAAGGTTATTAAAGCTTATAAATAATATATTAGACTTATCTAAGGCGGAAGCTGGATTTATAACTTTAAATAATAGTAAATTTGAATTAATAAGTACAACAGAGGAAATAGTTACATTAACAAATTCTTATGCTACAGCTAAGGGTTTAAACTTAATTTTTGATACAAATGAGGAAGAAATTTTTGTTTGTTTAGATAAAGATAAATATGAGAAAATATTACTTAATCTTTTATCTAATGCTGTAAAGTTTACTCCAGAAGGTAAAAATATATTTGTTGATTTACATATTAATGAGAATATTATAAGCCTAACGGTCAGGGATGAGGGAATAGGTATACCTAAGGAGAAAATAAATTATATATTTGATAAGTTTGCACAAATAAATTCAAGTCTTTCAAGAAGAGCAGAAGGAACAGGTCTTGGACTATCACTTGTTAAAAGCTTAGTAGATTTAATGGGTGGAACGATTAGTGTAAACAGTAAGGAAAATAAAGGAAGTGAATTTGTCATAGAATTTAAAACTGAAGATACAATAACAGATTGTATAGAAAGTGATGATTCATTGACAGGCGTTAAGGATAAAATAAAAATAGAGTTTTCTGACTTATCTTAGACATATTATTTTTTTTTAGAGGACTTAGGCACATTCAAAAAAATAACAAGTTATTATGCGTTATTTTCATTCATGTGTCTTAAGTATTTAAATAAAAGGATATTTTGTTTAAATTACTGTAACAAAAAAAAGTTTTCTATTATAATATAATATTGTATAAATTTAAGAAGTTACAAGTTGCAAGTGACAAGTTACAAGTGACAAGTGGCAAGAGTTACAAGTTACAAGTTACAAGTGATAAGTTAAGGATGAAATCTTCGTGGGAAAATTTCTAAAGTGGAAAAAATTTTAGAAAACCTTAGGTTTTCAACCATGACTTGTCATTTGTCACTATAAACTTGTCACTTTAAAGTATTGTTTAACAAAGGAGATGGTATTTTGAACCAGTATAAGATTATGATGACTGGGGGCGGATCAGCAGGTCATGTTACTCCAAACCTAGCATTAATACCTAGATTAAAATCATCAGGATATGAGGTTAAATACATAGGAAGTAAGGATGGAATAGAAAAAGAAATAGTAGAAAAAGAAGAAATACCTTATTATGGAATATCCAGTGGTAAACTTAGAAGATATTTTGATGTGAAAAACTTTACTGATCCATTTAAAGTAATAAAAGGACTTGGAGATGCTTATAAGATTTTAAAAAAAGAAAAGCCAAATATAGTATTTTCTAAAGGTGGATTTGTTACAGTGCCAGTAGTTTTTGCTGCATATTTAAATAAAATTCCTGTAGTATGCCATGAGTCAGATATAACACCAGGTCTTGCAAATAAGTTAAGTACACCATTTGCTACAAAGCTTTGTGTTACTTTTCCAGAGTCATTAAGTGTCATAAAAGAAAATAAAGGGGTTTTGACTGGAACACCTATAAGAGAAGAATTGTTTTTTGGAAATAGAGATAAGGGGCTTCAGATATGTAAGCTTAATAAAGATAAACCAGTTATATTTATAATGGGAGGTAGTCTTGGTTCTAAATTTATAAACGACACTGTAAGAGAGAGCCTAGATAACATTTTAGAGAGTTTCTATGTTGTCCACATATGTGGTAAGGGTCATATTGATGAGCAATTAAAAAATAAAAAAGGATATGTTCAATTTGAATATATAACTAATGATCTAACACATGTTATGAATGCAGCGGATATTGTTGTATCTAGAGCAGGGGCAAATTCTATATATGAATTTTTAGCACTAAAAAAACCAAATCTTTTAATACCTCTATCAAGAAAGTCAAGTAGAGGAGATCAAATTTTAAATGCTAGATCATTTGAAAAAAGTGGGTATAGCATGGTAATAGAAGAAGAAGATTTAAACAAAGATATATTTAAAAGTAAAGTAAATGAATTATATGAAAATAGAAAAAAATATATAGATGCTATGGAAAAAAGTCCAATAAAAAATGGACTTGATAGAATAATAGAAGTTATATCTAATAGTACAAAAAAATAAATCCACAATGTGAGTTGATATATAGATTTTAGCACATACTATAATTCAGTTGGTGTTCTTTCTATCATCTGAATGTTAGATGAGTTAACAGATGGTAGTCATGGGATAAAAACAAATTATCAGCTCTGTAGGAGGATGAAGATATGCTATTAGAATTTTATGGAGGAGCTGGTTGTGTAACCGGCTCCTGTCATATTTTAAAGGTAAATAATACTAATATATTATTAGATTGTGGAATGTTTCAAGGTAAGGATGGACATAAAGGAGAAAATTTTAATTTTCCATTTGAACCTAGAAAAATAGACTATGTCATATTATCACATGGACATATAGACCATAGTGGGAGAATTCCGTATTTGTACAAAATGGGATTTGAAGGAAAAGTTGTTGCAACAAATGCAACTAAAGAGTTGTGTGAAGTAATGCTTAAGGATTCAGGGAATATACAGGAAATGGAATGTGAACACAAAAACAAGTATAGAAGGGAAAAAGGAGAAGAAGAATTAGAACCCTTATACACATTGAAAGATGCAGAAAATTCAATGAAGTTATTTTATGGATATGATTACAATAAAGAAATACAATTAAATAAAAGTATAAAAATAAAATTTAGAGATGCAGGTCATTTGCTGGGATCCGCAATAACAGAACTATTTATAAATGATAATGGAGAAGAAAAGAAGATTGTATATAGTGGAGATTTAGGGAATAAATCAAGACCTATAATAAAGGATCCATCAACAGTATACAATGGGGATTATGTAATAATGGAAAGCACATATGGGGATGAGAACCATAAAGAAGGCAATTACTTTGTAGAATTAATAGAAATAATAAAAGAAACTATTAATAAAAAAGGAAATGTTATAATACCATGCTTTTCAATAGGAAGGACTCAGGAAATATTATATATATTAAATGGTTATGTTGAAAAAGGCGAAATAAAGTGTAAGGTCTTTGTTGATAGTCCTTTAGCAAAAGAAGCTACAGAGGTTTTTAAAAATAATGAATTTGTATTTGATGAAGAAGCAAAGAAACTTTTAAATCTAGGAGATGACCCACTTGACTTCAAAAACTTAAGTTTTACAAAAAATGTGGAGGATTCAAAATGTATTAATTCACATAAGGATTCATGCATAATAATATCTTCTAGTGGTATGTGTGATGCAGGACGTATAAAATATCATATTTTAAATAATATAGAAGATGAAAAAAATTCTATAATCTTTGTAGGATATCAATGTAATGGTACATTAGGAAGAAAGATACTTAATAAAGATAAAGAGGTAAAAATTCTTGGGAAGATCAAGAGTGTTAATGCAAAAGTATATAATATCAATGGACTCTCAGGTCATGCAGATAAAAAAGGAATTTTGTCATGGATTGATGGATTTGAGGGAAATCCTAAAAAAATTATTTTAGTCCACGGAGAAGACAAAGTAAGAGAGAAATTAGCTCAAACACTGGAAAATAAGGGTTATAATGTTATTAAACCGTTCCCAGGTGATAAAATTACATTATGAAAAAGAGCGAAAAGGTGCATAAAAGAGATAAATAAGGAGGACAATACATATTTATAAAATATACTGCTATATGCAAATTGAAAAAAGTTAGATAGTAGTATATAATTGGAATTAAATCATAAAGTAGATAAAAATTACTGCATAATATAATATAATGTAACTAAGTAATTAATATTTGCTTGTGATAACATTAGTTTTAATAATGTTATAAAAATTTTCACTTATAAATAACATATTATATAGTTAATAAATATAATACTGAATTTTTATCAAAATACAAAGGTATATTATTAAATTTTTCTAAAGTTAGAAAAATGAAATAATATTTAGTAATTAAAATTCAAAAATTCATATGTTATTATATGTGTGAGGGTTAATAAATTACTTATGACATACTAAAGCTTTGATAACCTATATTTTAAGTGGTTAAAGTTTTAGCAATGGGTATAAAATACATAAAATGCCTTGCGGTCAAAGTATTTAATCTTAATAAATTTTAAGAATCGAAAGAGAGGTCAGTAGTAATGAGAAAAATGAAAACTATGGATGGTAATACTGCAGCAGCTCACGTATCTTATGCATTTACAGAAGTTACTGCAATATATCCAATTACACCATCATCACCAATGGCAGAACATGTAGATGAATGGGTAGCACAAGGAAGAAAGAACATATTCGGACAGCCTGTAAGAGTTATGGAAATGCAATCAGAGGCAGGAGCAGCTGGTGCAGTTCATGGTTCATTACAAGCTGGAGCTTTAACAACTACTTATACAGCTTCACAAGGTTTATTATTAATGATACCAAATATGTATAAAATTGCTGGTGAAATGTTACCATGCGTATTCCATGTATCAGCTAGAGCATTAGCTACATCTTCTCTAAATATATTTGGAGATCACCAAGACGTTATGGCAGCAAGACAAACTGGTTTTGCAATGCTTGCAGAAGGATCAGTTCAAGAAGTTATGGATTTATCAGCAGTAGCTCATTTAACTGCTATTAAATCAAGAATTCCATTCTGTAATTTCTTTGATGGATTCAGAACTTCTCATGAAATTCAAAAAATTGAAGTTTTAGAGTATGATGAATTAGCAAAATTAACTGATTGGGATTCAATTAAAGCTTTCAGACAAAGAGCTTTAAATCCAGATCATCCTGTAACAAGAGGAACTGCTCAAAATGCAGATATATATTTCCAAGAAAGAGAATCAGTTAATAGGTTCTATGATGAGCTTCCAGAAACAGTTGAAAGCTACATGGCTGAAATCACTAAGTTAACTGGTAGAGAATATCACTGTTTCGATTACTATGGTGCACCAGATGCAGATAGAGTAATCATAGCTATGGGTTCAGCTACTGACGTATGTGAAGAAACTATAGATTACTTAAATGCTAACGGACAAAAAGTTGGTGTTGTTAAAGTAAGATTATTCAGACCATTCTCAAATGAAAGATTATTAGCTGCTATTCCAAAGACAGCTAAGAAAATTGCTGTTTTAGATAGAACTAAAGAACCAGGTTCTGCTGGAGAACCATTATACTTAGATGTAAGAAATGCTTTCTTCGGAAAAGAAAATGCACCACTTGTTATTGGTGGTAGATTTGGTTTAGGATCAAAAGATCCAAATCCAGGACATATTGCTGCGGTTTATGCAAACTTAGCACAAGATGCACCAAAGAACGGATTTACATTAGGAATTAATGATGACGTTACAAATACTTCATTAGAAGTTACTGAAGATATAGATGCTACTCCAGAAGGAACTACAGCTTGTAAGTTCTGGGGATTAGGATCAGATGGTACTGTTGGAGCAAACAAGAGCGCAATCAAGATTATAGGAGACCATACAAACATGTATGCTCAAGGATACTTCTTCTATGATTCAAAGAAATCAGGTGGTATAACAGTATCTCACTTAAGATTTGGTAAGAAAGCAATTAAGTCACCATACTTAATAAACAAAGCAGATTTCGTTTCTTGCTCTAACCAATCTTACGTTCATAAGTATAATGTACTTGATGGATTAAAACCAGGTGCTACTTTCTTATTAAATACTATCTGGACTCCAGAAGAGTTAGAAGAAAAATTACCAGCTGACTATAAGAGATTTTTAGCTAACAATAATATTAAGTTCTATACTTTAAATGCTGTAGCTATAGCTCAAGAAATCGGTCTTGGTGGAAGAATCAACATGATAATGCAATCAGCTTTCTTCAAGTTAGCTAAAATTATCCCAGTTGAAGATGCTATTAACTACTTAAAACAAGCAGTTGTAACTTCTTATGGTAAGAAGGGTGAAAAAGTTGTTAACATGAACAACGCAGCTATAGATAAGGGCGTTGAATCTATTGTTGAAATTAAGATCCCAGAAGCTTGGAAGACAGCAGAAGATGCTAAAGTAGCTGATACTAAGAAAAAATCAGATTTTGTTAAGAATATAGTTATCCCAATGAACAGACAAGAAGGAGATGCTCTTCCAGTTTCAACATTTGTAGGAATGGAAGATGGTACATTTGAAGCAGGTACTGCAGCTTTCGAAAAGAGAGGAATAGCTGTAAATGTTCCAGAATGGCAACCAGATAAATGTATTCAATGTAACCAATGTTCATACGTTTGTCCTCATGCAACTATAAGACCATTCCTATTGAATGAAGCAGAGAAAAACAATGCTCCAGAAGGAATGAAGATAGTGGCAGCTAAAGGAATAAAATCAGAAGAACCAGTATTCTTCACAATGGGAATAGCTCCTTTAGATTGTACAGGCTGCGGAAACTGTGCTCAGGTCTGTCCAGCACCAGAAAAAGCATTAATAATGAAACCTCAAGAAACTCAACATTGTGAGATTGCAAACTGGGATTATGCAATAGAAGAAGTTTCAGCAAAAGCTAATCCAATGAACAAGAACACAGTTAAGGGTAGCCAATTTGAGCAACCATTACTTGAGTTCTCAGGAGCTTGTGCAGGTTGTGGAGAAACTCCATATGCTAGACTTATAACTCAATTATTCGGAGATAGAATGATGATCGCTAATGCAACAGGATGTTCATCAATCTGGGGTGGATCAGCACCTTCAACTCCATATACAACTAACAAACAAGGACACGGTCCAGCTTGGGCTAACTCATTATTTGAAGATAATGCTGAATATGGATTAGGTATGTTCTTAGGTGTTAAATCTATGAGACAAAGAATAGCTCATAAAGCTGAAGAAGCTATAAAAGCTGGAGATTCTGCAAGTGCAGAATTACAAGATTGGTTAGACAATGTTGATGAAAGTGCTAGCACTAGAGAAAGAGCTGCTAAATTAGTAGAAGCTTTAGAAAAATCAGGTAGCGATATAGCTAAATCTATCTTAGAAGATAAAGAATACTTTGTTAAGAGATCTCAATGGATCTTCGGTGGAGACGGATGGGCATACGACATCGGATATGGTGGAGTTGACCACGTACTAGCATCTGGAGAAGACGTAAATATATTTGTATTTGATACAGAAGTTTACTCAAACACAGGTGGTCAATCTTCTAAATCTACACCAACATCTGCAATAGCTAAATTTGCAGCATCAGGTAAGAGAACTAAGAAGAAAGACTTAGGAATGATGGCTATGAGCTATGGTTATGTATATGTTGCTCAGATATCAATGGGAGCAGATAAGAACCAAACTCTTAAAGCTATAGCAGAAGCAGAAGCTTACCCAGGACCATCATTAATAATAGCTTATGCTCCATGTATAAACCATGGATTAAAAGTTGGAATGGGTAATACTCAATTAGAATCTAAGAAAGCTGTTGAGTGTGGATATTGGGGTCTTTACAGATTCAACCCACAATCAAAAGAGCAAGGAAAGAATCCATTTGTATTAGATTCTAAAGAGCCAACAGCATCATTTAGAGAATTCTTAATGGGCGAAGTAAGATATGCTTCACTTGCTAAGGCATTCCCAGATGTAGCAGAAGAATTATATGCTAAAACTGAGAAAGATGCTATGGAAAGATTACAAGGATACAAGAAATTAGCTCAACAATAATATAAAATAAAAAGCTAGCTGTTTTGGCTAGCTTTTTTTTATACATAATTATATAATTATGTATAGACTAAAATAATTCTTTGAAGTTAGAGACTTTTAAACAAATATTATAAAAAAGTCTTATGTTTTTAAATTATTCCTAAAAAAAGAAAAAAATATTATTTATTTTCAATAAACATCTTTTAATATTCACGAAATAAGGGTAAAATTGAATGGTATATATAAAATAGGAAGGAGGAGGCTAGAAAGAAAGATTTTCTAGCTGAATGCGATATGAATAAAGAGGACTTAAAGAATTGTGGATGCGGTTGTGGAGAAGAACATAGCTCTTGCGGATGCAATGAAGAAAAAAATTCATGTGGATGTGGTTGTGGAGATCATAACGAAGAAAAAAGTTCATGTGGATGTGGTTGTGAAGAACATGAGCACGAAAGCTTTATAGTTGACTTAGAAGATGAAAATGGTAATATAATCCCATGTGAGGTTGTTGATGCTTTTGAATATAAAGAAACTGACTATGTTCTAGTTCAAAACCCAGAAGATGGATCTTATTATTTATTTAAATCTCTAGGAGAAGAAGGCGAATTAGTAGTACCAGATGATGAAGAATTTGAAGAAGTATCTGCTTATTACGAAACAATGTTAGAGAACGAAGAATAATATTAATAAAAGAGAGTTACTACTATACTATAGTGGTAGCTCTTTTTCTTCATATCTAGTAAAGTATAGAAATTTTAAAAATTGACAACTTTAATTAGTGACAAGTTGCAAGAGTGAAAAGTTAAGGATCAAATCTCTAACTTGTCATTATAAACTTATCACTTAAAAGTGGTGGAGCCACTTTTTATTTAGGAGGAATTAATATGGAAAAATTAGCAATATTTGATGTTGACTATACATTAACTAAAAGAGAAACTTTAAGGCAATTATTTTACTTCATAATTAAAAAGAAACCGCAAAACATAATATATTTACCAAGAGCTATATTTTCAGGGCTATTTTTTGTTTTGGGAATATATGATGAAAAAAACACAAAAGAATCATTTTTAAAATTCATAGATGGTTTAGATGAAAAAGATATGAGAAACTTAGTTAAAGAATTTTATGAAGAAAAATTAAGTAAAATTTTGTATGAAGATGGTATAAATATGATTAGAAAGCTAAAAAAACAAGGCTGTAAAATTTATTTAATATCAGCATCACCAGAATTTTATTTGAATGAACTTTATGCAATTGAGGAAGTAGATAAAATAATAGGAAGCAAGTTTTTAGTTCAAGAGGGAAAACATAGGTCACAAATGCATGGAAATAATTGCAAAGGTGAAGAAAAAGTAAAAAGACTAAAAGAAGAACTTAAAAAAGATAATATAGAAGTTGATTTTGAAAATTCATATATGTTTTCAGATTCGCTTTCAGATTTACCTTTATTAAATTTAGTAGGAAAACCATATCTTATAAATTATAAAAAAAATCATGATTCAATAGAAATTTTAAAATGGAAGTAGGGATATTAAAATGGAAAAAAATATTAACAAGTATTATGTGATTAATGGTAATGTTGAAAATTCAAGGAATTTTTCTGAAGAAAAGGTAATAGGAAAAACAAATATTTATGAGGTTATTAGAATCATAGATGGTGTTCCACTATTTTTAGAGGCACATCTAAAGAGGATGAAAAAAACATTTGAACTTATGAATATAAGTGACAAATTAAATATAGACAGTATAAAAAACACAATAGATAAGCTTTTGATAAGCAATGACAAAGCAATAGGGAATATAAAACTTATTTATGCTTTAGAAAAAAACACACTGAGTGCATATTATATAAAACATGTATATCCTAATGAAAAACTATATAGGGAAGGGGTAAAAACAATATTATTTTATGGCGAAAGAAAAAATCCTAATGCAAAAATTATAGATAATAATTTTAGAGAAAAAGTTAATAAGGATATAAAAGAAAATGAGGCTTATGAAGCTATTCTTGTTGATAATAAAGGGCAAATAACAGAAGGAAGTAGATCAAATATTTTTATGATTAAAGATGACTATGTTATAACCTCTCCAGTTGAATCAGTTCTTCAAGGGGTTACAAGAGGAGAAATTATAAGTGTATGTAATAAATTAAATATACAAGTAAAAGAAGAATATTTAAAAGATAGTGATTTGAAAAATATTGATGGATTATTTATATCGGGAACATCTCCAAAGGTACTCCCTATAAGTAAAATTAATGACTATGAATACAAATCAAATTCTAATAATATAATTTTATCAATTATGAAAGCGTATAACTGTGAAGTTGAGGAATATACAAGGGATAGAAAGTAAAAATGCTATAAGGTGAATGAATTTGTTAAAATTTATGGTATAATTAATCTAAATATATATCGGAGTAAGGGGTGCATTCTATGAACGAAAACATATTTCATGGAAGAAGTTTAGAAGAGTGTATAAGTAATGCTTGTAACAGTTTAAATATATCTTCTGACAATATAAATTATGAAATTATTGAAAAAAGAGGAATTTTGAAGAAAAGTATAACAATTAAAGTTTTAAATGAGGTTAAAGAGGAATTGAATAGGGAGATTAAATTAGAAAGTTGTAAAGAAGATACAAAAGTAAAGGAAGACTCTAAAGAAAATTCTTTAGATGGTTTTTTAGAAATAAAAGATGGTAAGTTAAGGATAGAGGATCCTAAAGATGGAGGAAATCCAGCAAGTTTATTAATACCTCCTAATTTAGATATTACTGTAAATGGAGAATCAAGTAAAGGGATCATAAAAGTTACCAGTGAAAGCCAGGTAAAAGTCAATTTCCCAAAAGAAACAGCAAAAAGAAACTTAAATATAACAGTATCAGAAAATGATATGAAAGCTTATATATCTATAAGTTATTCACCAGAACATGTTTATGGTCTTAAGGATTGTGAAAAAAATAATAAAATAATGATAGGTACAGAAGTAAAAAAACTTGAATATCCACCTAAATTTAATAAAGAAGAAATAATTAAAGAATTAGACAAGGCATCTATAAAATATGGAGTTATAGAGGGTGCTTTCAATGATGACGATTTATCTAAAGATAAGGAGTATATCCTTATAGCTCAAGGGGTAAAACCTATAGATGATGAGGAAGATTCAATACAAATTAAGTTCAATATAGATAAGAAAAAGTTTAAAGAGGATGAAAGAGGAAATGTAGACTATAAAAATATAGGTGCTGTAGATATGGTTGAAAAGGGAGCCCTTATTGGGGAACTTATTCAAGGAAAAGTGGGTAAAGACGGAAAAACTGTTAAAGGAAAGGTTCTTCCATGTAAAAAGCGTAAAAAGGTAATTTTTAAGGCTGGAAATGGGTGTGAACAAGTAGGAAATTTAATATACAGTACAACTAATGGTAAACCTGCTTTTAAGGGTGGAATATTTCAGGTAAACCCAGTCTATGAAGTTAATGAAAGTGTAGATATAGCAATGGGAAATATTGAGTATTCAGGGGATGTATATATAAATGGAGAAGTTAAAGATGGAATGGAAATAAAAGTAGGTGGTAATTTGAAAATATCACAAAATACCACATATGCACATGTTTTAGCTGAAGGAAATATTGAAATTGAAGGAAATGTTATATCATCTCAGGTATATGCAGGTGGAGAAAATAACTCCATATTAAGCTATGTAAAACTTATACAAGCTTTAAAAGAACAACTTCAAGGATTACTAGATTCTATGGTTGAAGTTAAGAAGTTTGGAATAGTAAAGGAAAACAATAAAGATGGAGAAGTAATAAAGGCATTAATTGAAAGTAAATTTAAAAAACTTCCAAGATTGTGTGTGGAGTTAATTAAGAATGAATATATAAGTGATGAACTTAAAACATTAATGATAACAAAGCTTATGTATTTGGCACCATTAAATATAAAGCATTTTAATGAACTAGACGATATAATAAAATGCATAACTTTAGACATTGAAGAGTATAGTGGCAAGATAGCAATACCTTCATATGTAACTATTGATTACTGTCAAGATAGTACAGTAAGAAGTACTGGAGACGTGTATATAGTTGGTAAAGGGCAGTATGTAAGCGACATATCATGTAATGGGATAGTTGAATTTAAAAGAGAAGATGCTATTTCAAGAGGCGGGGATATTACTGCAAAATACGAAATAAGAGCTCAAGAGGTTGGTAGTGTAGCTGGAGTAAGTACAAGACTTAAGGTTGAAAAAGATGGTCATATATATGCTAAGAAAGCTTATGGAAATACTACATTTGTTATAGGCAATAAGGAACATACTTTAGATTGTGAAAGTAATAATGTTCATGTATATATGGATTCATTTGGAGAGGTAGTAGTAGATAGACTTAAAGCATAGGAGGGGGTAATTATGGATTTTCAAGAAACAAAGATACTTATTTTTAATTTAAATGGAGAAAATTTCGCTGCTGATATAATGGAAATAGAGAGAATTTTAGATTATACACAGCCAACTAGAATGCCTAATTTAAATGATTTTATTGAAGGCGTTAGAAATTATGAAGGTGGTATACTTCCTATAGTAAATTTGAATAAAAAATTTAGTATGAAAGTTACTGATATAAATCCAGATAGTAAAGTAATAGTTGTTAAGGATGATGATGCTAAGGTTGGTATGGTAGTAGATTTTGTATCAGAAGTGAGAGATGTAAGTGCTGAAAATATAGAAAAAGCACCTGCAATAGTTGCTAAAATTTCAGATAGATATATTAAAGGACTTATAAAAATTGATGGCAAAATTGTAATATATTTAAATCTATCTAAAATACTGTCTTCAGAAGAAAAAGCATCATTATAGCAGGGGGAATAGTATGGAGTCTAAAGAAGTAAGAGTTGGGATTGCTGATTTGAATGTGGTAATATCTCCGGATAGGTTAATAACTGTTGGATTAGGATCATGTATTGGAATAGCGATACATGATAAATATTCAAACATTGCAGGACTTGCTCACATAATGCTCCCAGATAGTACACAATTTTCAAATGTGACAAATCCTCTAAAATTTGCAGATTTGGCAATCCCCCTTTTAATAGAAAAAATGATAAAACAGGGTGCTAATAAGAGACATATGAAAGCTAAAATAGCTGGAGGAGCATCAATGTTTAATTTTCCGGATAAAAAAATGATGACAGATATAGGGGCAAGAAATGGAGAAGCCGTAAAGGTTGCACTAGGGAAGGTAAATATACCTTTAATAGCTGAGGATATTGGAGGAAACAAAGGAAGAACTATGATTCTGAATGCTAATAGCGGAATGGTTCAAATAAGAACAGTAGGTGTTGGAATAAAAGAATTTTAATGGAGTTGGTAACTTGGAGAAAATTAGAGTCTTAGTAGTTGATGATTCTGCATTAATGAGAAGAATAATATCAGATATGATAAATCAAGAAGAAGATATGGAAGTTGTATCTGTTGCAAGAAATGGTGAAGAGCTTCTACAAAAAATAGAAGTTTTAAAACCAGATGTTGTGACATTAGATGTGGAAATGCCTAAAATGAATGGTGTACAGGCTCTAAAAGAATTAAAAAAGAGAGGCTTAGAAACACCTGTAATAATGCTAAGTAGCATAACTACAGAGGGAGCATGTATTACAATAGAATGTTTGGAGTTAGGAGCCTTTGATTTTATATCTAAACCATCAGGTTCAATATCATTAGATATAAATAAAGTAAAAAATGAGTTGATTCAAAAGATAAAATCTTCATATAAGAACAAAAATAAGGTAGTAGTTAAGCCAAAAACTATAGTGAGAAAAAGTTTAGAAGGTTCATTAGAAGCTATAGTTATAGGAGCTTCAACAGGAGGCCCTAAAGCTTTAACCACAGTTATAACAAATTTACCAGAACATTTAGGACTACCTATATTAGTTGTTCAACATATGCCAATAGGATTTACTAGGGCATTTTCAGAAAGATTAAATAACAATAGTAAGATACGAGTAGTTGAAGCTGAAAATGGAATAAAAATAGAAAAAGATACTGTGTATATTGCTCAAGGTGGAAGCCATATGGAGGTTTCTTTAGATAAGAAAATAAGGTTAACAAAAGATCCATCAATATGGGGTGTAAGGCCTGCTGTAGATAAATTATTTATTTCCGCTTCTAAAGTTTATAAGAATAAACTTATGAGCATAGTTTTAACGGGCATGGGTAAGGATGGAGCAAATGGTTCTATAGAAGTTAAAAAGCAAGGTGGCTTTACTATATCTGAAGATGAAAGCACTTGCACAATATATGGAATGCCAAAAGCTGCATTTGAGACAGGAATAATAGATGAGGTTTTACCACTTGGACAAGTACTATCAAAGATTGTAAAATCTTCAATGAAATAATTAGGAGGAAACAATGGATTTTGAAAAATTTGAAGCCTGGGTTTTAAAAGATATAGGAATAAACCTATCTGCTTACAAATCTAATCAACTTCATAGACGTATATCTAGCTTAATGGCTAGAATAGGTGTAAAAACTGCAGATGAGTATATAACATTACTAAAAAAAGATGAAAAGGAAAGGCAAAAATTTTTAGATTTTATAACTATTAATGTAAGTGAATTTTTTAGGAATCCTGAGATGTTTGAAGAATTAAGAAAGATAATTAACAATGACTTACTGAAAAATAACAGAAGTCTTAGAGTTTGGAGTGCAGCCTGCTCAATAGGCGCTGAGCCATACTCTTTAGCCATGATTCTTAATGAATTAAGTCCAAATAGTAGAAATTATATACTTGCTACTGACATTGACAATACTATAATTAATAAGGCCAAGGCAGGGGAATACAATGAAAGTGAAATAAGAAATGTAAAAAAAGATTACATGAATAATCATTTCACATTAAAGAATGATAAGTATTTAATCGATAATAAAATGAAGTCAATGGTTACATTTAAAAAGCATGATTTAATATTAGATAGGTATGAAAAAGATTTTGATATTATAGTTTGCAGAAATGTGGTTATTTATTTTAATACCGATGTAAAGAATGCTATATATAAGAAATTTGCTGAATCCCTAAAGCCTGGTGGACTACTATTTGTAGGAGCCACAGAAAGTATATATAATTATAGAGAGTATGGTTTTGAAAAGGCTTCAACTTTTATATATAGGAAGCTATAAGGGGGAATATGCGGGTGGATACTTCACAATATCTTTCAATGTTTTTAGAAGAATCCATGGATAATCTACAAACTTTGAATGAAACACTATTAGAACTTGAGCAAAATCCTGATGATATAGACAAGTTAAATGAGATTTTTAGGGTTGCTCACACAATAAAGGGTATGGCAGCTACCATGGGATTTAGTAAAATGGCTGAGCTTACTCATAATATGGAAAATATATTATCTAAATTTAGAGATGGTGAGTTAACAGCTGATCAATATGTTGTTACTATATTATTTAAATGTCTAGATACATTAGAACAAATGGTAAATAATATTTCAGAAGATGCTGAGGATACTACAGATATTCAAACGCTAATCAAGGAATTGACAGCGTTGACATCTAAAGATACAAAGGAAGAAGAACAATTAGTTTCTAGTGAAATAATTGAGCTTAACGAGTATGATATAAGTGTTCTAAAGCAAGCATCAGAAAGAGGCTTTAATGTATTTGATATAAAAATAATATTAGATGAAAATACTTTGTTAAAATCAGCAAGAGCATTCTTAATATTTAAATCTTTAGAAGAAGCTGGTGGAGAGATAATTAAGTCAAACCCTTCATCAGAAGACATAGAAAATGAAAATTTTGAGTTTGAAATAGAAATTGTTTATATAACAAATAGAGAACTTAATGAAACATTAGATCTAGTAAATTCAAATTCAGAGATTAAAAATGTAGAAGTAGTAGAAATTGATTTTAATAAAGAAAAAGTTAATGATACCGAGACAGAAACCAAAGAGAAGGCTAAAGAAGAACAAAAGGTTATAAAAACAGAAGAAAAGGAAATAGTGAAAGAAATAAGTAAGCCAGTAACAAATGTGCTAAAAGAAAATACACCTAGCCATAAAAAGGCTCATCAATCGGTAAGAGTTGACTTAGAGAGACTTGATAAGTTTATGAATATGGTTTCAGAACTTGTTATTCATAGAACAAGATTAGAGCAAATAAGCACTAATCATAGATTAACAGATTTAAATGAAACTTTAGAGCAAGTGGCAAGAACAACATCAGATCTTCAAGACTTAGTTATGAAGATTAGAATGCTACCACTTGATATAGTATTCAATAGGTTTCCAAGGATGATAAGAGATCTTTCATTGGAACTTGGAAAAGAGATTGATTTTGTAATAGAAGGTCAAGACACAGAACTTGATAGAACTGTTATAGATGAAATTGGAGAACCCTTAATACATCTTATAAGAAATGCCGTGGACCATGGAATCGAGCCTACAAAGGAAGAAAGAGTTTTAAATGGTAAAAAACCAGAAGGTACTATTAAATTAATAGCTTACCAAGAAGGTACCAAAGCTGTAATTAAAGTTCAAGATGATGGAAAAGGTATAAATGTGGAGAAAGTTAAGGCAAAAGCGGAAAAATTAGGTGTAAATACTGAGGCTATGAGTTATAATGAAATAGTTAATCTAATTTTTATGCAGGGTTTTAGCACTAAGGAGCAGGTTACAGACATCTCTGGAAGAGGTGTTGGTATGGATGTTGTTAAGACAAAAATAGCATCCTTAGGTGGAACTGTGGATTTAATAAGTGAAAGTGGTAAGGGATCAACATTCATAATAACTCTTCCATTAACATTACAAATAATTAAAGCTTTACTTGTTAAAGTTGGAGAAGAAACTTTAGCTATATCTCTTGGATATATAGATAGAGTTATAGATTTTACTCCAGATTTAATAAAGAAAACTAATAACAAAGAAGTACTAATGTACAGAGATAATGTTATCCCACTAATAAGAGTGAATGAACATCTAGGAATAAATAGTGGTGAATTAGAAAAAAGTTTTGTTGTAATTGTAAAGGTTGGAGAAAAAGTAGTTGGACTCTTAGTGGATTCATTATTAGGTCAGCAAGAAATTGTAATAAAACCGTTAGGAAAAACTCTTCAAGGGCTAAAAGAATATATAGGAGCTACAATTCTAGGTGATGGTCTTGTAACTTTAATATTAGATGTAGCAGCACTTATTTAACTAAACTCGGGGAGGGTCTAAGGCTATGAGTGAATTAGAGTTTAATGCACTTCAACTAGATGCGCTAAAAGAGGTAGGTAATATTGGAGCTGGAAATGCAGCAACAGCATTATCTCAACTTCTTAATACAAAAGTTGATATGACAGTACCATCTGTAAATATAATACCGTTTACAGAGGTTTTTTCTAAAATTGGAGCAGAAGATTTAGTGGTGGCTGTTATAGTAAGAGTTTTAGGGGATATACCTGGAAATATTCTATTTGTTTTGGAAAAAGAAGTGGCAGAAAATATAATAGAAGCATTAACAGGTTCTAGGGAGGATGAATTCACAGAGATGGGTAATTCTGTTTTATGCGAAATAGGAAACATAATATCTGGATCATATATGAATTCAATAGCTAAATTTACAAATTTAGTTATAACCCCTTCTGTACCAGCAGTAACATATGATATGTTAGGTGCTATATTATCCACAACATTCATTGAATCAGGGCAATTTGATGATAGTGTACTAGATGTGGAAACAAAATTTTTAAATGGTGCTGGTAAATTGGATGTCTCAGGACATTTTTATTACGTGCCGATGCCCGGATCATTAGAAAAAATACTTAATACACTTGGAGTGATGTAAATGGAGGGAATGTGTTATGGCAAGAGTGCTAATTGTTGATGATGCAGCTTTCATGAGAATGATGCTAAAAGATATATTAGAAAAAAATGGCTTTGAAATAGTTGGAGAAGCTAGCAATGGATTGAAAGCGGTAGAAATATATAAAGCAGAAAAACCAGATGTAGTTACTATGGATATAACAATGCCAGATATGGATGGAATCGAAGCAGTTAAAGAAATAAAAGCCTTCGATCCAGCAGCAAAAGTTATAATGTGCTCAGCAATGGGACAACAAACAATGGTTATGGATGCTATTAGAGCAGGAGCTAAAGACTTTATAGTTAAGCCTTTTCAAGCAGATAGAGTTATAGATGCTATAAGAAAGGTATTAGGCTAAAGGAGGCCGTAAAGATGCAAGTTTTAATCTTTAAGTTAACAGATGAACACTTTGCGGTTGAAACTTCAAAGGTTCAGGTTATAAATGACATGATGGAAGTAACTAGGGTGCCAAAGGCACCTAGTTATATAAATGGTCTTATTAATCTTAGAGGAAATATAATATCTCTTCTTGACATAAATCTTCTTCTAAATATAGAAAAAAACTTGGAAGCAGAAGAAAATATAATCATCTTAAATATGGAAGATGAGCAAGTTGGAATATGTGTAGATGAAGTTGAGGAAGTTGTTGAGGTTAATGAAGATAAGCTTGAAACTTTAAAGGATGAGAAAAGTCAAAATTACATCAAAGGAATTATAAATTTCGGCGATAAGATAGTTACAATGATAGATATTGATAAGCTGATTTAAATTTATAAGGAAATGAGGGAATTGTATGGCAGAGGTTTTATCCCAAAGTGAAAT
>NZ_FOKI01000023.1 GCF_900111985.1 Clostridium frigidicarnis
AAAAAATAAAAGAAATATTTGAGAAAAGCCTATACACATCATAGGATATAAAAAGATAAGTCAAACTTTGGCTTATTTTTTTTGATTTATAGTATATTATAAAATTTCGAATCTGTGGATAACTTTGATAACTATTAAAATATATAGATTTTTTAGTTGAAAACTTTAATGAGTGAAAAATTACAAGTGGCAAGTTGCAAGAGTTTAAGAAATTGACAATTGACAATTCAAGGATAAATCTTCTAAGGAAGATTTTAAAATTTAAAAAATATAATTTAGAGAAAATCTGTGATTTTTATCCATAACTTTCAACAATAATCGTCAATCGTCAATTCTAAATTGTCAATTTAAAAAGGGCGCAGCCTTTTGCTCTATTAGGAATTTGTGATCTGTTATTTTTTCATATGCCTTAAATTTATATAGAAAAAATAAAAAAGTAAAAAAGTACATATCTTTTAAGTATATAAATATATATAATCCGTATTAATATTCACTTAATACAAACCATAAATTAACATGATAACAAATTAAACATAAAGATATAAAGGATTTTTAGGTGAAAAAATATATACTTTATAAAATAAAGCATATACGAAATATAAAATAAAATACATAAAAATAATTTATATATTGACAAACGAATGTGATTTAATTTAAAATAATATTCGTAGTAACAAATTGGAGGGATATACGTGGAGAAGATTTTTAAATTAAAAGAAAACAACACTAATGTTAGAACAGAAATAATAGCAGGTATAACTACTTTTCTTACAATGGCATATATAATTGCGGTAAATCCAGATATATTAAGTGGAGCTGGTATGCCAAAAGGAGCATTGGTTACAGCCACATGTTTAACAGCAGGATTAACAACTATATTTATGGGGTTTTATGCAAATCTACCATTTGGATTGGCATCAGGTATGGGCTTGAATGCATTCTTTACATTTGGCGTTGTAATTGGATTAGGTGTTTCATGGCAAGTTGCATTAACAGCTGTATTTGTAGAAGGAATTATATTTATTATATTATCCCTTACGAATTTAAGGGAGGCAGTTGTTAACACAATACCATTAAATTTAAAATATGCGGTTACAGCAGGGATAGGATTATTTATAAGTTTTATAGGTTTTGTAAATAGTGGAATAGTAATAAAGAATGATTCAACAATGGTTTCTATGGGAAACTTTACAGCTCCAACAGTTATTGTTGCAGCTATAGGAATAGTAATAATTGTTGTTTTAGAAAAGAAAAATGTAAAAGGTGCATTACTATGGGGAATTGCAACAAGTACTATAGTTGCATGGGTGTATGCATATATAAATCCAGAAGTAGCAGCATATTATAAAATATTTCTTCCAGAGGGTATATTTAAATATGAAAGTGTTGCACCAATAGCGTTTAAATTAGATTTCTCTGTTTTCTTAGATCAATCTAAAATTTGGAGTTTTGCAGTTGTTGTATTTACATTCTTATTTGTAGATTTCTTTGATACTGTTGGAACACTAGTAGGTGTTGCATCTAAGGCTAATATGTTAGACGAGAATGGTACAGTGCCTAGAGCAGGAAAAGCTTTGTTAGTTGATGCAATTGGAACAACAGTTGGTTCAGTTGTAGGTGTTTCAGCAGTTACAGTTTATGTTGAAAGTTCAGCAGGTGTTGCAGAAGGAGGAAGAACAGGATTAACTGCATTAACAACAGGAATTCTCTTCTTACTAGCTATGTTCTTATCACCATTATTTATAGCTATTCCAGCATGTGCAACAGCACCAGCATTGATAATAGTTGGATTTTTTATGATAGAGAACATAAGTAAAATTAAGTTTGATGATTTTACGGAAGGTGTTCCAGCATTTCTTACAATAATACTTATGCCGTTAACATATAGTATAGGAGATGGATTAACAGTAGGAATTTTATCTTATGTAATAATAAATTTTATTGTTAATGTGTTTAGTAAAAAAGATGAAAAGAAAAATATATCACCTATAATGTATGGATTAGCTGTAATATTTATAATTAAGTTAGTAGTAGCAGGTATAGGCTAAATTTAATAAATCAAAGGACCACGATATGAATTTATAAGTAACACCTAATAATAATGGAAAGACATTATTATTAGGTGTTTTTTATGTAGAGGAAAGTGTAAAAATTTTTAATTATAAAATGCTGATGAAACTTAGGGTTAAACATATCTTTAATCAGTAACAAATTCTTTTTAGTTACAAGTTGAGATTTTACAATTTTCAATAAAAGTGTAGCGTAGACACTTTTATTATAAAAATTAATAAATATTATTTAAAACAATAATTGTTATATCTTGACCTAAGATTTTGGATTTTTGTATCCATTAAATTGGAATATGAATAGTATAAAATAAAATACTCATAGGAGGAAGGGGAATGAAGATAAACAATAGGTTAGATTCTATAGAGGAATATCATTTTAAAACAATAGAAACAATAAAACAAAAACTTATCAATGAAGGAAAAGAAATATTTGATTTTGGTATAGGAGAGCCAGATATAAAAACTAATGAAGAAATAGTACAAGAAATAGTAAGAGGGTTTAAAAACCAAGGGTTTAATAGATACCCACCATATGAGGGTAGTGAGGAGTTAAAAAAATCAGTAATAGAGTACTACAAGAAAACTTATAATATCTCATTGGAAAAAGATGAAGTGCTAATATTAATTGGATCAAAAGAAGGGATTAGTAATAGCTTTCCAGCATTTTGTGATGTAGGTGATATTAGCATTGTCCCAGCTTTGGGATATCCGGTTTATACTATCGCAAGTAAATTGTGGGGGGTAAAAACTTATAAAATGCCTCTTCAAAAAGAGAAAGAGTATTTACCACAATATGATTTAATACCTGAAGCTATAGTGAAAAAAGCTAAGTATATGATTCTAAATTACCCTAATAATCCTACAGGTGCTATAGCTACACCAGAATTTTATAAGGAAACAGTAGAGTTCTCAAAAAAAAATAATATTGTTGTTTGCAATGATAATGCATATAATGAAATAGTTAATAAACTAGAATATAATATATCTTTATTAATGTATGGAAAAGAAAATGTAATTGAATTTGGAAGTTTTTCAAAAACATTTAGTATGACTGGATTTAGGTTAGCATATGTTGTGGGAGACAGGGATGCTATAAAAAGAATATTAAAAATTAAATCTAATGTGGATTCAGGTCAATTTATACCAATACAATTAAGTGGCATAAAAGCTTTAAGTGTTTTAGATGAAGTTAAAAAAAGTTTAATCACGTATAAAGAAAGAAGAGAGAGTTTAGAAAATATAATGCTAGCTAAAAAAATTGAATTTTTTAAAGGAAAGGGTAGCTTTTATATGTGGTGTAAGGTGCCAGAAAATTATTCTACAGATGAGTTTTGTAAAGAGTTATTGTATAAATCAGGTATAGTTGTTACACCTGGATATGTATTTGGATATCAAGGATATGGTTATTTTAGGGTTGCATTGACAAAAGAAAAGGATGTAATAGAAAAAGCATTTTTAAGAATTTAGGAGGTTTTGCGAGAAAACTAGAAGAAAATCAAACTTTTTCGAAATAAACCTTGAAATTCTTCTATTAGTTTATGTATAATAAATAGTATGAATTGGAAGCAACCCAAAGGAGGCGGGCCATGATTAGAAGTATGACAGGCTTTGGAAGGGCTACAAGTGCAGCAGAAAGTAGTAGAAGCTTTTCCATCGAGTTAAAAAGTATAAACCATAGATATTTAGATATAAATGTAAGAATGCCTAAAAGCATGATATCATTAGAGGAAAAAATAAGAAAAACGGTATCAGAAAAGCTGAATAGGGGTAAGGTAGATATATTTATAACTTATAAGAACTATGGAGACTTTGATGGAATTGCAATGCTAAATGAAGGGCTAGCAGATAGTTATTATCATTGTCTTAAAAATCTTACAACAAGATATTCAGATGTAAAAGATGATATATCCTTATCACTTATAGCTAAATTTCCAGAAGTAGTAAAAATACAAGAAAAAGAAGAAAATATGGATGAAATTTGGGGAGGACTTCAATTTTGTTTAGAAGATGCTCTTTCTATGTTAGTTGAAATGAGAGAGATTGAGGGCGAAAAATTAAAACTAGATATAATATCTAAGTGTGATAAAATAAAATCTTTAGTGGATAGCATAGAAGAAAAATCTCCTGGCATAATTGTTCAGTATAAAAATAAGTTGGAAGAAAGAATTAAAGATCTTACTGAAAACTTAGACGTAGATGACAGTAGAATAAGCATGGAAGTTGCCTTTTTTGCTGATAAAGCAAGCATAGATGAAGAAATAACAAGATTAAATTCTCATTTGAATCAGGTTAAGAACACTTTGACGTTACAAGAACCTGTAGGTAGAAAACTTGATTTTATAGTACAAGAGATGAATAGAGAAGCCAATACCATAGCTTCAAAATCTCAAGATTTAGAGATTACAAATATGGTTTTAAATATTAAAAATGAAATAGAAAAAATAAGAGAACAGGTACAAAACTTAGAGTAGGATTGTAGGAGGAAAACTATGAGCATAAAACTTATAAACATTGGCTTTGGAAACATCGTTTCTGCAAACAGATTGGTGGCGATTGTTAGTCCAGAGTCCGCGCCAATAAAAAGAATTATTCAAGAGGCAAGAGATAGAGGTATGCTTATTGATGCAACTTATGGAAGAAGAACAAGGGCTGTTATAATAACGGATTCAGATCATGTCATATTATCAGCAGTTCAGCCGGAAACAGTAGCACATAGATTATCCTCTAAAGAAGAAGAGCATGTAGACGAGGTTGATGAATAATGTTTACTAAAAAAGGAATATTAATAGTAATATCAGGCCCATCAGGAGCAGGAAAAGGTACTATTTGTAAGGAACTTTTGAAAAAACACAATTTGCATCTATCAATTTCAGCTACAACTAGAACTCCAAGAGAAGGGGAAGTTCATGGGGAAAACTATTTCTTTTTATCAAGAGAAGAGTTTTTAAACAAAGTTGAAGAAAATGATTTTATAGAGTATGCAGAAGTATATGGAAATCTCTATGGAACCCCTAAATCAGGAGTTCAACAAATGCTTGATGATGGAAAAGATGTAATTCTTGAAATAGATATTCAAGGTGCATTAAAGGTTAAAGATAATGTATCAGATGGAGTATTTATATTTATATTACCCCCATCAATGGAAGAATTAAAACAAAGAATTATAAAAAGAGGAAGCGAAACTCCAGAGTCCTTAATGACAAGATTTAAATCAGCTTATCAAGAAATAAATTATGTGTCAAAGTATAATTATGCAGTAGTAAATGATACTGTGGAAAGCGCAGTAGAAAAAATAGAAAGTATATTAGTTGCAGAAAAATGCAGAGTTGACAGAATGAAAGAAAAAATATTAGATTCAAAGGAGGGCTTAATACATGACCAACTCTATGATTAATCCACCAATTTTAGACTTATTAGAAAAGGTTGATAACAGATACTCATTAGTTATAGTTACATCAAAAAGAGCAAGACAGCTTATAGAGGGATATCCTGCATTATTAAAGGAAGAAGGATTAAAACCATTAACAGTAGCAATAAATGAAGTTAATGAAGGAATTGTTGAATACGAATCAGTGAAAGAAGGTATAAAATAACTATGGCAAAAAAATCCGTAGTATTAGGCGTATGTGGAGGAATAGCTGCTTATAAAGCTTTAGATGTAGTAAGTAGACTTGTAAAACAAAATATAGAAGTTGATGTCATAATGACAAATTCTGCTACAAAGTTTGTTACCCCATTAAGTTTTCAGTCTTTAAGTGCTAATGAGGTTGTTGTTGATATGTTTAATGAACCAAAGTATTGGGAAATTCAACATATATCTTTAGCTAAGAAAGCTGATTTAATGGTTATAGTTCCCGCAACAGCTAATGTTATAGGAAAGGTTGCTAATGGAATAGCAGATGATATGTTAAGTACAACAATTATGGCTACAAAAGCACCTGTTATTTTTGCACCAGCTATGAATACCAACATGTACGAAAATCCTATAGTACAAAATAACATAGAAAAATTAAAATCTTTTGGATATGATTTTATAGAACCTTGTAGTGGAAGATTAGCCTGTGGAGACACGGGACGAGGTAAACTAGAAGATACCGAAGTAATAACAGAGTGTATCTTAAGTAGGCTTAATGAAAATAAGGATTTAAAAGGAAAAAAGGTTCTTGTTACAGCAGGACCAACTATAGCAAAGTTAGATCCAGTTAGGTTTATAACAAATAGATCAACGGGTAAAATGGGTTATGCTATAGCAGAGGAAGCTAGAGATAGAGGAGCTAATGTTGTGTTAGTCTCTGGACCAACTTCCTTGAAAAAGCCTTATGGAGTAAATATAATAAATGTAAATACTAATGAAGAGATGCTAAACGTGGTTTTAGAAAATTTTCATGATAGTGACATAGTTATTAAATCTGCAGCTGTTGCAGATTATAAGCCTAAAAATTATAGCAATAAAAAGATAAAAAAAGGTGAAGGTGATTTGAATATTGTTTTTGAAAGAGATAGTGATATTTTAAAAACATTAGGAGATAATAAATCAAATCAAATTTTAGTTGGTTTTGCAGCTGAAAGTAATGATTTACTAGAAAATGCAAAAGAAAAACTTAAAAGAAAAAATTTAGATTACATAGTAGCCAATGATATAACATCTAATGATACAGGTTTTGCCACTGATGATAATAAAGTTACAATTATAGGTGAAGATAAATCTATTGTTTCTTTAGAAAAAATGTGTAAAAAAAGTGTAGCAAGGGAATTATTTAATATTATAAATAATAAAAAGCGCTAACTGCGCTTTTTTTATTCTATAGCACAATACAAACCTTATAGTATATGAAAATTTATTTAAAGGTTTTTCTAATATTATGTATACAATAAACATTCTATAGCATTTATGATATATATCATCGGATAGGAATCATAGATGCTATCCTTGTTAAGGCACATTCAAAAAAATATACGACGCATGTTTGGTCTATTATTTTCTTTCATGTGCCTAAAAAAGAATTTTACAGTAAGAAAGGTGATTTGATGAGTAAATTTGCAGGAATAATAGTAAATAATGACTCAATACAAGTAGATAGAAAATTTACTTATAAAATCCCACAAGAATTAGAGGACAAAATTCAGATTGGACATAGAGTTAAAGTATCATTTGGCATGGGCAAAAACCTTACAGATGGGTTTGTAGTAGAATTATATGATGATATAAGAGAAGAAGGAATAAGAATAAAACGTATTAATTCACTTTGTGATGAAGAACCATTATTTAATTATAAGGATTTTATAGTAATGGAATATATGAAAGAAAAATACTTATGTACATATATAGAAATAATAAGATTATTTATACCTAAAGGGGTAATAAAAGGTGCTAAACATAAGGAAAAACAAGTGGTTTATGCATTGAGAAGGGACATAGAAGGAACGAAATACGATAAAGAACCTTATAAGAAAATAATAAGTATAATAGAGGAAAATCAAGGTGCCTACTCAAAAAGTGAATTAAATAAGCAATACAATATTTCATTAAGTTCTATAAATACTCTTATAAAAAATGGATATCTAACAACTGAGGATACTATAATAAATAGATATAATTCCAAAGAGTATGATGAGTATAAAGAGAGAAATCTAACAATAGAGCAAAAAAGTGTTGTTAGAGACCTATTGAATGGAATAAACCCTTTATATCTTCTAAAAGGAGTTACGGGAAGTGGAAAAACAGAAGTATATATGCATATAGTCAAAAAAATGCTTGAAAGAGGAAAAAGTGCTATACTGTTAGTTCCAGAAATATCTTTAACACCTCAGATGGTAGAACGTTTTAAGGGTAGATTTGGAAAAGAAGTTGCTGTTTTTCATTCTAGACTTTCAGATGGAGAAAGATTTGATGAATGGTTTAGAGTAAAAAATGGTGAAGTAAAGCTAGCTGTAGGTGCTAGATCGGCTTTGTTTTTACCTTTTGACAACTTAGGTATAATAATAATAGATGAAGAACATGAGAATAGTTATAAATCAGAAAGTAATCCTAAGTATAATGCTAAAGAGGTTGCTGAATTTATGGCGAAATTAAAAGGGTTTAAGGTTTTGATGGGAACAGCTACTCCAAGTATAGAGACATATTATAGAGTTAAAAATAGAGAAATAAAGTTACTTACTTTGAATACTAGAGCAGATGGAGCAAAAATGCCTACTATAGAAGTTATAGACATGAGAGAAGAACTTCGAAAAAATAATAGATCTATGTTTAGTGATGCATTAAAAGTAAAGCTAAAAGATGTACTTGAAAGTGGAGAACAAGCAATACTATTTTTAAATAGAAGAGGGTTTTCTACATTCGTGTCATGTAGAAAGTGCGGATATGTATTTAAATGTAATAATTGTGATATAACATTGACATATCATGCTAATGGTAATTTTCTAAGTTGTCATTATTGTGGCCATAAAGAAAGACTTTCACACATATGTCCTAATTGTAAAAGTAATTATGTAAAATACTTTGGTGTAGGAACTGAACAGGTTGAATTATCTCTTAAAAAGGAATTTGGAGATGTTAAAACATTAAGGATGGATTTAGATACAACTAGAGAAAAAAACTCTTTTGAACGTATATATAGAAGTTTTAGAGATGGTGAAGCTCAAGTTTTAATAGGTACTCAAATGATAGCAAAAGGTCTAGACTTTCCAAATGTTACTTTAGTAGGGGTATTGGCTGCAGATCTTTCTTTGAATTTACCAGATTATAGATCTCCAGAGAGAACTTATCAATTATTAACTCAAGTTTCAGGAAGAGCTGGAAGAGGAAATAAAGAAGGAACCGTTATAATACAAACATATTCACCAGATAATTATAGTTTGAATTATTCTATAAAAAATGATTATGATGGATTTTTTAATAAAGAATTAGAAGTAAGAAAAGCCATGGAGTATCCTCCCTTTACAAAAATAATGGTTATAAACATGAGTTCTAAAAATGAAAAAATTTTGATTGGTAATATAGGAAAAGTAAGTATAAACTTAAAGAAAATGTTGGAAAATACTAATATAGATATTTTAGGACCAAGTCCTTGTATAATAAGTAAAATAAAAGAAATGTATCGTTGGCAAATATTAATAAAGGGTGATTTTTCTTTGGAATTAGCAAACAAAGTGAGAGTTTTAGTGTATAATATAACGAAAGAATTGGCTAAACATATAAGAATAAGTATTGATATAAATCCTAATAGCCTAATATAATATAAAAGAAGAGATTATAAGAATAAGTGGAATGAAGGAGAAATGTACTATGGCAATAAGAAATATAAGAACTATAGGGGACGACGTATTAAGAAAAAAATGTAAATCAGTTGAGGAAATAAATGATAGAACAAGAACTCTTGTTAAAGATATGATAGAAACTATGTATGAGGCTGATGGAGTAGGTCTTGCTGCACCACAAGTGGGTATATTAAAAAGAATAGTAGTTATAGATGTTGGTGAAGGTCCAGTAGTTTTAATAAATCCAGAAATATTAAAAAAAGAGGGAAGCTATATGGATACAGAAGGTTGTTTAAGTGTCCCAGGAGAACAAGGAGAAGTTGAAAGACCATTAAAGCTTACAGTTAGAGCATTGAATGAGCTAGGTGAAAAAGTAGAATATAATGCAGAAGAGCTATTTGCAAGAGCTGTATGTCATGAATTAGATCATTTAGATGGAGTTTTGTTTGTAGATAAGGTTATTAACCAATAGGAGTGATTTGTTAATGAAAGTAGTATTTATGGGAACACCAGAATTTGCAGTTCCATCTTTAGAGATACTTGTGGAAAAATTTAACGTGGAAGCAGTTTTTACTCAGCCGGATAGACCAAAGGGAAGAGGCAAAAGGCTTGCAATATCTCAAGTTAAGGAAATTGCATTGAAACACAATATACCTGTGTATCAACCTATAAAACTTAAAAATGACGAAGAATGCATAAATGTTCTAAAAAACTTACAACCTGATTACATAGTTGTAGTTGCATTTGGACAAATATTATCAAAGGAAGTTCTTGATATACCTAAATATGGTTGTGTAAATTTACATGCATCACTACTTCCTAAATTTAGAGGAGCAGCTCCTATAAATTATGCAGTAATGATGGGAGAAAAAGTAAGCGGTAATACAACAATGCTTATGGATATAGGTTTGGATACTGGAGATATACTTTTGAAAGACCAATGTGATATACATGAAAATATGACAGCTGGAGAATTACATGATAAATTAATGGCTAGAGGTGGAGATCTTTTAGTTAAGACATTAGAAGATTATGCAAAGGGTCACATAGTACCAGTTAAACAAGGAGATGAAAGTACATACGCTTCATTGCTAAATAAAGAGATGGCTAAGATTGATTGGAATAAAAGTGCTAAGGAAATTCATAATCATGTAAGAGGCTTAAATCCATGGCCAGTAGCATATACTTTTTATAAGGATCAAAGCATGAAAATTTATGAGAGCAGTATACTAAGTAAAAGTTCAAAAGAAGCACCTGGAACAATACTAGATGTTAATAAAGATGGGATAGAAGTTGCAACTGGTGACGGTGTTATTTTAATAAAAATAATACAATTTCCTAATGGAAAACCATTAAAAATAGAACAATATATAAATGGGCACTCTATTGATATAAAAGAAATTTTAGCTTAGGAGGGATAAACATGTTTTATTATGATAGCACATATTTGCTTTTGATTCCAGCAATGATTATATCAGCTTGGGCTCAATTCAAGGTTTCAGCTACATTTGAGAAGTACTCAAAAGTGTATAGTTCAAAAGGACTTAGTGGTGCAGAAGTGGCAAGAATGCTTTTGGATAATAATGGTTTATACAATGTTCCTATAGAAGTTACAGGTGGTAAACTTTCAGACCATTATGATCCAACTAGGCAGATTTTGAGGCTTTCTAATGATGTGTATTATGGAAACTCAGTAGCTAGTTTAGGGGTTGCAGCTCATGAAGTTGGGCATGCAATACAACATAAAACTGCATATAAACCACTAATACTTAGAAATTCAATAGTACCTATAGTTAATTTAGGATCTAGTATGTCGTGGGTACTATTTATAGCAGGATTAATATTATCAATACAACCATTAATTACCATAGGAATACTACTTTTTTCCGGAGTAGTAGTTTTCCAACTTGTTACATTACCGGTTGAATTTGATGCTTCAGCTAGGGCTCTTAAAGAACTTGGAAGTAGAGGAATACTTTACAATGAGGAAGTTAAGGGAGCAAAAAAAGTTTTAGATGCAGCTGCATTAACATATGTAGCAGCCACAATAATGGCAATATCTCAACTTTTAAGATTAATTGCATTAAGTAAGAGAAACGACTAAATTAATGAGAAGAGGTAAAGTATGAAAGCTAGAGAAGTAATAATTAATATATTAGAAGAAGTTTTTAACAATAATGCTTATTCTAATATAATTTTAAATAGTGAACTAAAGAAAAGTGATTTAAATGTGAAAGATAAGGCATTAGTTACCGAAATTGTTTATGGAACTATAAAATATAGATATTCTATAGATACTATATTAAAACAATATATAAAGAAGGATTTATCTTTAATACAAAGTAACCTTTTAAATATATTAAGAAGCTCCATTTATCAAATGAATTATTTAGATAAAATACCTAGTTATGCTGCGGTTAATGAAGCTGTTGATATGGCTAAAAAAGAATCAGAGGGAGCAGCTAAGTTTGTTAATGGAGTACTTAGAAGTCATTTAAGAAATAATAAGGAGATTCATTTTAGCAATCCTAAGGAACAGATGGCATTTCAATATTCATTTCCTAAATGGATGGTTGAGTTGTTCATAGATCAGTATGGAGAATATATAACAAAATGTATACTTAGAGGATTAAATGAGGTTCCTTACTTAACAGTAAGAGTTAATGAAACTAAAGCTGCATATGATGAGGTTTTAGAAAAGCTAGAAGAATTAGGATATAATGCTGAAGAAGGATGTATGTGTCCAGAAGCAATTATAATAAAAAAAGGTAGAAGTATAGAAGAAAATGAGCTATTTAAAGAAGGAAAGATAACAGTACAAGATGAAAGTGCTATGCTTGTAGCTCCACTAATGGATCTAAAAGAAAATTCTATTGCCATGGACTTGTGTAGTGCACCAGGTGGTAAAACTACACATATGTCAGAACTTATGAATAATACAGGTGAAGTAATAGCATTTGATATTCATGAACATAAATTAGATCTTATAAAGCACAATGCCAATAGACTTGCAATAAGCAACATAAAATTATTTCTTGAAGATGCATCAAAATTAAATACAAAGTATATAAACTATGCAGATGCAGTTCTTATAGATGTTCCTTGCTCAGGTCTTGGAATAATAAGAAAAAAACCAGAAATAAAATGGACTAAAACAGCTAGTGACTTAAGAGGAATAATAAGAATACAGAGACATATAATGGATAATGCTGCCCAATATTTAAAAAGTGGTGGAACCCTTATATATTCTACATGTACTTTGAATAAAGAAGAAAATCAAAGCAACATTCAAGGATTCTTAGAAAAACATAAAGATTTTGAACTGGGAAAGATATACTTAGGTGATGCAGAAAACATAATATATGATGAAGAAGGGTATGTTACAATACTTCCTAATAAACATATGGATGGATTCTTTATAGCTAAGTTGATAAAGAAGTAATTAGGAGTGGCTACATGAAAAATATTTATGATTTAACCTTAGATGAATTAAAGTTATGGATGAAAGAGAATAAAGAGAGTGAATTTAGAAGTAAACAAGTCATAGAGTGGTTATATAAAGATATTAAAAACTTTGATGATATGAAAAATTTACCTAAAGCCCTTAAAGAAAAATTAAATAGCAACTTTACAATGGAACTTCCAAAAGTTGAACACGAATATACGTCAAGGTTAGATGGAACAAAAAAATTATTACTAGCTTTACAAGATGGTAATTTAATAGAATGTGTTATTATGAAGTATAATCATGGAAATTCAATATGTGTATCTACTCAGGTTGGATGTAGAATGGGCTGTAAATTTTGTGCATCTACCATAGACGGAAGAGTAAGGGATTTAACAGCAGGTGAAATACTTTTACAAGTTATTGTAGGTCAAAAGGTATTAGGAGAAAGAATATCTAATATAGTTTTAATGGGAAGTGGAGAGCCTTTTGATAATTATGATAATGTTATAAAGTTTTTAAAAATAGTAAATGCTGATTATGGTCTTAATATAGGGCAAAGGCATATAACATTATCTACTTGTGGTATAGTGCCTAAAATAATAGACTTTGCAGATGAAGATATGCAAATTACTTTGGCAATTTCTCTTCATTCTACTACAGATGATAGAAGAAAAGAAATTATGCCTATAGCAAATAAGTATTCTATAAAAGAAATTTTAGATGCTTGTAAATATTATATAGACAAAACAGGAAGAAGAGTTAGTTTTGAATATTCATTGGTTAAAGAGGTAAATGATTCTTTAGAAGATGCTAAGTCTTTAGGAAAACTATTAAAAGGAATATTATGTCATGTAAATTTGATTCCTATAAATGAAATAAAAGAAAACTCCTATAAAAAAACAGATTCAGAAGAAGTGAAAATTTTTGCTAAAATTCTTAAAGAATATGGAGTTGAGACCACAGTAAGAAGAGAAATGGGATCAGACATAAATGCAGCGTGTGGACAATTAAGAAGAAGTTATATGGAGACCCAAAAATAATAAAAAAGGGGTGTTTTGTATGGTGGGATTTATAACCGATGTAGGCAATGTTAGGAAATTAAATGAAGATTGTATTGAATTCTATGAAGATGGAGAAAAATCTATATATGTAGTTGCTGATGGCATGGGTGGACACAATGCAGGTGAGGTTGCAAGTAAACTTGCTTCAACCTCTTTGATATCTTATATAAAAGAAAAATTTAATAGCAATGATATTAATAGAGTATTTATAGAATCAATTAAGTTTGCAAATGAAAAAGTTTATAATTATTCATTAACAAGTAATAATTTAAATGGAATGGGAACTACAATAACTGCTTGTTTGATTTATAAAGAACAAGTGTTAGTTGCTAATGTAGGTGATAGTAGTTGCTTTATAATAAAGGATGGTCAAATAAGAAAAATAACAAGAGATCATTCTTTAGTACAAGAGTTAGTAGATGAAGGTACTATAACAGAAGCAGAGGCCAAAAATCACCCAAATAAAAATATAATAACTAGGGCAGTTGGTACTAAAGAGGAAGTTGTACCAGATATTTATGAATTAAGTATAACTGAATTTCAACATATGTTATTATGCTCAGATGGTTTAACTAATGATGTAACAAATGAAGAATTAATACATTTAATAGACTTAAGTGAAAATTATAATGAGTTTTGCAAAAAAGTTTTACAGTTAGCTAAAAGTAGAGGGGCACGAGATAACATATCTTTAATTATAGTTGGAGGAGAGCACTATGAGAATAGGAACTATACTAGGGGATAGGTATGAGCTTATTGAAAAAATAGGTGAAGGTGGCATGGCTGAGGTATACAAGGCTAAATGTCATAAGTTAAATAGATTTGATGCTGTCAAAATATTGAAAAAAGAATTTGCCTCTGACTTAGAAGTTGTAGAAAAATTTAAAAGAGAAGCTACAGCAGTGGCAAATTTATCTGATAATAATATTGTTAATGTTTTAGATGTTGGTACTCAAGATGGAGTTAACTATATTGTTATGGAATATGTTAAGGGAAAAACATTAAAAGATTTAATCAGAGAACAAGGTGAAATACCTTATAAGAAGGCTGTTGAGTATGGAATACAAATAACTAAGGCTTTAGATTGTGCTCATAGGAATAATATAGTACATAGAGATGTAAAGCCTCAAAATATACTAGTAACTGAAGATAACATAATAAAAGTTACGGATTTTGGAATAGCAAAATTAACAGATTCAAGTACAATAACTAATACTAATAAAATTTTGGGATCAGCTCATTATTTTTCTCCTGAACAGGCTAAGGGAAACTATGTTGATTACAGGACTGATATATATTCACTAGGTATTGTATTGTATGAGATGGTTACAGGAAAGCTTCCATTTGACGCGGATAGCCCTGTGTCTGTAGCATTAAAACATATACAAGAACAACCAGTTCCACCTATTGAATTAAATCCATCTATTCCTCAAAGTTTTAATAGCTTAATATTGAAGAGTATTGAGAAAGAACCAGTAAAAAGATATCAATCTTCTAAAGAATTAATCAATGATTTGGTGAAAATTGAAAAGGACGAAAAGGTTCAAATAACATCAAATAATGATGAAGATCAGTTTACAAGAGTTATGACTCCTATAAAAGAAGAGGATTTGAAACAAAATCTAAGGAAAAATAAAGCAGAAGAAAAACGTAAACAAGAAGAAGAGGAAGAAGAAGACTATGATGATTATTATGAAGATGACAAACCTTCTTCTGGTGGTAAGAAAAAAAAATATCTTATATTTTCTTTGATAGGGATTTTAATAGTGGCATTAGGGGTAATATCAGCGGCGATTATGTTTAAACCTAATACAGCTGCTAAAGATCAAGTTAAAGTACCTAAAATCGTAGGAATGACTCAGGAAGATGCAAAAAAAATGTTAGATTCTATGGGATTAAAAATGGAGATTGTAGAAACAAAAGTAAGTGATAAACCTGAGGGTACTATATTAGAGTGCTTTCCTAAAGAAGGAGAGACAATAGAGAAAGATAAAGAGGTTAGAGTTGTTGTAAGTGGTGGAGAGTCAAAAATAAAGGTTCCAAATTTACTACAAGACTATGATGTTAAGGCTGCAGAAAAAATACTAAATACCTTTGATCTTGTACTTGGAAAACAAGATGAGGAATATAGTGACACGGTGAAAAAAGGTAATATTATAAGACAAAACCCAGGTGTTGATACAGAAGTTAAAAAAGGTGATGCTATAGATATTGTTGTAAGTAAGGGAGAAAAATCAAAATTTGCAAAGGTACCTAATTTATATGGAAGAAGTGAATCGGATGCAAAAAACCAATTAGAATCTAGCAAACTATCCTTAGGAAATGTTAAAACAGAACAAAAAACAACAAATAATAAGGATGATTTAAATAAAAACAATACAGTAATTGCTCAAAGTCTAGAAACTGGTGCATTAGTAAAAGAAGAAAGTGCTGTTAATATAACTATTGTTGTTTATACTTATGAAGAGCCAAAACCACAATTAATTGATGTGCCACCCCTTTCAGGAAGAACAGTAGGTGAGGCAAGAAGCATATTAAGTGATAAAGGATTAACTTTAGATACAGGTGGATTTGGAGATGACTTTATAATTAAAGGTTATTCTCCAAATGGTCAGGTTGTTAAAGGATCTACCATAAAAATAACATCCGCAACAAAACCTAATGGCGGTGGGGAAAACAATGGCGGTGACAATAATGGCAATGGCACTGGTGATGGAAGGTAAAATACGATATTTTTACTAGGAGGAGCTCTATGGAAGGAACTATAATCAAAGGTATAGGTGGCTTCTACTACGTAAAGACTGAGATTGAGACTATAGAATGTAAACCAAGGGGTAAGTTCAGATATGATGGACTTACCCCTATAGTTGGAGATAGGGTTAGAATATCTATAGAAGGTGGAAAAGGTGTAATTGAAGAGATATTTGAAAGATCTTCAGAGCTTATAAGACCTCTAGTGTCCAATGTAACTCAGGCTTTCGTAGTATTTGCAGCTAAAAATCCAGATATAAACAAGGATCTATTAAATAGATTCTTGGTTTTATGTGAATATAATAATATAAAAGCAAATGTATGTTTAAATAAAATTGACTTATGTAGTGAAGAAGAACTAAGAAAATTTAAAGAAGGACTTAATAACATAGGTTATGAACTTATTCCTATTAATGCAAAAGAAGGTTATGGATTAGAAAAATTAAACCAAAAATTAAAAAATAATGTTACAGTTTTGTGTGGACCATCAGGTGCAGGAAAATCAACATTATTAAATAAATTAACAGGAAAAACTCTTATGGAGACAGGAGAAGTAAGTAAAAAGGTAGGTAGAGGTAAACATACTACAAGACATAGTGAGCTTATTGAAATAGAGCATGGTTTTATAGTTGATACACCAGGTTTTTCAAATATAGATATAACATTTATAGATGAGTATGAACTTCAAAACTGTTTTCCAGAGTTTAAAGATTTTAATGGAAAATGTAAATTCTCAAGTTGCGTTCATAATAAAGAGCCGAAATGTGCTGTTAAAGAAGCAGTTGAAGGCAACAAAATAAGTGAGTTAAGATACGACTTTTACATAAAAACATTAGAAGAAATTCAAAGGGGGAAAAAAAGAAAATGGTAAAATTATCACCATCAATATTATCAGCAGATTTTGCTACTTTAGGGGAACAAATAAAAATATTAAACAATGTGGATGTGGAAATGATTCATATAGATGTAATGGACGGTAACTTTGTACCTAATATATCATTTGGAGCACCTATAATGAAATCTATAAGAAGCTTAACAGAAAAAGTATTTGATGTACATTTAATGATTGATGACCCTTCAAGATACATAGAGGACTTTGTAAAGAGTGGTGCAGATATTATTACTATACATTATGAAGCAGATAAACATATAGATAGAACTATAAATTATATAAAAAGTTTTGGAATTAAGGCAGGAATAGCATTGAATCCAGCAACGCCTGTAAGTAATATAAAAAATATATTGCCAATAGTTGATATGGTTTTAATAATGTCTGTTAATCCAGGGTTTGGAGGACAAAAATATATACCATATACATCACTGAAAATACAAGAAGTTAAAAAGATGTGTGAAGCTATAGGTAAGGATATGATGATACAGGTAGATGGTGGAGTAGATAGCAATAATATTAAAAAAATTGTTGAATCAGGGGCAAATGTATTAGTAGCTGGATCAGCTATATTTAGAAATAATAATATAGAAGAAAATGTTAAAGTTTTAAGGTCGGCTTTAAGATAGTGAAAATACTTATAGTAGGAGGGGGGATTAAGCCTTCCTCTGAACTTATAATAAAGGAATATGAAAAAAGTGATATAGTTATTGCTGCTGACAGAGGAGCTCAATATTTGTTTGAAGAAAATCTTAATCCAACAATATTGTTAGGTGATTTTGATTCAATAAATAAAGAGGTGCTAGAAAAATTACGAGCTAAGAATTCAGAGATAAAAGTATATCCACCAGAAAAAGACTTTACTGATAGTGAAATTGCTGTTGACTTAGCATTAGAGTACAAACCAGAAGAGGTTACCTTATTAGGATGCACAGGCTCTAGATTAGATCATGTGCTAGGAAACATAGGACTACTCTACAAATGTCTGGGAAATGGTTCTAGAGCTTATATAAAGGATGATAATAATATAATATTTTTAGTTAATAAATCTACAAAATTAAAGAAAAAAAATATGAATTATATAAGTTTTCAAGGATTTAGAGAAGAGGTTAAAAACTTTAATATAAGAAATGCAAAATATGATTTACATGATTATGATTTGAATTTCGGAGAAACAATAAGTGTATCAAATGAATTTTTAGATGAAAAAGATGTAGAAATTACATTTAACAATGGAATAGTCATGGTTATGTATTCTATGGATTAATAATGAAAAATAGTCACCAATAGTTATTTGTTTCATATAATGGAATTGAAGCAATTATTATCGGTGATTTTTTTGTCAAGAAAGATATGTTTTAATAAAGTTATAGGTATGGTTATAGGAGCTGTAGGAATAGGGATTTTGCTTGCTATTATTATTCCTGCATGGTGTTGGCTTTTAGTTATTGGGGCTGGTGTTGTATATGCAGGTTGGTATATTGCAGAATGTCTTCGCAGGTGATTAATTTATACAGGAGGGTAATATGAAAATTATTGCAGTTAAACTTCCCAAATGTTTATCAAGAATTATAAAGGTTTTTACGAAAAAAGGCACAAAAAAATAATTTCAAACAAAAAATAAAAAATGCAATTGTTCTAAACAACTGCATTTTTTATTGCTTTTTTATATAGCACGTTGAACCTTTCCGGATCTTAAGCATCTTGTACAAACATGAACAGTTTTAGGTGTTCCGTTTACTATTGCCTTAACTCTTTTAACGTTCGGCGCCCACTTTCTCTTTGATTGTCTGTGAGAGTGGCTATATTGAACTCCAGATATAACCCCTTTGTTACAAACTTCGCATCTTCTTGACATGGTAAAACACCTCCTCTATATATAGAAAAATATATATTCAATCATAACGTAGATTATTTTAACATACATATTGAAGTTAATGCAAGTAAAATATTGTTTTGAAATAAAAAATAATTAATTAAGTGCTCTAATTTCCTTGAATTAATTATGTAATTAATATAAAATAGACTATATGGAATTTTTCGAGGAGGAGTAGAGATATGATAGGTTTTTCCAATGAAAGTGGATATATTGGATATTCAGAAGAAGTTATAGCTAATGTAGTAGGATTGTCTACTATGGAATGCTATGGGGTTGTTGGAATGGCATCAAAAAATGCAAGCGATGGCTTTTGGGAATTGATGAAAACAGAGCATCTAAGCAAAGGTGTTAAAATAAATAGCAAAAATGATGAATTAAATATAGAATTGTTTGTTGTTGTTCAATATGGAACAAAAATATCTGTTATAGCAAATAACATAATCCAAAAAGTAAAATATAATGTTGAAAATTATACAGGATTAAAAGTAAATAGTGTAACAGTGAATGTACAAGGTGTAAGAGTCTAGGAGGTCACATATAATGAAGTACTCAAAAATAAATGGTGAACACTTTTATAACATGGTTATTCATGCATCTAATAAGTTAGAAGAGCAGAAGGAATTTGTAAATTCATTAAATGTTTTTCCAGTTCCAGATGGAGACACTGGAACTAATATGTCTATGACATTTAAGGCAGCTGTCAAAGAAATAGAAAGCATGAATTCATCATCTATAGAAGAAGTTTCAAAAAAGCTTGCAAAAGGTGCCCTTATGGGAGCAAGAGGAAATTCAGGAGTTATATTATCACAAATCTTAAGAGGAATTTCTAAGGGATTAGAGGGCAAAACAGAAGTTAATTCTAAAGAATTTTCACAAGCGATGCAAGAAGGTGCTAAGGCTGCGTATAAGGCAGTTATGAGACCTATAGAGGGAACAATACTAACTATAATAAGGGCAGCAGGAGAGGCTGCTATAGACTCTAAAAGCTTAGACATAAAAGATCTTATGAAAGAAATTTGTGAAAAAAGCCAAGATATGCTTAACAAAACTCCAGAAATGTTACCAGTTCTTAAAAGTGCAAAGGTTGTTGATTCAGGTGGAATGGGACTTTTAATTATACTAAAAGGTATGAGTGAAGCCTTAGAAAATGAAATAGAGGCCACTATACAAGAGTTTAAACCAGCGGAAGAAAAAGTATCAGCAGCTAATAACTTAAATATTGAAGATATAAAGTTTGGTTATTGCACAGAATTTATAATTTTAGGGAATGCTGAAAATGCTAACAAATTTAAAAATGAGATAGAAGCTCTTGGAGACTCTATGATAGTTGTAGGATATGAGGATGTAATAAAAGTTCATATTCATACAAATGATCCAGGACGTGTTTTAAGCAAGGCTGTTATGTTAGGAGAATTATCTAAAATAAAAATAGATAATATGAGAGAAGAACATAGAAGTCTTTTAGTGGAAAATGAAAAGTATGGTAATATAGAGACAGCAGCAGAAAATGATACTAATGAAAAGAAAAAATATGCATTCGTATCAGTTGCCATGGGAAGTGGAATATCTAATATATTTAAAGATTTAGGTGTTGACTACGTAATAGAAGGTGGTCAGACAATGAATCCAAGTACAGAAGACATAATGAAGGCTGTGGATTCTATAAATGCAGAAAATGTATTTATATTACCTAATAATAAAAATATAATAATGGCGGCAAATCAAGCAGCTGATTTAGCAGAAGATAAAAAAGTAGTAGTTATACCTACAAAAACAATTCCACAAGGAATAACAGCTATTACAATGTTTAATCCGGAAAGTGAAGTTGAGGAAAACATTGAATCAATGAAAGAATCAATGGAAGCTGTAAAGACTGGATCAATAACATTTGCTGTTAGAGATACCGAAATGGATGGTAAGACTATAAAAGAAGGCAATATACTTGGAATAGTAGAAAGTAAAATAGAAGAGGTTGGAGAAGAAGTTCTTGAAACCACTAAGAAGGTAATTGAAAGAATGGTAGATGAAGATAGTTCTTTAATTACTATATTTTATGGGGAAGATATTGATGAAGATAAGGCAAATGAACTTTCAAATCAATTAGAAGAACTTTATGAAGACTTAGACGTGCAATGTTATAAGGGAGAACAACCTTTATACTACTTCTTGGTTTCTGTTGAATAGAATGAATCTTCCTTAAGATGGTGTTTTTTCACCATCTTAAGGTTAGATCAGTTAATCTAGGGGTGTAGCAACTGTTATCTCCCAACTTGTAAGAGGATGGGAATGTTACAGTTGGTAGCCATCAGATAAATTTTAGTAAAAAAGCCTTAGGGCTTTTTTTACTTTTAGGGAGGTGAATCTTTGAATATTTATAGTGATATAACTGATTTAAAAGGTGTAGGTCCTAAAGCTCAAGAGGCTTTAAATAAAGTTTCAATATATAACATTCTAGATTTACTCTTATATTTTCCAAGGGATTATGAAAATATTGACATAAATTTAGATTTTGATGAAATTGATGAAAAAAATAAACTAGCATTAGATTGCACTTTATTAAAAGTAAATAAGGATGTAAGAACTAAAAGTAATAAGAGATTGACTAGCCTTGAATTTACTTATAAAGGAATTATGGTAAAGGCAATATGGTTTAATCAGCCATATATAAAGAATTCTTTTAAAATTGGAAATGAGTATAAGCTCATGGGTAAATATAAAAAGGTGCAAAATCATCTAGAAGTGGTTAATCCTATGAATGCTTGCAAGGAGTTAGAAAAGACAGAAATAGTAGCTAAATATAGTTTAAATAGCATGTTAAATAATAAAATTATAAGCAAATTAATTAATCAAGTACTGGATAAAATAACCATAACTGAAAATCTTCCTAAAGATTTGGTTGAAAAGTATAAACTTATAAGTTTAGATGAAGCTATAAGAGAAATACATTTTCCGAAAAGTGGAGTGAATTTGCAAAAAGCAAAAGATAGGCTTAAATTTCAAGAATTATTCACTTACTCTATAAAAATACTTGCACTTAAGGCACATATAAAGGGAAATAGAGATGGTATTGCTTTTACAATGGATAATGAGCTTAAAATATTAAAGGATAGACTACCATTCACTCTTACCAATGCACAAAGTAGAGTGGTAAGAGAAATACTATTAGATGAAAAAAGAAATGCTCCAATGAACAGATTGGTTCAAGGAGATGTTGGAAGTGGAAAAACTATAATAGCTATAATAGCTATGTTTAATGTTGTTAAAAATGGATATAAGGCTATTTTAATGGCTCCAACTGAAATTTTGGCAAATCAACATTATTCAGAGGTTAGTAAAATCCTTGAACACTTCAATATAACAGTTGAATTATTAACAGGTAGTACTAAAAATAAAGAGAAAATACGAATTAAAGAGAAAATTAAAATGGAAGAACCTTGCATTGTTATTGGTACTCATGCATTAATTGAAGAAAATGTTGAGTTTAATAAGTTAGGTATGATAGTGACAGATGAACAACATAGATTTGGGGTTCATCAAAGAAGCAGATTGATAAATAAAAATGAAGAGGCAGATGTTTTGGTAATGACTGCAACCCCTATACCTAGGACATTATCCCTTTATTTATATAATGATTTGGATATATCTGTAATCGATGAATTGCCTCCAGGAAGGCAAAAAATAGATACAGAGTTTTATAAAATGGATGAAAGAGAACTAGCTTATGAATTAGCTTTAGAAGAAATACAACAAGGAAGACAGGTATATATTGTTTGCCCCTTAATTGAGGAAAATGATGAGTTGAAGCTTAATTCTGTTGAAAAAATTTACGAAGAAGTCACATCAAGCTACTTCAGAGGGATATCAACAGAAATGCTTCATGGAAGAATGAAAGCAAAAGAAAAAGATGAAATAATGAATAAATTTAAAAATGGTGAAATTAAAGTTCTTGTATCAACAACTGTTATTGAAGTAGGAGTAAATGTTCCCAATGCAAGTGTTATGATAATTGAAAATGCAGAAAGATTTGGTTTGTCTCAGTTACATCAATTAAGAGGAAGAGTTGGAAGAGGAAAATATAAATCACATTGTATTCTTATAGCAAAAGCTAACAATAAAATAACAAAACAGAGAATGGAAATAATGACTAAGAGCAATGATGGATTTTTTATTGCTGAACAAGATTTAAAGCTAAGAGGTAGCGGAGAACTATTTGGATTTAGACAGCATGGAGATAATGGACTTATATTAAGTGATCTTTCCAATGATATACATATTTTGAAAGCTGCAAACACTGAAGCAAAAAAGGTTGTTGAGAGCGAACAAGCAGAGGATATAAAACTTTGTATAGAAATAATGAAATCTTTAGAAAATACTACAAAATATATTTGTTTTAATTAGAGAAAAAAATTTTGTAAAAATATATTCCTTTATGATAAAATGGAATATAAAGCATATCGAAGGAGGACAAAACATGAGAATAATTGCAGGACGCGCCAAAGGAAGGAAAATTTTGTCGCCAGCTACTATGGAGACAAGACCAACACTGGATAGAATTAAAGAAAATATATTTAACATGATACAAAACTATGTCCCTGATGCGGTGGCATTAGATGTTTTTGCTGGTACAGGAAGTTTAGGGTTAGAGGCTGTTAGTAGAGGAGCTAAAGAATGTTATTTGGTTGATAAAAGCCCAGTAACATTTCCTATATTAAAAGAAAATATTATAAACTTAAAATTTCAGGATGAATGTACCTGTTTGAATATGGATTCTTATGATGCCCTAAGAAATTTTGTAAAGAATAAAAAAGTTTTTGATTTAATATTTATAGATCCACCATATATGAAAGATATGATTCCTAAAGCTGTAGGAATCATAACTGAAGGAGAAATATTAAAAAAAGATGGGTTAATTGTAACCAAAATAGATACAGGTGAAGAGATTTATGAAGGTAATGAAAGGATAGTTTTACAAAATTCTAGAAAGTACGGTAATACTACGGTTTGCTTCTATAAGTATAAGGAGGATTAAAAATGAGAAGGGCGGTTTACCCAGGAAGTTTTGACCCTATTACAAATGGACACCTAGATATTATAAAGAGAGCATCAAAAATATTCGATGAAGTTATAGTAGTGGTGTTAGTTAATGTAGATAAAAAAGGATTATTTCCTGTAGATGAGAGAGTTAAACTCATAGAAAAGTCTATAGTACAATATGCTAACGTTAGGGTAGCAGGGTTTAATGGTTTGCTTATAGATTTCATGAAAAAAAATGATAGTAAAGTTATTATAAAGGGATTAAGAGCAGTTTCAGATTTTGAATATGAATTTCAAATGGCTTTAATGAATAATAAATTAGATTCATCAATAGAAACATTATTTATGATGACTAATGCTGAGTATTCCTATTTAAGTTCATCTTCAGTTAAGCAAGTTGCGAAGTTTGGAGGCTGTATTAAAGGATTAGTTCCTGACGTAATACTAGGGGATGTTATGAATAAGATAATGGAGTAGAAGGTAGGAGGGTGAATATGGAGGTTATAGAGTTAATAGAGTATCTTCACGAACTTGTAGAGACAGCACCAAAGGTACCTATGTCTGGAAAGGTTGTTTTAGATAAAAAAGAATTAGCAGCTATTCTTGATGATATAGTATCATATCTTCCTGATGAACTCAAAAAAGCTCAATGGTTATTAATAGAAAAAGACAGAATGTTATCAGAATCCAAAGCACAAAGTGATGCTATCCTTAAGGAGACAGAGGTAATTAGAAGAAAGAGAATAGAGAATCACGAGATAACGAGAGAGGCTAATATTAAGGCTCAGGAGATAATAAAGGTAGCTCAGATACAATCAAAGGAAATGATGCTTAGTGCAAGAGATTATGCAGATGAAGTTTTATGTAAGTTAGATAAGGAAATAGAGGAAAAGGGATCTATTCTTCTAGAAAGTATGAAAAAAGATATGGATAATTATTTATCATCCATATCTAGGGATATGACTAATTCAACAAAACTTATAAGAGAAAATATCAAAGAATTAAGACATATGAAATAGATTAAATAGTTTTGATAAGATTATACTTAAAATAATTAATATTAATATGGGAAGAAAAGCAACCCAATATGGAGTACACATACTGGAATTCATTGTATATACATCTAATGATACCAATGATAAAGTGCAGTATGTTAAAAGAAAACTTAGAATTCCTTGAATAAACTTTCTAAAGATATATCTTGCTATAGATATATCTTTAAACTTATAAACGAAAGAATGGATTTGGCATATTATAGATAATCCACTAAAAGCACAAAGAAAACTTATCATTGAAAGTTTTAATTTTAAAGATATTGATGCAGAACTTAATATATAGCATCCATTAGTCATTTCAAACATTCCAAGTGTTAAACCTTTAACAGCTTCATTAGGAAGAAAAAACAGTATGTTACATAAAAAATTTATAATACATTGAAACATATAAGTATTTTTTAAAATGGATATTAAAATTGAGAACATAATTATATAACTTCCTACAGATAATGCTGTGGAAAGAGAATTATCTAAAGATATTTTTAGTATAGATCCAAAATTATCAGTTTTAAAACTAGAGTCTTTTACTTGAATGATTTTACTATCAGTAGGTTTTAGAATAAAAGCCATTAAAATACAAGATATATAATTAGATAAAAGAAGATATATTCCAGCAGAAGGAAGATTAAGCATTGAAGTTGAGACTGACCCTATTATAAATAAAGGGCTTCCGTTTGAAGCTATGTTTAAAAGCCTTCTAAAAGTAGAGGTTTCTATTAAGTTTTCTTCATATAAATGACAAGAATATTTTGCGCCAAGTGGATATCCACATAAAAAACTTACAACTAATGTAAAACTACATTGTTTTGGCAGTTTTAGTGGTTTACATAAAAAAGGTCCTATAAGTTTTGAATAAATATTTACACCGCCATAATGTATTAGTAATTCTGTTACTATTAAAAATGGAAACAGGGTGGGGAACAGATTGTTAAAAAATAATATAGCTCCATTTTTAGCAGAATCTATTATTAAATTTGGAAATGCTATAAAATATATTATTATAATAGTTAATAGGAAAGTAGCTACATAGTTAATTCTATATTCTTTAGATAATAATAGAATTAATATAAATATACCTATAAGGCTTATAAGCAGAATATAATTCAATTAAACCTCCATAAAAATAATTGATTTAGGAACATTTAAAAAAATAACAAGTCAGTATGCTAGTCTATTTTGTGTCATACTGCGTCAGCTTTGATGTATAGAAAATTATAGAAAAAATTTAATCCTAAAATGCTGATAAAATCTAGTTTAAAGGGCTTTTAAATTGAAAATTAAGAATTTACAATTTACAATTGACAATGTTGGATGAAATCTTCTTAATAAGATTTCTAAAATAAAAAAAATCTTATTAAAGAAAATCTGTGATTTTCAACAACAACTGTCAATTCTCAATTATAACGTGGCACAGCCACCTTTATTCTCTGGCACAAAATATACATGGCGTCTTTGACTTGTTATATTCTTTCATGTGCCTTATAGAAATTATATTAAATTAAATTCATAATATTACCTAATAACAAAAAAACACCTTTAGGTGTTTTTTATTATTATGGGAGATTTTAAAAAATCATTATTAGGTTTTATGTTTTTACATAAAATACTGTATGCCTTAGTTGATTTTATGTCAGCATTAAGCATGTCATTTCTTGTTTTGGGGATCTTAGTTATAATATCAATATTACTATTGTTTTTTATAAGTTTTAATATTTTAGAGCCGTTTTCAGTAAAGCCTAAAACTCTACAATAACTTGGAGTGGTAGTTCTTAAATCAATTAGATCAAAAGTTTCAAGTCCTATAAAATATTGACATAAAATTCTATTTATTCTTGTATAAGTGTAACGTTTGCTTTTTGAATTAAGAATTAATTCTTTTAATGAATCTGAATTAATAACTTCTTTAATAATCTTATTATCTAATCCCTCAGATGCATCTGGTATTAGATTTAAATTATTTTCACAACAAGTTAGTTTATATTTCAACAATGAAAACATATCTTCATCAAAAACGAACTTATAGTCTGTAGCTTTTAAATTTTTTAATATATGAAATGCCGTAGTAGGCATATGGTCTTTTAGGATGTCAAAATCTATATTTTCCTTTAAAAGATTTCTTAAAGATGTAGCACTAGAGAAAATTTCATTTAAGCTATTTTCATTATATTCGCCACCTAGACGTTGAACTGTAATAGGCTTTATATTACTGTTTAATTGAATAAGACTTTTGCAGTATTCTATAGCTAAAATATTATTAGATGAACTTAAAAATGAAGATAAATTAGGAATATTTTCTGTGTTTTCAATGTATTCTTTTAATGCTAAAAATCTAGCTTTAGCAAAGGGAAGTCCGCTATCTATTAAATTTTTTAGGATGACTTTATACTCTTTTGGTTCATGAGATAAAATCATTGCAATCTTTTGTATAAGATCTATATCCCCACATTCACTACCAAAAGAAAGATGAGTTACGCAATTCAAAGAATTTAACAGAGAGACACTTCCTTTAGCAAAAAATTCAGCTGAGGATAAAGCAAATACAGATGGAAGTTCTAAAACTAAGTCAGCTCCATTCAATAAAGCCATTTCGGCTCGATTCCATTTATCTATTACACAAGGAATGCCCCTTTGTGCAAAGTTGCCACTCATTAAAACAATAACGTAATTAGTATTGCATAAATCCTTAGTTTTATTTATGTGATATAAATGACCATTGTGAAAAGGATTATACTCAGAAATTATTGCGCTGATATTCATAAAAAATCTCCTTTCGGTTAAATATTATAATATTATACAAGATTTTTGGATAAAATTAAATGTAAATAGGTTTTTAGTTGTTCAGAAAATTAGAAAAATAACCAAAGGTAACATATTTATCATTTTTTTGTTGAAAAGTATATACTATTAAGAGTATATTATATATAGACAGCCTTATTTTTGAAAGGAGTAATTAAACATGGATCTTATGAAGAAAATATGGGAAGATGCTAAAAATGATGTGAAAACAATAGTTCTTCCAGAAGGTGAAGAAGAAAGAACACTAACAGCATCAGAGGAAATAAAAAAACAAGGATTGGCCAATGTTGTATTAGTTGGAGGTTTAGAGAAAATACAAAACAAAGCTAAACAATTAGGCTTAAATCTAGATGGAATAGAGATAGTAGACCCTGAAACATCAGAGAAAACAGAAAAATATGTTCAAGAGTTTTATGAATTAAGAAAAAATAAAGGGATGACTATAGAAAAAGCAAACAAAATAGTTAGAGATCCTCTTTATTTTGGAACAATGATGGTAAAATGTAATGATGCAGATGGAATGGTATCAGGTGCTATACATACAACAGGAGACCTTTTAAGACCAGGTTTACAAATAGTAAAAACTGCTCCAAAGGTATCAGTTGTATCAAGCTTCTTTATAATGCTTGTACCTGATTGTGAATATGGTGAAGATGGAATGTTAATATTCTCAGACTGTGCAGTTAATCCTAGCCCAACAGCTGAACAATTAGCATCTATAGCTATAGCAACAGCAGAAACTGCTAGAAATCTTTGTAAAATAGAGCCAAAGGTTGCTATGCTTTCATTCTCAAGTATGGGAAGTGCAGATCATGAATTAGTTGAGAAGGTAAGACGTGCTACTGAAATAGCGAAAGAATTAAGACCAGATTTAGATATAGATGGTGAGTTACAATTAGATGCAGCTATAGTTGAAAAAGTTGCAAAGCAAAAAGCACCAAATAGTAAAGTTGCAGGAAAAGCAAATGTATTAATATTCCCAGACCTACAATCTGGAAATATAGGATACAAATTAGTTCAAAGATTTGCAAAAGCAGAAGCAATAGGACCAGTTTGTCAAGGATTTGCTAAGCCTATAAATGACTTATCAAGAGGATGTAGTGCAGAGGATATAGTTAGTGTTGTTGCATTAACAGCAGTTCAAGCGCAATCTATGAAATAGTTCATAAGACACTTTATAATATAATTTAAATTTAATCTGAAAGGGGAAAATTTTAATGAAAGTACTAGTTATAAACTGTGGAAGTTCTTCACTAAAATATCAATTAATAGATATGAGCAATGAGATTGCTCTTGCTCAAGGTCTTGTAGAAAGAATAGGAATAGAGGGATCAATACTTACTCAAAAGGTTGATGGAAGAGATAAGTATATAATAAAGACTCCTATGAATGATCATAAAGATGCTATTGAATTAGTTTTAAAAGCATTAGTTGATGAAAAGAATGGAGTTATAAAGAGCATGGATGAAATATCTTCTGTTGGACACAGAGTTGTTCATGGTGGAGAAAAATATGCTCAATCTGTTTTAGTTACAGATGAGGTTATGAAAGAATTAGAAGAGTGCGCTAAGCTTGCACCACTTCACAACCCTCCAAACATAATAGGAATAAATGCTTGTAAGGAATTAATGCCAAATACACCTATGACAGTTGTATTTGATACTGCTTTCCATCAAACAATGCCACAAGAAGCGTACATGTATGCAATACCTTATGAGGTTTATGAAAATCATGGAATAAGAAAATATGGTTTCCACGGAACTTCTCATAAGTATGTTTCATCAGTAGCTGCTGATGAAATGGGTAAAGATATAAAAGATCTTAAGATAATAACTTGTCATTTAGGAAATGGAGCAAGTGTTGCTGCAGTTAAGAACGGACAATGTGTTGATACATCAATGGGATTCACTCCATTAGAAGGATTAGTAATGGGAACTAGATGTGGAAATATAGATGCAGCAGCAGTAACATTCTTAATGACAGAATTAAAAATGTCAGCAGAAGAAGTTAACACATTATTAAATAAAAAATCAGGAGTTCTTGGTGTGTCAGGAGTTTCTTCAGACTTCAGAGATATAGAAGATGCATCATCAAAAGGAAATGAAAGAGCTAAACTTGCATTAAATATGTTTGATTACAGAGTAAGACAATACATAGGTTCTTATGCAGCTTCTATGGGTGGAGTTGATTGTGTGGTATTTACAGCTGGTCTTGGAGAAAATGCAATAGAAACAAGAGAAACAATATGTAAGGGTCTGGAATTCTTGGGAATAGAAATAGATAAAGAAAAGAACAACGTAAGAGGAAAAGTAAGAGAAATAAGTAAAGATGGATCTAAGGTTAAAGTATTTGTAGTTCCAACTAACGAAGAGTTAATGATTGCAAGAGACACAGTAGTTTTAGTTAAATAATTTACAAAATAAACTTGACTTTTAATTTTTAAGTTTATATAATAAATTGTGTTCGCATGGTATATTTTATTCTGAGTAGTAAAATATACTCTGTATAAGGTGGAATACAAAATAAAGCTTTATATGGGGTGAAACTATGAAAATAGATATTTCTGAATTAACAGGAAGAAAAATTACAAAAAGACATTTAGATCTTCAACTGCAAGTTAGTGAAGTGGATTTTGAAGGTGAAATTTTAAAATTTTTAACTCCTATAACTATAGATGGAGATATTTCATCACAGGATAATATTATTACTTTAAGTATTAATGCTAAATGTGAGTTAGAACTTACATGTTCTAGATGTCTTGAAAAGTTTTCTTATCCAGTGTCCGTAGATATAAATGAAAAGTTTTCAAAGATGCCTATGGAGGATGAGGAAATAACTAATATTAATAACGATATTATTGATATTACTGAAATTGTGAAAACTAGTATAATAATGGCATTGCCAATAAAGAGACTTTGTAGCGAAAGTTGCAAAGGGCTTTGCCAACAGTGTGGTGCTAACTTAAATATTAATAGTTGCAAATGCAATTATGTAGATGTTGACATAAGGTTGGCTCAGCTAAAAGACTTGTTCACAAGCAATTAAGGAGGTGTAATTAATGGGAAATCCAGCAAGAAAAACTTATAAAGCAAAGAGAGATTCTAGAAGAGCTCAAACTTTCAAGTTAAGCTTACCAGGAATAATAGAATGTCCACAATGCCACGAAATGAAACTTGCTCACAGAGTATGTAAGAGTTGTGGTTACTATAAGGGAAAAGAAGTTGTTTCAACTGAAAAATAAAGAAAGTCTTATGACTTTCTTTTCTTTATATCTAAAAGTATTTTAAGGGGCGGTGTTTATGAAAATAGCTGTTGATGGATTTGGAGGAGATAATTCTCCAAGTGCTATAGTAGAGGGCTGTATATTAGCTTTAAATGAGTTAGATGTTAATATAGTTATTACAGGTAAAAAACATATGTTAGAGGAAGAACTAAAGAAACATAATTATGATATTAGTAAAATAGAGATATTAGATGCAGAAGAAGTAATTGAATGCAATGAAGAGCCTGTAAGAGCAATAAGAAGAAAGAAAAATTCATCTCTGGCTAAAGCATTAAATTTAGTTAAAGAAAAAGAAGCTGATGCGGTAATATCAGCAGGAAGTACTGGGGCTTTTATGGCTGGAGCAACATTTATAGTCGGAAGAATAAAAGGTATAGATAGACCAGCTTTAGCACCAGTAATGCCAGGGAAAAACGGTCCTTTTATGATAATAGATTGTGGAGCTAATGCGGAATGTAAGCCCCCTTATTTAGTTCAATTTGCTACAATGGGCTCAATATATATGGAAAATATAATGGGTATGTCAAATCCATCGGTAGGACTTATAAATATAGGATCTGAAGAGGAAAAGGGAAATGAACTAACTAAAGCGGCTCATAAACTACTAAAAGAAGCACCAGTGAACTTTAAAGGAAATGTAGAGCCAAGAGATATACCAAGAGGAGATACGAAAGTTCTTGTGTGTGATGGATTTGTTGGGAATACAGTTCTTAAAATGTATGAGGGAGTTGCAAGTACCCTTTTTTCAACTTTAAAAGATGGAATGCTATCTTCAACTAGAGGTAAGATAGGAGCTTTAATGTTAAAGCCTATTTTTAAAAAGTTTAAAAAAGATTTTGATTATAAAGAAGTTGGTGGAGCAGCTTTTTTGGGTATAGATGGAATTTGTATAAAAGCCCATGGAAGTTCTGATGCTAAAGCTATAAAAAATGCTATAAAACAAGCTAAAATATTCCATGATAATGGAGTGGTTGAAAAAATTAAAGAAAAAATAGAACAAAATAAAGAATAAAGGATAATTTCTCTAATTAATTCTATTGACTGCATAGATAATATGTAATATTATCTATTTAGAGAATTTGGAAAAATAAATTTCATTAAAAGGATTTCTATGCTATAAGCATTGAAAATATAATTTGTATAGTATATTGATTTTTAAAAGAATTTATTAGGGAGGTGAATAGTATGATATTTGAAAAAGTAAGAGAACTAATATGTGACAAGTTAAGCGTGGAAGCAAGTGAAGTTGCAATGGAAACATCATTTGTTGATGACCTAGGTGCTGATTCTCTGGATATAGTTGAATTAATAATGGCTTTAGAAGATGAGTTTGACATAGAAGTAGCTGATGAAGAAGCTGAAAATATGGGCACAGTTGGAGACGCTGTAGAATATATAAAAGAGCATATTCAAGAATAATAAAAGTCCCGTTTTACGGGGCTTTAATCATATATAAAGAATAAAAGTTTATTCTTGAATTTGTATGTCTGCAAATTGAAGAATAAACTTCCAAATGGGAGAGGAACAATATGTTATTTAATAATTTAATATTAGAATTGGAAAAAAAAATTGGTGTGAATTTTGAAAGCAGGCATTACATAGAAACTGCTTTAACTCATAGTTCATATGCAAATCAATATAAAGATGTAAAGTTTAACGAGAGATTAGAGTTTTTAGGGGATTCTGTTTTGCAATTATCTGTTACAGAATATTTATTTAACAACTATACAGATAAGACAGAAGGAGAGCTTACAAAAGCAAGAGCACTTATTGTATGCGAGAACTCACTTTATGAAATAGCAAAAAAATGGAGTCTAGGAAATTATATTAAAATGAGCAAAGGTGAGGAGCTTACTGGAGGAAGAGAAAGGGTATCAATACAGGCAGATTGTGTAGAAGCAGTATTCGCTGCTATATACTTAGATAAAGGAATGGAATTTGTTAAAAATTTCATAATAAAAAACTTAAAGCAAACAATGGAAAAAGCAATTAAAAATGAAATTGTATTAGATTATAAGACTAAACTTCAGGAAATATTACAGAAGAACGGTGAGGTAAATATAGATTATAGTCTTGTTAAATTTGAAGGTCCACCTCATAGAAGAAAATTTTTTACAGAAGTTTCTATAAATGATAAGGTTATGGGAAATGGACATGGGTACAGTAAGAAAGAATCAGAACAGAATGCAGCAAAGGAAGCACTAAGAATATTGGAGGAAAAAAATGAAAAGTAAAAAGCATTACATAATACCAATATTTGTACCGCATATAGGGTGCCCTCATAATTGTGTGTTTTGTAATCAAGGAAAAATAACAGGACAAAACTTAAAAGAAATAGCAGTTAAATCAGACGAAGAAGTAACTGCAGAAAGCACAAGAAAAACAATAGAAGAATATTTAGAAACTATTGACAAAAATGATTCGATAATAGAAGTTTCCTTTTTTGGAGGAACTTTTACTGGGATACCTATGGAAAAGCAAAGAGAGCTTTTAGCGTTAGCTAAGGAGTATAAAGATAGTAAGAAAATAGATTATATAAGAATGTCTACAAGACCTGATTATATAAACGAAGAAATATTAAAACATCTTAAAAGTTATGATGCAGACATAATAGAGCTAGGAGTACAATCACTGGATAATGAAGTTTTAAAAAAATCGGGTAGAGGTCATAGTGTAGAAGATGTAAAATTAGCTTCAGACTTAATAAAGAAATTTGGTTTTACTTTAGGACATCAAATAATGCTAGGATTACCAGGAGATACATTTGAAAAAGATATATATACATGTAGTGAAAGTATAAAAATGAAACCTGATATATGTAGAATATATCCTGCCCTTGTTATAAAGGATACTCCTATGGAAGAGATGTATTCAAGAGGTGATTATAAACCATATACTTTAAACGAAGCTGTGACTGTATGTACTGTGTTATATGCAATGTATATAGAGAACAATATAAATGTTATTAGAATAGGCTTGCAGCCTACTGAAAACATAAATTATCATGGAGACATAGTAGATGGACCATTTCACCCAGCATTTAGAGAATTAGTTGAAAGCAAAATTTATAATAGTGCAATAAATAAACACATTAGTAATCTAGGAGAGAATATAGTAATTAGAGTAAATCAAAGAGATGTATCTAAAGTATATGCAAATAAAAAACAGTTTTTTTATGACATGATAGAACAAAATAAACCAAAAAATATTAAGGTTATAGGTGATAATTCTGTAGACAGAGGAACTATTCTTGTAAAGGATAGTGAAAGTGATACCAAAGTGTCGATAGATTTTTATTTAAAGGAAATAACAAAAGAAGGAAAAAAACTTTTCTCATAGAATATACCTAAAGGAATATATTTGAAGAAATTAGGGCATTTTTAGGAGGAATTTTTATGGGAATATTGAAAGTATCAGCACAATCTCAGCCAAAATCTGTAGCAGGTGCTTTAGCCGCAGTACTAAGAGAAAAAACCACCGCAGAGATTCAAGCTGTGGGGGCGGGGGCTGTAAATCAAGCTATAAAAGCTATTGCAATAACCAGAGGATTTGTTGCACCTAATGGAATAGACTTAGTGGTAATACCTGCTTTTTCTGCAATAAACATTGATGGAGAAGAGCGTACTGCAATTAAGTTTATAGTTGAACCTAGATAATCTTTAAATGAATAAATAATTTTGTTAGGCCTTAGGAATACTAAGGTCTTTTATATTCTTGATATTTTCATATATTTTATATAAACTAATATGTAATGTGTAATTTTTAAATAAAAAGATTATTAATTGTTAAGGAGTGTTATGAATGAAAGCAAAAACAAGAAAAAAATTAACTAAAGCATTAGTAATATTTATGGCTTTAGTATTTATGTTATCTTTAATACCGGTAGCATTCTTAGGGTACTAAATGAGGAGAAGATAAGTATGTTTTTAAAAACCATAGAGATAAGAGGATTTAAATCTTTTGCAGATAAAACAGAACTAGCATTTAAGAAAGGGGTAACAGCAGTAGTTGGACCTAATGGAAGTGGTAAAAGTAATATATCAGATGCAATTAGATGGGTTTTAGGAGAACAAAGTGCTAAAAGTCTTAGAGGTGGTAAGATGGAAGATGTAATATTTGCAGGCACTCAATATAGGAAACCTGTAGGATTGGCACAAGTATCTTTGACTTTAGATAATTCAGAAAATGAGCTTCCAATAGAGTACAATGATGTAATAATATCAAGAAGATTATATAGGTCAGGAGAAAGCGAATATTTTATAAACAATACCCCTTGTAGGTTAAAAGATATACACGAGCTTTTTATGGATACTGGTATAGGAAAAGAAGGCTATTCTATTATAGGTCAGGGAAAAATAGATGCAATATTGAGTGGTAAAGCAGAAGAAAGAAGAGCTTTACTAGAAGAAGCTGCAGGGATAGTTAAGTTTAAGACTAGAAAAGAAGAGGCTGAAAAGAAACTAAATAATACAGAACAAAATTTGATAAGAATAAATGACATATTGTCAACTTATGAAGAAAGATTAGAACCGCTAAGAATAGACAATGAAAAAGCAAAAAAATTCATAGAAATATCAGATGAGCTTAAATCATTAGAGATATCTCTAATAGTAGATTCTATAAAAAATGTTCAGGAAAACATAGATAATATATCTAAAGAAATAGGAAAAATAAATGAAGATAAAAATAGGTTAAATGAAGAAAGAGATAAATATAAAAGATTAATTGAGGAATTAGAGAATAGATTAGAAAGTCAAGAGAAAAAGTCTAGTGAAGATAAGGTGATATATTATCAGAGTAAGGAAAAATGTAAAGAATTAGAAGGAGATATCCAACTTCTACAAGAGAGAATAAAAAACATTAACTTTAATATAGATAAAAATAAAAAAGAATTATCTATTCAAGAAGAAAAGATATCATTTTATTATAAATCAAAACAAGAAAATGAATCAAAGCTATTGGAAACCACAGAAAGTCAAAAAAGTGTTAATAAAAAAATAGAGAGTTTAGAAGATTATATACAAAGCAGTAATGGGGATTTAAGTATTCTTGAAAAAGAAATAGAGACTTTAAGAAACCAAGAAATAGAAACTTCTAAAAGTATATCTCATGAAGAAAATAAAGTTGAAGTCCTAAATAATGATATAAATAATTTACATAATAAAATAGAATCGTTGAAAAACACCTGTGAAAACTTAGAAAACTCTATAAAAATAAATTTGACAACAGGTAAAATTCTTCAAGATAACAAAAACAAAGTATCCGTTGACATAGAAAATTTAAATGAAGAAATTAAGAATAGTAAAAAACAAATGAATTTATTAATAAATAAGATAAATGAAAAAGATAAGGAATTAAGAAGTAATCACGCTAATCTTAACAAATTAGAAGCTAACCACCAAATGTTAAATAATTTAGAAAAACAATATGAAGGGTATGCAAGAAGTGTAAAAATTTTAATGAAACATATAGATGAGGGGAAAATTGAAAATATAAAGGGTAAGTCATATGTTTTAGGTGATATAATAGAGGTGAAAAAAGAGTTAGAAACTGCAATAGAAATATCCCTTGGTGGAGGGATTTCTCATATTATAACTGAGGATGATTCTACTGCTAAAACTCTTATAAATCATTTGAAAAGAAATAACCTTGGAAGAGCTACTTTTTTACCATTAACTATAATAAAGGGTAAAAGAATTATGCTTAATGATAATCTTAAAAGACTAAAAGGCTTTATAGGTATTGCCAGCGATCTTATAAGCTACGACTCTATGTTTACTCCTGCAATTAACTATGTGTTAGGTAGGACCCTTATATGTGATACAATGGATAATGCTTTAAATTTTGCTAAGGTAACGCAACACTCATATAAAATTGTAACTCTTGAGGGAGAGGTAATAAATCCAGGTGGAGCTCTTACTGGAGGTAGTGTATATCATAAAAATGTGAGTATAATAGGGCGAAAAAGAGAAATGGAAGAACTAAAGGACAACATAGAGAATTTAAAAAAACATCTTACTAATTTAAATAATGAACTTTTAAGTTATAAAGATCAATTTAAATTGCTAGATGATAAATGTTTAAATCTAAGAGATGAAATACACTATAACAATATAGAGCTAACTAAAATTCAAGGTGAGTTATCTAATATAAATAATGAAAAGATAAGATTAACTCAAAGTTTAAATATATCAATAAAAGAAAAAGAAATTGTAAATAAAAAAATAGAGGACCTTAGTCAGGAATTAAAGAAAAAAATAGATAATATAAAGAGTTTAAAAAATAAAGAAAAAAATTTATTTGATGAAAGAAACAACTTAAATAACAAAATACTTGAAAGGGAAAAAAGTCTTTCAAGTTATAAAGAAGAGTTAGTAGAGTTAAAGGTAAATAAAGCTCAAATAGATGAAATTTTAACTGCTGAAATTAAAGAAATAAATAGATTAGAACGAGATATAGAGGAATTATTATTAAAAGTTAATAATATTAAAAATGATATATCAAAAGATATAGAAATAATGGAAAAAAGCAATTCTAGTATAACGCATAACAAAGAAATCATACTTAAATTACAACAAACTATAGAAATTATGAAAAAAGACTTTGATAAATATGAGGCAATTAGAGTAAAATTAAAAGAGGATATAAGAGTAAATATTAATAGAGCAGAAGGATTAAATCAAGAATTAAACAAAATAGAAGATAATAGTAACAAAAAAAATATAACAAAAGCAAAGTATGAAATGGAGATGCAATCTTATTTCAGTAAATTAAATAATGATATGCAACTTACCTTAGCAGAAGCTCAGGACTTAAGTAAACCAGTAACTGACTTAGAAGAATTTAAAAGAAATATAAGTATATTAAAAGGAAAGATATCATCTTTAGGAACAGTAAATCTTAAAGCTATTGAAGAGTATGAAGAGGTCACAAATAAATATGGATTTATGAGTACCCAAAGGGATGATTTAGAAAATGCTAAAAATGAATTAAACAGTGTAATTGATGAAATGATATTAAAAATGAAAAAAGTTTTTAGTGGAAATTTTGAGATTTTAAGAAAGAACTTTACCGAAACATTTAAAGAGTTATTTAAAGGGGGAAGTGCAGATTTAATATTGGCAGATGGAGATGAGTTATCCTCAAATATAGAAATAAATGTACAGCCACCAGGAAAAAAACTTCAGAATATAAATCTTATGTCTGGAGGAGAGAAGGTTCTTTCAGCAATTGCATTACTTTTTGCTATTTTAAAGATGAAGCCCACTCCATTCTGTATACTAGATGAAATAGAGGCAGCATTGGATGATGCTAACGTTTATAGATATGCAGAATTTTTAAATAAGTTTGCTGATAATATACAATTTATAGTGATAACTCATAGAAAAGGTACAATGGAGGCTAGTGATGTTCTTTATGGAGTAACAATGGAAGAAAAGGGCGTTTCTAAGATTGTCTCAGTAGACTTGAGTGCTTAATTTTAAGGAGGATTGAATATGTTTGGAGGATTTTTTGAAAAACTAAAGACTGGACTTACAAAAACAAGAGATAATTTAACAGATAAGATGAATGAAGTTTTTAACTTAGCTGTTACTATTGATGAAGATCTTTATGAGGAATTAGAAGAAATTTTAATTACCTCAGATATTGGTGTAAATACATCTGTAGAAATAATTGAAAGACTAAGAACTAGAATAAGAGAAGAAAAAATAAATGAAGTTTCAGAGGTTAGGCCTTGTTTGAAAAGTGTTATTACTGACATGTTGAGAGAAGGAAAAAAAGAAGAATCAGATGATAGCAATAAGAAGAATGTCCTTTTAATAATAGGTGTTAATGGGGCAGGTAAAACAACTTCAATAGGTAAAATATCAGCTCAATATAAGGCTCAAGGTAAAAAAGTGTTACTTGCAGCAGCAGATACATTTAGAGCAGCAGCAATAGATCAACTTGAAGTTTGGAGTCAAAGAGCTGCAGTTGATATAGTTAAACATCAAGAGGGGTCAGATCCAGCAGCCGTGGTTTTTGATGCTATTTCAGCAGCAAAAGCAAGAAATGTTGATGTTTTAATATGCGATACAGCAGGAAGACTTCATAACAAAAAAAATTTAATGGATGAACTTTCTAAAATAAATAGGATCATAGATAGAGAGTATCCAGAAGCTAATAAAGAAACTTTATTAGTTTTAGATGGAACAACAGGGCAAAATGCTGTAATGCAGGCTAAACAATTTAAAGAAGTATGTCCTGTTGATGGAATTATATTAACAAAACTTGATGGAACAGCAAAAGGTGGAGTGGTAATTTCAATAAAGCAAGAACTTGATATACCAGTAAAATATATTGGTGTAGGTGAAGGGATAGAAGATTTACAAAAATTTGATGAGGAAAGTTTTGCAGAAGCACTTTTTTAGGTGTGTTAAGTAAAAATACTTGACAGGTTGCTTATGCTTTGATATCATATCATTTGTGAGTTAGGTGATTTAAATGGAAGAAAGAATAGAAATATCTATATTGCTTGACTTCTATGGAGAACTTTTAACTGATAAGCAAAAAAATATAATGAAAATGTATTACAATGAAGACTTATCTTTAGCAGAAATTGCTGAGTTAAATAATATTAGTAGGCAGGCGATACACGATTTAATCAAGCGATGTTACAAGCAGCTTTTAGCTTATGAAGAAAAACTAAATCTTATGAAGAAAAGTTTTGAGCAGAAAAAAATAAAAAATGAGATATTAGAAGAGCTTCATAAACTAAATCACCAAAGTGAAGCAGTTATTGATGAACAGAGGATAAAAAAGATAGAGCAACTTGTTAAGACAGCAATGTGATTTTTTAGGAGGTATTGCGCATGGCTTTTGAAGGATTAGCAACTAAACTTCAAGATACGTTAAAAAAGTTAAAAGGAAAAGGAAAGCTAACAGAAAAAGACATAAAAGAAGCCATGAGAGAAGTTAAGCTTGCTCTATTGGAAGCAGATGTAAATTATAAAGTCGTAAAGAGCTTCATAAAATCTGTTAGTGAAAAGTGTTCTGGAAAAGAAGTGCTAGAAAGCTTGACACCAGGACAACATGTTATTAAAATAGTTAACGATGAACTTACAGCCCTTATGGGAACTAGTGAAAGTAAGATAAATTTTGATGATAAGGGATTGACAGTTATAATGCTTGCAGGACTTCAAGGTGCTGGTAAGACAACTATGGCAGGAAAGCTTGCTCTTCAATTAAGAAAGAGAAACAAAAAGCCTTTACTTGTTGCAGGAGATGTTTACAGACCAGCGGCTATAAAACAACTTCAAACAGTTGGTAAGCAAATAGATGTTCCAGTGTTCTCTATGGGAGATAAGGTTAGTCCAGTTGACATTGCAAAAGCAGGTTTAGAACATGCAAGAAGCAATGGATTGAATGTAGTTATATTTGATACAGCTGGTAGACTTCACATAGATGAAGAACTTATGCAAGAATTAAAAGATGTTAAAGCTAATATAGATCCTAATGAAATATTATTAGTAGTAGATTCAATGACAGGTCAAGATGCAGTAAATGTTGCAGAAACGTTTAATGAAGCTTTAGATATAACAGGAGTTATATTAACTAAGCTTGATGGTGACACTAGAGGTGGAGCAGCATTATCAATAAGAGAAATGACCCAAAAGCCTATAAAGTTTGTAGGTTTAGGTGAAAAAATGAGCGATCTTGAAGTTTTCCACCCAGATAGAATGGCTTCAAGAATACTAGGTATGGGGGATGTATTATCCCTAATAGAAAAAGCTCAATCTGCTATTGATGAAAAAGAGGCTAAAGAACTTGGAGATAAATTGTTAAATCAAGGATTTAACTTTGAAGATTTTCTTATGGCAATGAATCAGATGAAAAAATTAGGACCTTTAAATAAATTGATGGAAATGATGCCAGGGGTTAATGCTAAAGAACTTCAAGGAGTAGATTTAAGCAAAGGTGAAAAAGAATTAGGAAAAACCGAAGCGATAATAAACTCCATGACAGTAAAGGAAAGACGTAACCCTAACTTAATCACTTCTTCAGGTTCTAGAAGGAAAAGAATTGCAAAAGGTTCTGGAACTACTATTCAAGATGTTAACAAGCTTTTAAAAAGCTTTGAGCAGATGAGGAAGATGACGAAGCAAATGAAGGGGTTACAGAAAAATGCTAAGAAGGGATTTTTAAATAAACTTCCTTTCATGTAATAGATATATAGTTTTTAAAGGAGGTGAAATACATGGCAGTAAAAATAAGATTAAGAAGAATGGGTGCTAAAAAAGCTCCTTTCTACAGAGTTGTTGTTGCAGATTCTAGAAGCCCAAGAGATGGAAGATTCATCGAGGAAATAGGATACTACAATCCAGTTGCTGAGCCACAAGAATTAAAAATAGATGGTGAAAGAGCTAAAGCTTGGATGCAAAACGGAGCTCAACCAACAGATATCGTTAAGAAACTTTTCGGTAGAGCTGGTATAAACGAGTAATTTTAGGAGGTTTATTCTCCTAAAATCTTCTCATAGGTATTAGGGGAAGAGTTTTGAAATGAAAGAATTGGTTGAAATCATTGCTAAATCATTAGTTGATAATCCCGAATTAGTGGATGTCAATGAAGTAACTGGGGAACAATCTATAATAATAGAATTAAAAGTTTCTCAGGATGATATGGGCAAAGTTATAGGAAAACAGGGAAGAATAGCTAAGGCTATTAGAACTGTTGTGAAAGCAGCAGCCATAAAGGAAAATAAAAGAGTTATAGTAGAAATACTGAATTAATCAGAGTTAGGTTTTGCCTAGCTCTTTTTAGTTAAGTAAATTCTGGAGGTTATAATTATGAAGGAATTTATGACAATAGGTCAAATAACTAAACCACATGGTGTTAAAGGAGAGGTAAAGATATTCCCTTTGACAGATGATGTTAGAAGATTTAGAAAGCTAAAAACTGTTTTTATTGAAGATAAAGAAGTTAAAGTAGTGTGGTTTAAACTTCAAGCTGATAGAGTAATATTAAAGTTTGAAGGTATAGAAACTATGGATGAAGCAGAAAAACTTAGAAATAAGTATTTAAAGGTAAAAAGAGAAGATGCTATAAAACTTCCTAAAGATACTCACTTTGTAGTTGATTTAATAGGTTGTAAAGTATATGATACAGAAGAAAAAGAAATTGGAGAAGTGTTTGACATAATAAAAACACCTGCCAATGATGTATACTGGGTTAAAAATGGTAAAAAAGAAGTTTTAATCCCTGTACTTAAGGATATAGTATATGATATAGATATAGAAAACAAAAAAATTACTATTAAACCAGTTGGGGAATGGCAAGATGAAGATTAGTATTTTGACTTTATTTCCTGAAATGTTTGATATATTTGGCCACAGTATAATGGGAAGAGCTAAAGAAAATAATACAGTATTTATAGATACATATAATATAAGAGATTTTTCTTTGAATAAGCATAAAAAGGTGGATGATTACCCTTATGGTGGAGGAGCTGGTATGGTTATGACACCACAACCTATAGTTGACTGTATCAGGGAAGTAAAAAAACATAATAAGGGTAAGGTTGTGTTTTTAGGACCAAGAGGAAAGACCTTTAATCATTCTATGGCCAAACAATTAAGCAATGAGGAAGAAATTATATTTTTATGTGGTCATTATGAGGGTATAGATGAACGAGTTTATGAACATGTTGATTTAGAAATTTCATTAGGAGATTTTATACTTACTGGGGGAGAAATGGCATGCATACCTATAGTTGATAGTATATGTAGATTAATACCAGGAGTACTTGGAAAAGAGGAAAGTTTTCAGGAAGAATCTTATTATAATGGATTACTAGAATACCCACAATATACAAGACCAGAAGTTTTTGAAGGAGCAGAAGTACCAAGGGTGCTTTGTTCTGGACATCATGAGAATATAAGAAAATGGAGAAGAATTAAATCTTTACAAATAACAAAGGAAAAAAGACCAGATCTTTACAGAAAAGTTGAACTTACAAAAGAAGACAAGAAATTATTGCAAAATAAATAAAATATGTTGAACTTTTGACTTAATATATGATATAATCAACTTTGTGCTAGTACGGGCGATCCTCTACAGTAGATAGCTGCATGAACGTCAAATTATTATATTCAAGGAGGGAATGCACGATGAACGAATTAATAAGAGCTATAGAAGCAGAACAATTAAGAAGTGATTTAGCAAGCTTTAACATAGGAGATACTGTTAAAGTATACGTAAAAATTAAAGAAGGTAACAGAGAAAGAACTCAAATGTTCGAAGGAACTGTTATAAAGAGACAAAACGGTGGAGTTAGAGAAACTTTCACAGTAAGAAGATTAGCTTACGGTGTTGGAGTTGAAAGAACTTTCCCTATAAACGCTCCTATCGTTGAGAAGATAGAAGTAGCAAGAAGAGGTAAAGTAAGAAGAGCTAAGTTATTCTACTTAAGAAACAGAGTAGGAAAAGCTGCTAAGGTTAAAGAATTAATCTAGTTTAAAAATTTAACATAGTTAAGTTTATGAAAAGGGGTTTTTAACACCCCTTTTTTTAATATTTAGCTTTCAATAAAAAAATTATTATATTATGTATATATGATATAGAACGAATATTCATTCATATAAAAAGATAAAAAGGATGTGAAATATCATGGCTATAAACTGGTTTCCAGGGCATATGGTTAAAACTAGAAGAGAGATAAAAGAAAATTTAAAATTAGTTGACACTGTTATAGAAATTAGAGATGCTAGAATACCAAAATCTAGTTCAAATCCTGAAATAGAAGAATTATGTAAGGATAAACCTAGAATAATACTTTTAAACAAGAGTGATCTATGTGATAAAAACACAACAAGAAAATGGTTAAACTCTTTAACAAAAAATGATGTTAGAGCTATAGAAGTAAATTGTGTAAAAGGTGAAGGTCTTAAAAGTATAAAGCCTATGATGGAAGAATTATTAAAAGAAAAACATGATAGACTTAGAGCAAAAGGCCTACAAAATATAACAATAAGAGCTATGGTTGTTGGTATACCTAATGTAGGAAAATCATCTTTTATAAATAAAATGGCAAAAAATAATATTGCAAAGACAGGAGATAGACCAGGAGTTACTAAGAGTAAACAATGGATAAAAACTAAAATAGGAATAGAACTTATGGATACTCCGGGAATATTATGGCCTAAATTTGAGGATCAAGAAGTTGGATTAAATTTAGCTTTCACAGGAGCTATAAAGGATGAAATTATGGATATAGAGGAGCTTTCATTAAAATTGGTAGAAAGACTTCAAAGTACTTATCCTAAGCAGTTAATGGAAAGATATAAATTGACAGAATTAAGTGAAGATACTCTTGAAAACCTTGATGCTATAGGTAAAAAGAGAGGAACAATAATGGCAGGTGGAGTAATAGATTATAATAGATTAGCTAATATACTTTTGGATGAGTTTAGAGGCGGAAAAATTGGTAATATATCTTTAGAAAATCCACAATAAGGCGGGGAACAGCATGGATTTATTAAATTTAACAACAACTGAAGGAATAAAATTTAAGGATTTAAAGGAAGCTGTAGATAAAGTTAATGTAGAAATAATAGAAAAGCAGGATATAGATAAAATTATAAAAACTATTAATGAAGATAGCAGGAAAAATGTGCTTTCATTAGGAATGAAACTAGAAAAAGCATTTCAAAAGCATATTAATGAGATTAATAGGGTAAAAAAACTTTATGATTTTGATAAGAGCTATGGAATGGGCTTAATGGTTGCTGGAGTGGATGAAGTTGGGAGAGGACCTTTAGCAGGGCCTATAGTTGCAGCAGCTGTTATATTGGATATTAATGTTGATTTAAGTGATATTATACTTTACATAAATGATTCAAAGGTTTTAAATGAGAAAAAAAGAGAAGAATTAAGTATTATAATAAAAGAAAAAGCTTTAAGTTATAGTATTAAATTGTGTACAAATGAAGAAATAGATACTCAGGGGATAGCTTATTGTAATAACAAGGTTTTTAAAGATGCGTGTGAATCTTTAACTATAAAACCTAATTTAGTATTATCAGATGGCTATTTAATAAAAGGATTTGATATAGATAACAAGTCTGTTATCAAAGGTGATGCTCATAGTGCATCTATTGCATGTGCATCAATAATAGCGAAAGTATATAGAGATAATCTAATGAAAGAATATCATAAAAAATACCCTGAATATGATTTTTATAACAATGCAGGGTATGGAACTAAAAATCATATAGAAGCAATAAAAAAACACGGAATAACACCTATACATAGAGAAAGTTTTTTAAAAAACATAGACTATATAGGTTAAAAGTATATTGCATTTTCAATTAAATTAAAATCATAGTTGTTATCAATTGAATTTAAGAAAATTTCAAGGGCATCAAACCTTAAAAAATGGTTGGTTAGCCCTTTTTTTATTACATAAAATTGAGCTAGTCTTCCAAGTTTTTTTTGCTTATAGTAGTTAATTGATTCGCATGGAAAGCCATATTTAGAGGAAGTTCTTGTTTTAACTTCTATAAAACAAAGTATATGATCTTTTAAAGCAATGATATCTATTTCACCAAATTTACAGGAAAAATTTCTTTCTAAAAGTTTATATCCATTGGACTTTAGTATAGTACATGCTAAAGATTCTCCATAAAAGCCAATAGATTTATTAAAGTGTTGTTTCACAAAAATCACCTCCTTTACTATACAGATTTTAATTTACGCATATCACTTTTAGTATTAAACAATAAAAACCACTCTATTTTATGGTAATATTTAAATGTAAAGATTATGAATGGTAGGTGGAAATTACATGCTAGAAAATGTATCTATAGGAGCAAAGAAAAGCTTTCCAGCCTTAACCCATAAAAACTTTAGATATTTTTGGTTTGGGCAATGTTTATCTTTAATTGGGACATGGATTCAAAATACTACTCAAGGGTGGTTAGTACTTCAAATTACATCAAAGAATGCGTCACTTCTTTTAGGCATAATCAGTGCCTTACAATTCACGCCTTTATTGTTATTTTCGTTATTCTCAGGAGTTATAGTAGATAGATTTAGTAAAAAGAAATTATTGTTATTTACACAAAGTGGACTTATGCTTATGGCTATTCTTCAAGGTGTATTAGTTAAAACAAATGCTATAAGATATTGGCATTTAATGATAATAGCTTTTTTAGTAGGATGCCTAAATTCTATAGATTTTCCAACTAGACAATCTTTTGTTGTAGAGCTTGTTGGTAAAGAAGACCTTATGAATGGAATAGCTCTAAATTCTACAGTATTTAATGCTGCAAGAATTGTTGGACCGGGAATAGGTGGTCTTTTAATAGGATATTTTGGTATAGCATATTGCTATTTTATAAATGCGTTTAGTTTTATACCAGTACTTTATGGTATATATAAAATGCAAGGAATAAAAGCAAAAGTAACAAAGAAAAATTTCAAGGGAAATATATTAAATGATGTAAAAGAAGGATTAAGATATATTTCTAAAAATAAAATACTTGTTAGAACTTTTGCTGTTATAACAATAATGGGTATATTTGCATTTAACTACAATGTATTAATTCCTATTTTTTCTACAGAAGTGTTAGGTCTAGATAGTAAATCTTATGGATTTTTAATGTCTTCTTTGGGAGCTGGTTCTTTAATAGGGGCTTTAACTATGGCCACTAAAAGAAAAGGGGCTCCAAAAGAAAAGTTTATCCAGTTTGTATCTTATATGGTGTCTATATTATTAATAATTATTGGCATATTGAAATCATATTATACTTTAGCAATGTTTCTTGCTTTAATAGGTGTTTTTAACGTAATGTTTTCTACAAATGCAAATTCTAGAGTACAATTAAATTCTAAAGATGAATATAGAGGAAGGGTTATGAGTGTATATAGTATGTTGTTCTCAGGGGTAACTCCAATAGGAAGCCTGTTTACAGGAGCCATTTGTAATAACTTTGGGCCTCAAAAAGCTTTTATCTTTAGTGGTATATTATCAATATTTTTATTGACTATGGTAAATGTGGTTGTAAGATGTAAAAATAATGATTAGAAAAGTAAATTTAATGGCAATAATTACAATGAGGTGATTAGATGTCTATTAGTTTAAACAGTGCAACTATAAGAGGAATTGATGGAGTGATGGTTAAAGTTGAGGTTGATCTTATAAAGTCTTTACCTTCCTTTTCCATAGTAGGTCTTCCTGATGCATCTGTTAAAGAATCAAGAGAGAGAGTTAGGAGCGCTATAGTTAATAGTGGTTTTGAATTTCCTTTAGGGAGAGTTGTAGTAAATTTAGCACCTGGAAACATAAAAAAAGAAGGAACTTATTTTGATTTACCTATAGCATTAGCTATTTTACTTATAACAGGGCAAATAAATAATTTCGAGATAAACGATTTTGTGGTTTTAGGAGAATTATCTCTAAATGGAGAACTAAGAGAAGTGAATGGCATTTTACCAATAGTAATTGAGGCAAGGGATAATGGAATAAAAAATTTTATAGTACCACTAAAAAATGCAGAAGAAACCTCAATTATAAAGGAAAGCAAAGTTTATGCTTTTTCTACATTAAAAGAAGTAGTTTGTTTTATAACATATAAAGATGTTATGCCATACAGTAAAGAAGAAAAAAGCAAGAGTATTGATAATGGTATAGATTTTAAAGATGTAGTGGCACAAGAAAGTGTAAAGAGGGCATTAGAAGTAGCATGTGCAGGAGGACATAGCGTTCTTTTATATGGAGAACCAGGGTGTGGAAAATCAATGCTTGCTAATAGAGTTCCTACTATATTACCAACTTTAAGCTATGAAGAGGCCTTAGAAGTTACAAAAATATATAGTGTTTGTGGTGGATTAAAAGAAAATGAAGGAATAAGGGAAGAAAGACCCTTTAGGAGTCCTCATCACACAGCATCAACGGTTACTTTATCAGGTGGTGGTTCAAAATTAAAACCAGGGGAAATAACATTAGCTCATAATGGAGTGTTATATCTAGATGAAATTTTAGAGTTTAAAAAAGATGTATTAGAAGTATTAAGACAACCGTTGGAAGAAAAGAAAATAATTATATCAAGAAATACAGGAACAGTGGAGTATCCAGCTAATTTTATGCTTATAGCTTCAATGAATCCTTGTCCATGTGGGTATTTAATGTCGAATTCTTATTTTAAGCAATGTAAATGTAGTGAAAATGAGAAAAAAAGATATTTAAGTAGATTATCAGGGCCACTTTTAGAACGTATGGATTTATTTGTTTTTGTTCCCCCGGTTCCCCTTGAAAACTTACAAAATAAAAATTTACAAAGTGAAAGTTCTAAGGAGATAAAAATTAGAGTTGAAAAGGCTAGAGGAATACAGTTAGAAAGATTTAAAGATAAAAGAATTTTCTGCAACGGGCAAATGAGTCATAGAGATATAATGGATAAGTGTAATATTAGTAGTGATGCACTGAATCTATTAGATAAAATATATAAAAAATTTGATATAAGTGCTAGGGTTTATGATAGAATATTAAAAATAAGTAGAACTATTGCAGATTTAGATGAAAGTAAAAGTATAAATCGAAGTCATGTAATAGAAGCATTGCAATATCGAAGATTTATTAATAAAGAAATAATTTGAATTTATAAACTTTAAATTATTAAAATTAAAACAACTTAAGTATAAAGTTCTTAAATTTAAAATTTAAGGGCTTTAATGTATTTTTAATTAATATGGGTTTATGAAACGAATCTTCTTTAGCTGGTATTCTATAATTCATCAGTAAAATTTTAAAAATGAAAAATATTTATATAATTAGGAGGTATAATGTGAATTTAGATTTATGGTTTGCTTTAACACTTTTAAATAATTCAAGAAAAATTCATTTATACAATGCTTATGAAGATAAAGAAAAATTATGTTATGATATTATAAATAATAAAAACAATTTGGTAACAGAAAAAGAAAGAGAAAAATTATTGAAAAGCTTTAACAAAAAAAAGATTGATGATATAATCTATACGATTAACAAAGAAAATATTAAATATACTATTTATGGAGATGAAAATTACCCTAAAGAATTTTATAATGTAGATGAACCACCATTTATATTGTTTTACAAAGGTAATTTAGAGGAAATATACAGCAAGAAAAACATAGCTATAGTTGGGGCACGTAATTGTACTCAATACGGAAAAGAAGTTAGTAGGTATATAATTAATGAATTAGGTGATTATAATATAAACGTAATAAGTGGTGGGGCAAGGGGTATAGATACAATTTGCCATGAACAATGTATTAGAAATAAATTGTTTACAACAGCTATATTAGGATGTGGGATAGATATTATATATCCTAAAGAAAACAATAAATTATTTGAAAATTTAATTAATAATGGAGTGTTAATAAGTGAATTTACTCCTGGAACCCAACCATTCAGTTATAATTTTCCAAGAAGGAATAGATTGATAAGTGGATTAAGTGAAATAGTTATAGTTATTGAAGGTGGGGAAAAAAGTGGTACGTTAACAACAGTATCCCACGCCTTAAGCCAAGGTAAAGATGTAATGGCAGTACCAGGACCTATATATTCAAATCTTAGTAAGGGATGCAATAAATTAATAAGAGATGGCGCATACCCATTTACAGAAATAGAAGATCTTTTTCAACTATTAAAAATAACCAAAAAAGAAAAATTATTTGACAATGTTGAAAGAAAGTATAAGAATAGTGAATTAAAGAACAAAATATACAATATACTAAATAATGAACCTCTTCATATAGATTCAATAGTTAAAATAGCTAATATTGACATAAAGGTATTATATGAGTTATTATTTGAGTTGCAATTTGAAGAAAAAATTTTGTGTATAAATGGAAATTTTTACGTGAAATCAATTTAGTTAATAAGACGTACAGGGGGGTGAATACTCCGTAAAAATTTTAGCGGAGTAGTTTATGGGACAAAAACTTGTAATAGTAGAATCACCAGCAAAGGCAAAAACAATAAGTAAGTATTTAGGCAAAAATTTTGTTGTAGAAGCTTCAATGGGACATGTTAGAGATCTTCCTAAGAGCCAATTAGGAGTTGACATAGAAAATGAATACAATCCTAAATATATAACTATAAGAGGAAAAGGAGAACTATTAGATAAACTAAGAAAACTTGCTAAAAAAAGTGAAAAAATTTATTTGGCAACTGACCCTGATAGAGAGGGAGAGGCTATTTCATGGCATTTAGCAAATGTACTAAAGATAAATGAAGATGACACTTGTAGAATAGAATTTAATGAAATAACAAAAAACGCAGTACAAAATTCTATAAAGAGTCCAAGAACAATTAATAAAAATTTAGTTGATGCTCAACAAGCCAGAAGAATATTAGATAGATTGGTTGGATATGAAATAAGCCCTATATTATGGAAAAATGTAAAATGGGGATTAAGTGCTGGAAGAGTTCAATCAGCTGCATTGAAGATTGTATGTGATAGAGAAGAGGAAATTGAAAAATTTGAAGCTAAAGAGTATTGGACTATACAATGTGAGCTTCAAAAGGGAAAAAGCAAATTTAAAGTTAAGCTACATAGCAAATGTGGAAAAAAAATAGAGATTAATAATGAAGAAGAAAGTAAGGTTATTGTTAAGGAACTTGAAAATGAAAGTTTTGAAGTAAGTAAAATAAGAAAATCAATAAAAAATAAAAATCCTTTAGCACCATTTACAACTAGTACTCTTCAACAGGATGCATATAAAAAGCTTAATTTTCAAACTAAAAGAACTATGTCAGTAGCTCAACAACTTTATGAAGGAGTTGACATAAAAGGGCATGGTACATTAGGACTTATAACATACATGAGAACAGATTCTGTGAGAATATCAGAAGAAGCTCAAAATAATGCTTTGAATTTTATAGAAAATAATTATGGTAAGGAATATTTACCTAAAGAACCTAGAGTATATAAAGCAAAAAAGAACATACAAGATGCTCATGAAGCTATAAGACCAAGTTATATAGAGGTTACACCAGCAATAGCTAAAGCTAGTCTTAAGGATGAGCAATATAAATTATATACCCTTATTTGGAATAGATTTATAGCAAGCCAAATGGCATCTGCAACATTAAACTCATATGGAATTGATGTTCAGAATGGAGAATATAAGTTTAAGGCTAGTGGATCTACATTAAATTTTGAAGGATTTATGAAAATATATGATTATGCTAATGAAGAGGAAGAAGAAAGTACGAAACTACCACAATTAGAAGAAAAAGAAATCTTGAAGAGCAACAAAATAGAAGAAAAACAACACTTTACTCAACCACCAGCAAGATTTTCAGAGGCTAGTTTTGTAAAACTTTTAGAAGAAAAGGGAATAGGTAGACCAAGTACTTATGTGCCTACAATATCTACATTGTTACAAAGAAGATATGTAGAAAGAGAAAAGAAGACTTTAATACCTACAGAACTAGGGAAAATAGTAAATAATATAATGGAAGAGTATTTTAAACAAATAGTAGATGTAGAATTTACAGCTGGAATGGAACTTAAACTAGATCATATAGAAGAAGGAAATGAGACATGGAAAAATGTAGTTAATGAGTTCTTTACTCCATTAAAAGTTAATTTAGAGATTGCTGAAAAAGAAATTTCTAAAGTTACTATAGAAGATAAGGTAAGTGATGTTCCATGTGATAAATGTGGAAAACTTATGGTTATAAAAAAAGGAAGGTTTGGAGAATTCTTGGCTTGTCCGGGTTATCCAGAGTGTAAGAATACTAAGCCTATAGTAGAAGAAATAGAAGCTCCTTGTCCAGTATGCAATGGTAAAGTAGTTTTAAAAAGAAGTAAAAAGGGAAGAAAGTTTTATGGATGTTCTAATTATCCAGAATGCAACTTTGTAAGTTGGCAAGAACCTTCTACAAAAAAATGTGAAGTTTGCGGTACTTATATGTTGAAAAAATATAGCAAGGCAAAAGGTGAGTACTTAGAGTGTGCAAATAGTGAATGTAAAAACAAAGAATTTTTAGAAAATAATAGTGAGGATAAAAAAAGTAATAGTTAATATAAATAAATTGTCGAAAATAAAAAAATATAGTTGAAATAGAAATGTTGTTATGTTATCATAGTTAGGTGAGCGAAAAACAATTCTAAAAATTTGATTATTTTTAAAGATTCGGAATTGTGTATTAATTTGAGGTACACATATGACATACAGCTAGAAACAGCATTAATCGTAAAACTAAGGAGAGCAAGGAGGAAAAAAAATGTCCACATTATTATACAAAACAAGAATGTTAAATAAAATATTACAAAAATCAGGTACAGAGCCAGTGGTTTTTGATGACATCTGCAAATTACTAAGTGAAGTTTTAAATTGTAACGGTTATATAGTAAGCAGAAAAGGTAAGATCTTAGGACATAATTTTTCAAATGGATTCGAGTGCGAAGTAGTAAAAAACAAGGTTTTATCAGAAGGAAGATTTCCAGAAGAGTACAATTCTAAGTTATTAAATGTAAATGATACATTAGCTAATCTTCCAAACAAAGGCGAATGTGTTTTTGAAATGGAAGGAGAATGTGATACCCAAGGAAAGTTATCAACAATAGTACCTATAGTTGGAAATAGGGAAAGAATAGGTACATTATTATTAGCTAGATTTGGAGAACCATTTACTGATGAAGATTTAGTAATAGTAGAATATAGTGCTACTATAGTAGGAATGGAAATGTTAAGAGCTAAACAAGATCAAATAGAAGAGGAAGCAAGAAAGAAAGCGGTAGTTCAACTTGCTATTGGAACTCTATCTTATTCAGAACTTGAAGCTGTTGAACATATATTTAATGAATTAGATGGTCCAGAGGGATTACTTGTAGCTTCTAAAATAGCTGATAAAGTTGGAATAACTAGATCAGTTATAGTTAATGCACTAAGAAAATTTGAGAGTGCTGGAGTTATAGAATCTAGATCACTAGGTATGAAGGGTACACATATAAGAATATTAAATGAAAAATTAATAGATGAATTAAAAAAGATAAAATAATAAAAACATAGGATTACTTTTAAAGTAATCCTATGTTTTTATTTATGTATAGGAATTTTTGATGCTAAAATACTTATAAAACTTAGGGCTAAAGAGATTTTTAAAACAGTTATAAGTTGCAAGTGGTAAGTGACAAGCCTATAGCCTATAGGCCCCTTAATTAGAATGGACAATGTTTACTCAAACAAAGTAAAATAGTTTTAAGATGATTAGGAGGTCTAAGGCATGGAGAAAAAAAGATTTACAAGAAAGTTTTCAGAAGATCAAAGAGTTTCATTTGTTAAGGAAGTTTTAGAATCAGGAAGCAATATTTTAATTGCTAAAAGGTACGACTTAAATCCCCAATTATTAAGTAGATGGGTTAATAATTATCGTCGTTATTCTCAAACATTAGAGCCAAAAGAGCCTAAGAATAATGAAATAATACCTAATTATAAAAAAGAGTATAAAAAAGCTATTGAAAAGATTAAAGACCAAGA